>DGYN01000029.1 GCA_002398405.1 Caulobacteraceae bacterium UBA5005
GCTCTTCCGATCTGGCCAGGGCGGTTGCGGCGGCGTCCGCGCCGGCGGCGCGGGGGGCGGTGACGGCGACCTGCATCCGGGCGGCGGGCCGGCCCGTGCGCGGATCGAGGATATGGGAGAAGGCCTCATCGCCGATGAGGACGTCGCGGGCGCCGGGCCCGCTGACCGCCAGGGCCTGGTTGGAAAGGCGGATGGTCTGGGCGGGGGCGGCGTTGTCGGAGAGGTCAGCGGGATTGGCGATGGCGGCGGCCCATTCATGGCCCGCGCCATCGGTTCCGAAACAGGCGATATCGCCGCCGATGTTGAGCATCATGCCCCGCGCGCAGGGGGCCGCCTGGCGGGCGGCGGCAAGGGCCTTGTCGATGACATAGCCCTTGGCGAGGCCGTCGGGGGCGAAGACGACTCCATCGGGACGCGTGATCTCGCGAGTCACGGCGTCGAGGCCGGGAGATTCATCGGCCGCCAAGGCTATTTTGCAAAGCGCGTTGCTGGAGGTCTCACCGGCGCGCAGGGCCTGTTCGATCTTGCCGAGCCGCGCGGAAAAAGCGCCGTCCGTCCTGGCGCTCCAGGCCTCGCAGGCGGCGATCACCTCAAAGAGTTCCGGCGAGACAGCCAACCGGGCCGAGGCGTTGAGGCGGGAGAGCTCGCTGTCCGGGCGCCAGCCCGAGAGAATCGCGTCCAGGCGGTCGATCTCGGTGCGCGCCACGGCGAAGGCGAGAGCGGCCTCACCCTCGCTGACTCCGGCCACAGCCATCTCAAAGCTGGTCCCCAGCACATGATCGGCGCGCACCTGGTGGGTTTCACCCGCATGGGCGGCGGCCGCCGAGACTGCGGCGACGGCGACGCTTCCCAAAAGAGCGCGGGCGGCGATCAACATAGAGGAACTCCCTAAACCGACAGGAAGGCCTTGTATCTGCGAATGGTTCGCATTAGCAAGCTTCTAAGCTTAGTGAGGACCAGAAAATGCGCAGAGCCTTCGGCATGGGCGCCAGCGCCGTCTTGTTGCTGGCGATGGCGAGCCCGGTCATCGCCAACGGTCCCTATCTGGAGCCCACGGTTTTCGGCACCAACCGCGACTTTGTGACCATCCAGGCCGCCCACGGCGCCGAGGTGGCGTTCCAGGCTATGGGTCCGATCCGCACCTTGGGCGACTTCTTCGCCACAGGGCCGGATGGAGAGACGGCCAACATTGGCCCAGGGATGGCGCTGAAAGGCATGTCGATCATCGAGCCGCATCTTTCCCAGGAGGGCACCTGGAAGATTTCCACCGGGGAGCGGCTGCAGCGCACCAGCAAGGCGGTGCTGATCGACGGCGCCTGGAGGCAAGTTCGCCCGCCGCAGCCGGCGGGACGGGCGGGCCCGGCGCCCAAGGCCAACCCCAACCAGATCGACGAGGCAAACGTCCCCGCGGGCGCGGAGGCCGCGATGTCGAGCGGCTATCTGCGGTCCGATGTCTATGTGACGCGCGGCGCCCCGACGGGTGGGGCCGTCAAACCGACCAATGCGGGCTTTGAGCTTTGGCCCCAGACCCACCCCAACGAGATCTTCCTGGGCGACGCTTTCAAGTTCACCCTGCTGAACGACGGCCAGGGCGTTGGCGGGGTGGAGTTCAACATCCGCCGGGCGGGGGATGTTTATGCCGAGGGCAGCATGTTCTCCCTGAGCGGCAAGACCGACGCCCAGGGCAAGGCCAGCGTCACCCTGCCGACGGCGGGACGCTATATCCTGGAGACCAGCTACCCCGCCCAGGCGCCGCAGGGCCAAAAGCCCGTTCCCAAGACCACGAACTACAGCATGACGTTTGAGGTGAGCCGGTAGCTACCTCCCGCCGCTGCGCTTCGCTCGCGGGGGAGGTGGTGGCGCTAGGCATGGCCCTGCCGGTGGGTCACACTCCCGCAGAGCTCGCAAAGGTCTATCCGTGAATTACCGCCACGCCTTTCACGCCGGCAATTTCGCCGATCTCGCCAAGCATGCGGCGTTGACGGTCCTGCTCGACCGGATGACCCGCATTGCGGGTCCGCTGACCGTCATCGACACCCATGCGGGGGCGGGCGCCTACGACCTGACGGGCGACATGGCCAGGCGGTCGGGGGAGGCCGAGGCGGGGATCGTCAGGCTGATGGGGGCGGGGGACGCGCCCGAGGCCTTTGAGGTGCTGATCGCCGCCACGGCGCGGATCAATGAGGGGGCGGGGGTCCGGCTCTATCCGGGCTCGCCCATGCTGATCGCCGCCTCGCTTAGGCCGGGGGACCGGCTGATCGCCTGCGAACTGCGCCCCGACGACCATGCGCACCTGGCCAATCTGATGGGCGAGCGGGCCGAGATCCTGCAGGCCGACGGCTTCGCCATCGCGCCGGCGCGTATCCCCGGCAAGACGCCGGTGCTCATCCATATCGATCCGCCCTATGAGCGCGGCGACGACTATCGCCGCTGCGTCCAGGCCGCCGCCGAGGCCGTGGCCAAGAATTCCGCCGCCTGCGTGATGATCTGGCTGCCCCTGAAGGATCTGGAGACCTTCGACCGTTTCCTGCGCGATCTGGAGACCTCAGTTAGGCGTCCGGTCCTGATCGCGGAAACGAGGCTTCGGCCCCTGGACGATCCCTTGAAAATGAACGGTTGCGCGCTGGCGATCCTCAGTCCGCCGGCGGGGATCGAGGGGCCGGTTGGCGAAATCTGCCGCTGGATCGCGCACAACCTTGGCCAGAATGGCGGCGAAGCGCGCGTGTGGAATTTATAAAAGCCAAGCTTTGGTTGTCGCTTTGCTGCAATGCAATTGGTGTTAGGGTGCGGTGCACAATCCCTTGATTTCACGAGGAGCCACGCCCGTGACACCGTTTCCGCAATTCGAATTTCCCAAGGTCGACCTTCCCAAGTTCGATTTCGACACCGCCGGCGCGGAGAAACTCTGGCGCCTGCCGATCGGCGCGGCCTCGCCATTCTGGGCCGCCTATGCCGGGATGGCCGGGGTCGGGGTCGCCTATTGGTGGGCCAGCCAGTTCATGAAGCCGATCAATCTCGAGGCCTTCAAGTTCGAGATGCCCGCGGCCCCGCCGCTGGCGCCGCTGGTCGAGCTAACGACGGTCACCGAGATCGCCGCCGCCCTGGCGCCTGAACCGGTCGCCCCGCCGGAAGAGCCGGCGGTCGCTCCGGATGCGCCGGAGCTCAAGCTGGTGGAAGCGGTGGCCGAGACCAGCGCCGAGCTGGCGGAGGCGGCCGTCGAAGCCGCCGATGAGGCGGCGGAGGTCCTTGTCGAAACCGTTGAAGCGGCGTCCGGGGCGGTGACCGAATCCGCCGCCGAGACCATGGAAAACACCGTCACGGCGGTGAGCATGGCGGCGGACGATCTCACCCGCCTGTTCGGGGTCGGGCCCACCCTTGCCGCCAAGCTCGGCGACATGGGCATCCGGACTTTCTCCGAGATCGCCTCCTGGACCGAGAGCGACCTCGAAAACGTCGACAAGGCGCTCGATCTAAAGGGCCGGGCGGTGCGGGAAAAGTGGGTCGACCAGGCGCGGCAGTTCGCCGAGCAGTAGGCGGGACTCTTCCAAATCCTCCCCCTGCCGGGAAGGATTTCAGGAGCTACCCAACGCTCGCGTGCGTGGCGCCCATCAGCCCGGCCATGCCAAGGCGCCGGGGGGTGCAGCCGTAGACCATCACTGTCTTGGAGACCCGGGTCGCGGCCTTGATAGCGTCGCGGGCCCAGCCTAGGAATTCGGCGTCGCCATCGAGGTTGGCCGGGCAGTTGACCGAGATCGCCTGGATGCCGGCGTCGCGCATCACGGGCGTCGCCCGCGCCGGATCCTCCGGCAGGTTGCCAATCACCAGGACGCTCCAGGGCTTGATCAGGGAGACCGCCGACAGCAGGGGGCCCTGGGGCACGTCCTCGATGTCGCAGACCTCGCAGATCACCCCTGCCATGACCTTTTCGCGGGCCTTGGAAAAGGCGGTGGCCAGCATCTGCCGGCCGCTGTGGTTGGAGAGGGTGACGAAGGAAACGGGTATGATCAGGCTTAGAGCCGGACCCTTGCCGCTTTCGCTGTCGAGGCGGGTGAGGCCGCGGGCGATGGTGGCCATGTCGACCTTTAAGAGGTCGCCGCGGGAGAGGTTGCCGATTTCCTGGGGCGTCAGGGGTTCATCATTTTCGACATTGATCACCCGGCGCGATAGCCGGTAGCCGATGCGGGTGTTGCCCTTGAGTTCGAACACCGGCTCCAATTTGCAGCTGACCCGAACCTTGCGGCCGTTGCCTGCGACGAAGGGGCTCCAGCGCTCGGGGGAGAGCAGGGAGCGATCGGCGTCCTCCTTGGCGGCCGCCGCGGCTTCGTCCTCGCGCGTCTTGATCTCGCGCCGTTCGCCGGCGTTGGCCTCGTGGGGATCGACGGGAACGGCGACGATTTCATAGCCGGTAAGGTTGGTGACCTTACAGACGCTCATCGCCTTGACGCTGATCGTTCCCAGGAAGTGCTTCAGCACCTCGGAAAGGGCGCGCAGGCAGGTGGCCTGGATGGCAAAGGGGCCAAGGGTTGGTTCCGACACCAGGTAGTCGGTCTCCGACACCCGCACGAAATAGCCGTGGGGGCCGAGGTTGCGGTCAAGAACCCGCTCGACGTGGTCGTAAATCTGTTCGCGGCGGCCCTGCCAACGCTCGCCGAGCGCTTCGACGATGGCGTCCAGGCCGATTAGATTGACCTTCCCCGCCGTGAGGGCCTCGCTACCCTGGAACGGCTCTATCGCGTGGCGCGCGGTTTCGCTCAGCCGCCGGACGATGCCGGGGTCTGCAGCCTTAGGCTCGGGAACTGAGAGCGCCGCTTCCATGGAGGGAGTGTCGCGCAGACCTCTTTGCGCCTCATTAAGGCCGATGGTGAATCCAGTGCGGCCTACCGTCGCAATCTAAACCATGCCGAAAGCGGCCAGAAGGCGCTCGCCCGCGACGCTGGCCGGCAGTTTTCCCTCTCTGACCTGGCGTTCGAGGTCCGGGACGAGGGCGGCGACGGCCTCTGATGTGCGAAAGGCCGTCTCCAGGCGTTCGTTAACCTGACTCCACATCCACAGGATATTTTGCCCCGCGCGGCGGGCGTCGAAGGCGCCGGTCGCGGTCATCACCTGGCGATGGCGTTCGATCTGCGACCACAGCACATCGACCCCCTCGTTCTTCAAGCCCGAGGCGGTGAGCACCGGGGGCGTCCAGTCGGGGGAGGCGGGGGTCAGGATATGGAGCGCGGCGCGATAGTCCCGGGCGGATCGTTCGGCGAGCTTGGGATCGATGTCCGCCTTGTTGATGACGATCATGTCGGCCAGTTCGATCAGGCCCTTCTTGATGCCCTGCAGCTCGTCGCCCCCGGCGGGGATGAGCAGGGCGAGGAAGAAATCGACCATGCCGGCGACCACGGTTTCGGACTGGCCGACCCCGACGGTCTCGACGATGACGATGTCGAAGCCGGCCGCCTCGCAGAGCAGCATGGCTTCGCGGGTCTTGCGGGCGACGCCGCCCAGGGTTCCGCTGGAGGGCGAGGGACGGATGAAGGCGTTGGGATCGGCGGCGAGCTTCTCCATCCGGGTCTTGTCGCCCAGGATCGAGCCGCCCGTCCGGCCCGAGGAGGGATCGACCGCCAGGACGGCGACGGACTTTCCGGCGGCGGTGAGGTTTGTGCCCAGGGCCTCGATGGTGGTGGACTTGCCCGCCCCGGGAACCCCGGTCAGGCCGATGCGGTGGGAGCGGCCGGTCAGCGGCATCAGCCGCTCCAGCAGGGCCCTGGCGTCCGCCTGATGATCGGCCCGGCGGGATTCCACCAGGGTGATCCCGCGCCCCAGCGCCGCCCGCTCGCCGCGGGCGATGCGCTGCGCCAGGTCGTCGACGGTGGATTTGAGCCCGTACATGGGCGGGTCGTAGCAGAGGCAAGCTAGCCCTGGAATCGCTTCCTTCTTTTCCCTCACCGCGCGCTGCAAGCGCGGGGAGGGGGCTTCGCCTTTGGGCGAAGCGGGTGGGAGAGCCCCATCGATCGGCGCGCTCTCACCTAAGGGCCTTCCCCACCCGTCTCGCTGCGCGAGCCACCCTCCCCTTCGGAGAAGGGGAGGGAAAAGACGAACTACAGCTTCACCGCTGTCCCCGACGCCGTCACCATCAGCATCGAGCCGTTGGAGCCCAGGCTCTCATAGTCCAGGTCGACGCCGACCACGGCGTTGGCGCCGCGGGCGCGGGCTTCGGACTCCATCTCGGCGATGGCGGTGTCGCGGCCGCGGCGCAGCACCTCCTCATAGGCGCCCGAGCGGCCGCCGACGATGTCGCTGATGCCGGCGAAGAAATCCCGGAAGATGTTGGCCCCCAGGATCGCCTCGCCGGAGACGACGCCCAGATATTCCTGCACGGGCTTGCCTTCGACGGTCGTGGTGGTGGTGACGATCATTTGCAGTCCTCCCTTTCGAATTGCTCATATGGTTGTTTGGAGCCCAAGGTTAAGGTCGGGCGTTGAGAGATTTGATGCCCCTGACGATCGAAATCCTGGAGCCCCTGACGCCGGAGAGCATGCGGCATCACCGCATCTGGCGCTCGGTCAATATGATCAAGAAGCTGTCGGACCGGGTGGTCGGCGTCGGCCCGTTCGGCATCGGCATGGACGGGGTCCTGACCTGGATCCCCGGGGCGGGCATCCTCTACAGCCTCGGCGCCGGCGGCTTCCTGGTCGTCCAGGCGTTCCGGGCGGAAGCTTCCGGCCTGACCATCGGCCGGATGCTGGCTTACCTCGCGGTGGATGCGGTGTTTTCGGAAATCCCGCTTATCGGCGACGCCGCCGACTTGCTGTTCCCCGCCCACCTGATGGCCGCCACCGCCCTCCAAAAGGATATCGAAGACCGCCACGGCCCCCCGCCGGAGGTCCCGCCCAAGGAGCGGGCGCGCAAGCCGAAGAATATGAAGCTCTAAAAGACGCTCTCCGGCGGTGGCGGTTGCAGGGCCTTGGGATAGGCGAGCTTCCACATCAGGGCCCACGTCCCCCAGCCCACCAGGCCGCAGGGAACCGAGGTGAGCCAAGGGACCAGCCATCGCATGCCGGCGTAATCTCGGGTCCGATCCAGGGCGATGATCACGCCGATCGCCACGCCGACCGCCAGAGACAGCGCTGCGCCCGCCAGGCCGGCGGCCAGGGTCCGGGCGCCCCGGCGGTGAAGCACGATCCACAGCGGGGCTCCCAGCACCAGCGCCGCCGGAACCAGCGGAATGGCGATGAAGAGGTAGCCGAGGAGGGCCATGACAGGCTCACCCTGCGCGGCGCTCAGCAGCGCCGCCATCGGCGTGCCCAGCACGAGCAGCGGGAAAAGCAGGCCCACGGCCACCGCGATCGCCATCCGCGGAAGAGAGGTCTTGAGCGGGACGCGCCGCGGCCGTTCGGTCATGGCCAAAGCTTTGGCCGATCAGCCCGAGGGTGGAAAGTCATCTTGGGACGAGACACGGCCGGTTCGCGAGTATTGAACCTGCCCTCAGATGTCCGTAAGCCAAACGCCTTCCTCCAAAAGAGTGCGCCCGATGAGACGACTTCTGCTTTCCGCGCCCCTGGCGTTGGCCCTGATGGCCTCGGCGCCCGCCTTTGCTCAGCAGACCACCGCCGTCCCGGCCACGCCTCAGGCGCGGGCCAGCTATGCGATCGGCTTAGGCATCGGCGACGAGATGCGCGCCGACGGCGTGCCGCTGGATCCCGAGATGTTCTTCAAGGGGCTCAAGGACGCGCTTGGGGGCGCCAAGCCAGCCTTCACCGATGAGGAGATGGAGGCGGCGCTTGGCCAGCTGCAGGCCCAGATGAACGCCAGCCGCGCCGAACGGGCCGCCGCCGCGGCGCAAGCCAACAGCGCGCAAGGCGAAGCTTTCCTGAAGACCAATGGCGCCCAGCCCGGCGTCATCACCACGACCAGCGGTTTGCAATATCAAATCCTGACCGCCGGAACCGGACCCAAGCCCACGGCGTCGGACACGGTCAGCACCCGCTACCGCGGCACGCTGATCGACGGCAAGGAGTTCGACGCCTCCGGCCAGAGCCCCGTCAGCTTCCCCGTCAACCGCGTCATCCCCGGCTGGACCGAGGCCCTGCAACTGATGCCCGTGGGCTCAAAGTGGCGGCTCGTCATCCCCTCAAACCTGGCCTACGGCGCACGCGGCGCGGGCGACGACATCGGCCCCAACGCCACCCTGGTCTTTGAGATCGAACTCGTCGGGATTCAATAAGGAGGCCGCCCATGCTGAACCACATCGTCGTCGGATCCAACGACATCGAGCGCTCCAAGCGCTTCTACGACGCCGTCCTGGCGGTCCTGGGCGCGGGCGAGCCCATGGCCCACACGGCCGAAGCCGGCCACCGCCGCCTGTTCTACCGCCACGCCGGCAGCACCTTCTGCGTCAGCGAACCCATCAACGGCGAGCCCGCCACCCACGCCAACGGCGGGACCATCGGCTTCAAGTGCTCATCCCCCGAGCAGGTGAAGGCCTTCCACGACGCGGGCGTCGCGGCGGGCGGAACCTCGATCGAAGACCCGCCGGGGCAGAGGAACGGGAGCCTAGGGCCCATGCACCTGGCCTATGTGCGGGACCCGGACGGGAATAAGATTTGTGCGGTGTTTCGGGGGTAGGTCTGAGGGCGTTGGTGCATCCCCTTCGCGCGGAGATTTGTATGGCCAAGATCGAGATCTACGCGAAGCCTTTAAACCTATACCGCTACCGTCCGCTCACAAGTCTGCAACAGGAGATCGGCGCGCTTTTGGGCGGCCATATCTTCTGTCCCCTCCTATCGGAAATGAATGACCCGATGGAGGGGATCCACCGCGTGTCTCAGCGCTTGGCTGGTGCTTCAAGCGGTTCCCGGCGGCAAGAGGAAGTCGAAGCTGCGTTGGAGGCTACTGGAATTGCTTCGCTGTCGGAGGTGTTCAACCACGAGCCGATGTGGGCGCATTACGCAGATCAGTTTCGCGGGATGTGTGTGCAGTACAATCTTAACGCCCTCATCAGAGGTCTCGATGATGAGGTAGCCATAACCAGAATGATGTATTCCGAACAGGAACCGGTGCTCCTTGCCGACCGGAGTACGCCCCGCGAAAAGGCCCGCCACTGCCTTTCAAGCAAAACAGTGCGATGGGCGAGCGAACGCGAATGGCGCATCTTTCGTAATGGACGCGGTGCGGCGTCTTATGGGATCGAGGATGCAGTGAGGAAGATCTTCCTCGGCTCGCGAATTGATCCGGCCCACGAGGATCAACTCGTTATGGTCGGCCGACAACTTCGGATCCCAGTAGTGAAAATGAAGGTGGAAGCGTATTCGATCGAGTTCAGCTCACTTTCCACCCCACCTTCGAAGAAGGGGCGGCTACGCAAAGTTCGCGCGCGCGGCACCATTGGGTAGAGGCCAAACGGCGGCACCCAGAGGTAGTATCACCTGCGGCCTCTCAAATCTCGGCGGCAAGGGAGACTTAAGGTCGCCGTTTGTCTGTGCGACGCTTCCTGTTGGCTGTTACCAAATCCATCGCTGCGACAGCAGTCATCGGTGCAGCGCCTCTCGGGTCATTGAGACACCAAATGCCTCGGGGAGTAATAGCCAGAAGCCCGGCGTCAGCTAGCTCCTTCCGCGCGAATCTAAGTTCCTTAGTAAACCTCGTTCCCCCATCGCGCTGGATTATGTCGTCATCACCAGGACGGACCAATTTTTGCGAGCGAAGCAGATTGTAGGCCGCATCTGTTGTCATGGGCCCGCCGTGACGCCGTAATGCTCCGTGCAATTCAACTATGTAGTGAGTTCGAGATGACAACGGATTCACGCGGCGAAGGACAGGACTGTCTCAGTACGCATCCGTCGCCCAAGCGAGCTCTGACTTGAAGCGGGCGTAGGGAGGTAGCGGCTTTGTGTGGGCAAATCCCTCTCGAACGAATTGGAGAGTACGAAACCAACGCTCTCTGCGCTGGCCTGGTTTATCGCTGCATTTGCGATTGGCACGCCTGCAATATTTGAATTGCCGACGACAACAACCACCGTCCCGCCGGGCTTTACGACGCGCCGAAGTTCTTTCATCAATCGTTGTATGTCCGATCGGTACCGCTCAACGATCTTGGCCTTGGCTCCAGCTAATGTGCCTGTAATTTCATAGGCCGGGAGTACAAGCTCTGGGTCAGTTGGCGTAGCTGCTTCTGCACCAATCGAAGAACTACGAATTTTTCTCAAATCTTGAAGTGTGTGGCCCAACCAGATCAGAGCGAGCCGATGCCCGCGCATGTAATCTATGGCGTTAAGATAAGGGGGAGAGGTGATGACCGCATCTACGCTCGCCGAAGCAATGGGCATTTTGCGCCCGTCGCTACGCTCCACCGCTGCCTTGGCTCCAATTGCACCGGGGTTAAGTCGGTCTTCAATTCGCTTTGCAGCTATTGGTAGCGCAGTGAGCACATCGAAATCGTTTTTATAAAACACTCTATGCGGTCTGCTATGTGACGTGTCCCTCGCAATTGAGGCGCCTCTCTCTTTAGTAATTATGAGTCGGCTCATCGCCAGTTGAAGCGCGTCCTTATGTGGCCCTTCGTAGTCGAGGAGAATTCGGGCCAAAGCCGAAAGGCGAATTCTCTGCTTCTCCTCAAACCAGAATTCCGCAAACTTTCGAGTTTCCTCGTCTTGCCAAAATGGCACCTCAGCAGCAACAGAAGCTGCCAAGTGCGCTATCCTCTGCGCCTCCTTCACAAGACCGACCGTTAGCGGTGACGTCCAAACCCGGGACATCAAGACCGCAAGGGGGTCCAGGTCGAACCCAATGCATTGATTTCCGCTCTCGACTGCGGCCCTAAGAACCGTTCCCGAACCACACATCGGATCAAGGACAATGGCTTCTGGACCCAAGTTCGCAATGGTCTTGAGGGCCAACTCCGGAGCCATGCGCGCTGGAAACGGATGGATCGAAGTGAGTCGCATGTTGTCCCCGGCAAATCGGGGCAGAAAATACTACTATCGACGGATGCGCAATGGCGGACGCCTCGCGCCTACGTTGCGCTTAGCTGAGCCTATAGCTACGCTGTTCCTTCTGCGGGGAGGGACTATGCCGAAATCGTTCGACCTATCCAAATTCAAAGCCGGCGGTAAGCCGAGCGATCAATACCTACGGCAATTGCGCCGGTTAACTGACACCGGAAAGTCCGTAGTCTGCATCGAGCACGCAGTTAGGGATGCTCTTCAAAGTTTGTCAGGTGAGGGTCGGAAGTCTTTCGTCATCTACGGAGAGCCCCAAAGCGGAAAGACCGAGATGATGATTTGTCTGACCGCCAAGCTACTCGATGAAGGCAGGCGCATGATCGTCCATTTGTTGAACGACAGCGTCGATCTCCTTGGCCAAAATCTTGGACGGTTCAAATCATCTGGCTTAGCCCCATCCGCACAGAATTTTTCGGAGGTCATGGATCCGACTATCAGGTTGTCTAAGGGGCAGCATGTGATCTTTTGCAAGAAGAATGCTAAAGACCTCCAAAAATTGTACAACAAAATTGGCGCAATGAGGGATATCGTCGTTATAGATGACGAGGCCGACTATGCTTCGCCAAATGCCAAGATAAACCGATCTGAGAAAACGAAAATTAATAAACTCATTTCAGATATTTTGGGAACGACGGGCGATTATATAGGAGTGACCGCGACTCCCGCCCGTCTAGATTTAAACAACACGTTTGACAACGACGCACAGCTTTGGGTTAAGTTTCCTCCACACGCGCACTACACAGGTCAAGACGTCTTCTTCCCCTTTGAGGACGAGGAACTAAGAAAAAATAAGAACAAGTTCAGGCTCACTTTACTTAAAGACAAGATCGACGATCCCAAGTTTGCTCGGTCGGCCTTATTTAGCTTTCTGGTAAATGTCGCCTATCTGAACATCTATAACAATAGCGTTGAAACTAACTACTCGATGCTTATCCATACCAGTGGAAAAAAGGCGGATCACAAGAGTGATTGGACCGCCATGCAGGAAGCCCTTGCTTCGTTGGTCGACACACAATCTAAGAAATTCGATAGGTATATCCAGGATATCTGGCAGATAGCGCATGACCGATACGGTGACGCAGATCCAGATGAGGTAACAAGCTACATACAAGAAAATATCAGTCGAAACGCTGTAATACTTTTAAATAGCGACAGTGATTTCCGTCAGAATGGCCAGTCTGCTACTAACCCATCCTCGCTATTTACGATTGTAATTGGTGGCAACATCGTCTCTCGGGGTGTCACGTTCGATAATCTTCTGTCGATGTTTTTTACGCGCGATGTTGCGCACCGCATGCAGCAGGATACCTACATTCAGCGCGCTCGAATGTTTGGATCAAGGGGGAAATATTTAGAATACTTCGAGCTTACTATTCCCGAGGCGCTGTATGCCGATTGGCACCGATGCTTCATGTTCCACCGTCTGTCGCTGGAATCAATTAATTCGGGGCAGGGCTCTCCTGTTTGGTTGAGCGATGGGCGTATATCTGCAGTTTCGGCCGCAAGCATCGACAGGTCCACGGTCGATATCAATCGCGGGGAAATGGCGTTTTCGCTGTTTGATCACACCGTGGAAATCGATGAGATTATTGAGGGGCAGGGCAGCATGTCGAGTAAGATGGCTCGCCTTGCTGACGCTCTAGAGGGCAATGCTTTCCCTGAGTACCTCCGGCGGTTCATATTGCGAATGTCCGACAATGTGGACCGCGACTTAAGCATCCAGAAATCTGCACCGGTCTATCCGAGCATGACGCCGGAGGAAAAGATTTCTATCAGTCGAGCGCGCGGCATGATGGGGAAAAGTCAGTCAACCGCACGTCACTCGCTAAAGATATTTACCAACGATCTCGGCAAGGGCCGGTTGTACTACAAGTACGCTGGTTCAATTCATTTCATGAAGAACATCAAATGATACCGGAATATGAACGCTATCACGGCATAGTTCTTCGAAGCCTAATCGTTGAGTCGTCAGTTCCGATAACTATTCAGAGTGCAGATAGCTTTGGCTGGGTTAACTGTTTCCAACTAAATGATCGGGTCGGACTCTTTGTAAAGCATTCTTCAAAGAGGCTGGCGCCTTGGCAATTCACATTCAATAGCGACGCTTTGGAAGAGATTGCTTCGCTTGAACGTACTTCACAATCGGTTTGGCTGACGTTGGTGTGCGGATTCGACGGCATCATCGGCTTGTCGCTTGATGAGTTTCGGACCTTGACGACTGCGGAAGGCGAGCCGAGTGCCTTCGTTAGAGTGACCCGTGATCGGAACACCATGTATCGCGTATTTGGAAACAGCGGGAAACTCGCGTCCGCTAAGCCCAGAGGCCTTGCGGCGGTCCTGGCTGCTGCTATCGAGGAAGTTAGCGCGCCGGGCTCAAGTGATGACCAGAAAGCTTCAACCGATTCTGGTTGGTTCGAGCGAGTCCTGCGGATGGGGCGAAGGTAGATCGTCCTCGCCCCTAAGGAACATTTGGAACGCGCCTCGCCCCCTGCGCATACCCCAACTGTGCGTTCAACTTCTCCAGCAGATCAATCGCCGCTTCCGCGATCACCGTCCCCGGCGGGAAGATCGCCACCACGCCGGCCTCATACAGCGCCGGATAGTCCTGCGACGGGATCACCCCGCCGATCACCGCCATGATGTCCGGGCGGCCGGCCTTGGCCAGTTCGCTGATCAGTTCCGGCGCCAGGGTCAGGTGGCCCGCCGCCAGGGAGCTTGCGCCGACGATGTGGACGTCGTTCTCCACCGCCTGGCGGGCGGCTTCGGCGGGGGTCTGGAACAACGGGCCGATGTCGACGTCGAAGCCGAGGTCCGCGAAGGCGGTGGCGATGACCTTCTGGCCGCGGTCGTGGCCGTCCTGGCCCATCTTGGCGACCAGGATCCTGGGGCGGCGGCCGTCGGCGGCCTCGAAGGCTTCGACCATGGCCTTGGCCCGGGCGGTAAGCGGGTCGTTGGCGGCTTCTTTCATGTAGACGCCCTGGATGGTGCGGATCTGCGCGCTATGGCGGCCGAAGACCTTTTCCAAGGCATAGCTGATTTCCCCGACCGTGGCCTTGGCGCGGGCCGCGTCGATGGAAAGGGCCAAGAGGTTGCCGTCGCCGCGGGCGCCGTCCTCGAGCGCCTTTAGGGTGGCTTCCACTTCAAGAGGGTTGCGTTCGGCCTTGAGCCTGTTCAGCTTTTCGATCTGGCTGGCGCGGACGGCGGCGTTGTCGACCTTCAGGACCGGGATGTCGTCGGCGATGAGCGGCTTGTAGCGGTTGACGCCCACCACGCTCTGGCGGCCGCT
The DNA here is from genome assembly GCA_002398405.1 of Caulobacteraceae bacterium UBA5005. Classification (GTDB taxonomy): domain Bacteria; phylum Pseudomonadota; class Alphaproteobacteria; order Caulobacterales; family Caulobacteraceae; genus UBA5005. Next base: position 14,275 of record DGYN01000029.1, read on the forward strand.
ATCGATGCGGGCCTGGGTGCGGGCGGCGGCTTCCTCGATGCGCAGTTTGGGCAGGCCCTGTTCGATGGCCTTGGCCATGCCGCCGACGCTTTCCACCTCGGCTATGTGTTCCAGGGCGCGGGCGGCCAGGTCGTGGGTCAGGCGCTCGACGTACCAGGAGCCGCCCCAGGGATCGATGGTTTTGGTCAGGCCGCTTTCCATCTGTAGGAAGAGCTGGGTGTTGCGGCTGATCCGGGCGGAAAAATCGGTCGGCAAAGCAAGGGCTTCGTCCAGGGAGTTGGTATGCAGGCTTTGGGTCTGGCCGTTGACCGCCGCCATGGCTTCGACCGCCGTGCGGGTGACGTTGTTGAACACGTCCTGGGCGGCCAGGCTCCAGCCGGAGGTCTGGCAGTGGGTGCGCAAAGACAGGGACCGGGGATCGTTGGGGCGAAACTCGTCCTGCATGAGCTTGGCCCAGATCAGGCGGCCGGCCCGCATCTTGGCCACTTCCATGAAGTAGTTCATGCCGATGGCCCAGAAGAAGGACAGGCGCGGGGCGAACTGGTCCACGGTCATGCCGGCCGCGACGCCGGCCCGCACATACTCGATGCCGTCGGCCAGGGTATAGGCCAGCTCCAGGTCCGCCGTCGCCCCGGCTTCCTGCATGTGATAGCCGGAAATCGAGATCGAATTGTACTTTGGCATATGCGCGGAAGTATATGAAAAAATGTCGGAAATGATCCGCATCGAAGGTGTGGGCGGATAGATATAGGTGTTCCGCACCATGAACTCTTTGAGGATGTCGTTCTGGATGGTGCCGGAGAGTTTTTCCGGCGGCACGCCCTGTTCCTCGGCGGCGACCACGAAGAGGGCGAGGATGGGCAGGACCGCGCCGTTCATGGTCATGGAGACGCTCATCTCGTCCAGCGGGATGCCGGAAAAGAGGGTGCGCATGTCGTAGATGCTGTCGATGGCGACCCCGGCCATGCCGACGTCGCCCTTCACCCGCTCGTGGTCGCTATCGTAGCCCCGGTGGGTGGCGAGGTCGAAGGCGACCGACAGGCCCTTTTGGCCGGCGGCGAGGTTGCGGCGGTAGAAGGCGTTGGAGTCCTCGGCGGTGGAAAAGCCCGCGTACTGCCGCACCGTCCAGGGGTTGGTGACGTACATGGTCGGATAGGGGCCCCGCACGAAGGGGGCGAGGCCGGGATAGCCGCCGGTGAAGTCGAGGCCCTTGAGGGCGTCGGGGCCGTAGATGGGATCGACCGGGATGCCCTCGGGGGTTTCCCAGACCGGGCCGTCGGCGGGCTTGGCCTGGGGGGGTTTGGCGTCATCGAAGGGCAAGGTCGCGAAATCGGGGAAGGCGCTCATCTCATTCCTCCTCGAAGGTTTCGGCGAGACGATGGGGCGTCAGGGGTGTGGCGGCCGAGTCCGGGCCGGGCTTTTTGTTGTCGGGTCCGGGGACGGGGGAGGGCGTGGCGGTGTCGATCTCGATCTCGCCGAGGTCCGGATTGCGGAACTTGGTGACGCCCAGGATGTCCTGGCGCTTGTCGGTGACGGCCTGAAGCTGGGCGGCTGCGCTCATCGCGACCTCAGCCTGAATCGATCCGGCCTCCAGGGCGGTGATCAGCCCGCCTTGGGCTTCGATGGCCTGGAACTTCGCCCAGGCCGCGCGGGCAAGGTCGTCGGTCAGGCTCTCCAGGAACCAGGCGCCGCCGGCCGGATCGGCGACGCGGGCGATGTGCGCTTCCTCCATCAGCACGAGCTGAATGTTGCGCGCCTGGCGGCGGGCCAGGGGACCGGGGAGGCCCAGCGCCTCTGTGAAGGGGGAGAGCACCACCGCGTCCGCGCCGCCGACGCCTGCGCCGAACCCGGCCGACGCCAGGCGCAGCAGGTTGGTCCAGGGGTCGAGCCTGGTCAGCATGCGGAAGGAGGATCGCGTCTCGATGACCGCCGGCCGCGCGCCGTCCGCGCCGCTGGCCGCGGCGACCTTGGCCATGAGGATCCGCGCGGCGCGCAGCTTGGCGATGGTGGTGAAGTATTCGGCGTTGACGGAGAGGCCAAGGGCGATCTGGGCGAAGGCCTCATCGGGCGTGGCGCCCGCGCGGACCAGGGCTTTCGCATAGGTCAGGGCGCTGGCGATGGCGAAGGCCAGTTCCTGGGCCTCGGAGCCTCCAGCCTCATGGACGATGCGGCCCGCCGCGAGGAAGGTCGTCGCCTTGGGATAGGTTCTGGCCAGGCGGACTGCGGTGGTGGCCGCCGCCACAATGTGGCTTTCGATGGGGCCGGGGCTCGAACCCTTTGTGGCGAATTGCGTCAGGGGGTCGAGGTGGAAGGCCAGCGGCGCTTCGGGCGCGCCCTTGGCCAGGGCCGCCAGCCATTCGGCGGCGTCCACGCCCATGTAGCCAGCGTTGAGAGCGACCGGCGCGATATCGAGGAGGACGCCGTTCAGGGCGCGGCCTAGGGCCTCCCGGCTTCCCACCGCGACGCCGCTCTTCCCCTTGGGGTCAAGCTTGACCAGGACGGAAGAGGCGCCGCCTTCCAGGTCGGCCAGGATGTCGGCGTTGGCGCGGGCGGGATCGGGATGGCGCGTGCCGGCGCGGATGTCCCAGGGGCGATCCTGGTCGCGGACGCCCGCGCGCACGCTCGCCGCCGGGCCGTCGCGGTAAAGCGCTTCGATGAAAAGGCCGTCGCGGGTCTTGCTGACAAGGCTTTCCGGCCCCGCGCCCTTGAGGGTCTTTTTGACAAGCTCCAGCCACGCCTCAGCTGAGGGTTCGCCAAAGCCCGCGGCCAGGGGAAGGGTGTTGGACAAGGCTTATTCCGCAATGCAGCAAACTTCGCCCCGACATGCGCGCCAAGCCCCGCCGCCGTCAAGGCGCCGCTTCCGATCTGTTTGGTTTCAAAGTCTTGCAGAATGCCGATCCGGCTTGCCAAACCTTACACCGTGCGGTTGCTGCTGGCTTCATGGACGGCAGCCTACCGACACGCAAGGTTCCGGGCCGGCCCCCCGGCGGGGGCGGCGAGGCGCGGGCGCGACTCATCGATGCGACCATCCAAAGCCTCAGCGAGCGCGGCTACCACGAGACCTCCACCGTGGCGGTGACCAAGCGGGCGGGCCTGTCGCGCGGCACCTTGCTCCACTACTTCCCCTGCCGCGCCGACCTGATGGTCGCGGCCCTGCGCGAGGCCGCCATCCGCCGGGGCCAGGCGCACAAACGGGTCCTGACCCCGCTCACCGGCGACCGGGAAAAGTTCGAGCAGCTGGTTGATATTATGTGGCGGGACATGACCGGTCCGGGCGGCGTCGCCTGGATCGAGCTGACGCTGGCCTCCCGCAGCGACCCGGAACTGGCCGGCCGCTGCCGCGAGCTCAACGCCTTTGTCGAGGCCAAGCACAAGACCTCGATGTGGGAACACGCCAGCGCCTTGGGCGTCAAGGACCGCGCCGCGGTGGACGCCATGACCCAGTATTACATCGCAGCCCTCAGAGGCCTGGCCATCGACCGGCTATGGGCGTCCGATCCCACCGACGTCGAGGCGGCCGTCGACCTGGTCCGCGCCAATCTGATTGAGAGGCTCGACCGCCTGATCGAGGCGGGCAGGGCGTATTAGCGCGCCGCGGTTCTCGCCCCTTCGCCCACCGCCACGGTCGTCCCGCGGACGCCGCTCATAGGTTCGCTGACCACCGAATTCCAGGCGATCTGCTGCAGGATGCGCTCGCGGGCGGCGGAGGTCGGGTCGTTCTTGTCGACCAGGGCCTGCAGGCCGACGGGGCTTTTGCGGTACATGGATGCGAACCAGACATAGGCCACCAGGTTGGTGGTCGGCTTGGCGCCGTGGCCGATGGGGTCGCGGAACAGGGCCGACTGTTTGGTGACGCCCGGGACCTTCCCTTCGACCACCAGCTTTCTCAGGGTGTAGACCGCGTTGGACGAGGGGACGACGTAGGCCATCTGCTTGCCGGCGCGCTTGTTGATGCCCTCGAGCTGGGCCCGCAGTTTGGGCATGTAGCCGTCGCGGCCGTCCTGGCCGGAAATCCAGCCGTTGAGCGTCTCCAGGGTGGTGTTGTCGCGCTCGGCGTTGGTGAAGGTCCCGCCGCCCGTGCCGCCCACCGACGGGGTGGAGCCCTTGCCGTCATAGGCCGACCAGGAGGACTGGACCATGATCCGGGCATTGGGGTTGGTCTTGATCACCAGGTCGCCGAAGTTGTCGATGCCGGGCTCGGGCATGACGGCGTTGGGCGACATGGTGAAGACGTCGACGCCGCCCTTGTTGAGCGCCACCTTGGCGATGTTCTTGGAATCGTCGCCGTTCCCCTGGTTCCAGTGCTGCATCGGCGTCGAACCGCCGATCATCTGCACCGCCAGGAACTCCTGACCGGTGATGCCCGCCTCGTTGGTCAGCAGGGTCAGCAGCGGCGGGCCGGAGGGTGCGGCCGGGGCCTGGGCCGCAGGGCCGGCAGGGGCAGCGCCGCCGCCGGGCGTCACCACCTGGGTGCGGGTCGGCGCGACCCGGTTGGGATCGGTCGAGATGAAGACGTTGAAGCTGTGGGTCGCCATGACGATCTTCTGGCCCCTGGCGATCGGGGCGCTGGCGGCGGCGTTCGCCTTCTGGGCGATGGCCTCAGGGGCGGGAACGGAAAGGGCGAGGCCGAACGCCAGCGCGCCGGCCATGGCGAAGCTGCCGAACATACGGGCTTTGAAGGTCATCCTGGATCTCCCCATGGTCTTTTTAGCGGCCTCATTGACGGGCCTTGCGGAACCCTACGCCTAGGCGATGCGGACCCGCAACGTTCATTCGAGGTTCAGCCCTGACAAGGCAAGGGCTTGCTAAGGCGGCCCCTGGTCGCCTAAATCCGGCCCGCGAGGGACATCGCAGTTATCGGGGAGTTTTAAGGCCAATGGCCCACCGCACTGTTTTCACGGCCGTCATCGCGTCCGTGCTGTTCGCCGGCACGGCGGGCGTCGTCTTCGCTCAGGCGACCCACGACGAGGTCATCGCCAAGCGGCGCGCGACCATGACCGCTTCCATGCGCTCCAACGGCACGCTCAACGCGGCGCTGAAGGCCGGCAATGCGACGCCGGAAACCATCGCGGCCCTGAAAGGCGAGGCCGACAAGGTCCACACCGCCTTCGTCGCCATGAGCGACATGGCGCTCTGGCCGAAGGGCTCGGGCCAGCCAGAGGTTTCCACCGGCACCAAGGCCAAGGCCGAGATCTGGACCGACGCGGCAGGTTTCAAGGCCGCGCTCGACGGCGCGGTTGCTGCCTCGGGCAAGCTGAAGGCCGCGGGTGACGCGGGCGATGTGGAAGGCATGAAGGCCGGCGTCGCCGGTGTGCAGGCCGCCTGCTCGAGCTGCCACGCCAAGTACCGCAGCTAATTTTGTAGGTCAGACCCCCTTGCCGCGCGGCGAGGGGGATGACCGCGAGGGTCTCGTTGGACGCGTTCCTGTTTTCGACCCTCGCCGTCGCCATCGCTGAGATCGGCGACAAGACCCAGTTTCTGGCCATCGTCCTGGCGGCGCGGTTCAAGCGGCCGTGGCCGGTCATCGCCGGCATACTGGTCGCCACCATCGCCAACCACGCCCTGGCGGCCCTGGCGGGTTACTGGGTGTCTGATCTGTTGAGCGGGACGTGGTTCCGTTTCGTCCTGGGGTTCGGCTTCATCGCCATGGCGGCGTGGGCCCTGATCCCCGACAAGGAGGATGACGAGGCTCTGGCCAGACCGCCCCGCTTCGGGGTCTTCCTGACGACCACCATCGCGTTCTTCCTGGTGGAGATCGGCGACAAGACCCAGGTCGCCACCGTCGCCCTGGCGGCCCAGTTTCACCAGGTCGTCTGGGTCACGGCGGGGACGACGCTGGGCATGATGATCGCCAATGTCCCGGCGGTGTTTCTGGGCGAGGCGGCGACCAAGGTTGCGCCCCTCAAGGTCATCCGCATGATCGCCGCGGCGATATTCCTGGTCCTTGGCCTGTGGGTGATCGCCGACGCAGCGGGCCTCTTCTAGCTTGAACGCTGTTTAGGGGACGGCCGAACTTAAACCCCACCCGTCACCCCCGCACGTGTTGCGGGGGCCAGAGGATGGCCCAGGCTGTGCGTCTGCCGCCGCCTGCCGGCGGCGAGTTTGCGATCTGAGCGGCGGAGTGTCCGGCCCCCGCAACACGTGCGGGGGTGACGGGGATGGGAGCACGCTGAGTTGGTTACCGCCTCACGATCGGCAGGGTGATGTAGCTGGCGTTGGCCCCCGCGTGGTGGACGGTGTTGGTCGCCACGACCCAGGTTTTCTCGAACTCGTTGCGTCCGCCGGTATTGAGGTTGCGGATGTGCTTGGGGAAATTCGAGGAGGTGATCTCGACGCGGATCCGGTGTCCCGGCAGGAAGGTGTTGGCTGTGGCCATGGCCGAGAGGTCGAGCCTGTAGATCCCGCCCGGCGACATGAAGACCTCCTTGTCGAAGCCGTCGCGGTAGCGGGCGCGCAGGATGGTGTCGTCGAGGATGTAGGCCGTGCCGTCGGGGGCCACGTCGACCAGTTTGACCGCGAAGTCGGTGTCCTTGGCCGAGGATGAGACATAGAGCACCGCATCGATAAAGCCGGCGACGGTCACCGCCTCCTTCAGGGGCTCGGTGGAATAGACCAGCACGTCCTGGCGCACCTCGATGGGCCGCTGGTCGAAGGGCCCGGCGATGACCAGGCCGCCGTTGCAGCAGTCGCCGCCGCCGATGGTCTGGACCGGGGCGGCGGGGTCATAGACGAAGCTGTCGGAGGGCTGCCGGGCGGGCGGCGCCTCGAAGGCCAGGCGGCCGTCTCCGTAGAGCGAATTAGCCCTGCCATTGGAGTGGAGATAGAGCTTCGTCTCTGTCGCACTGGCAGGCGGCCAGCGATCTGCCGAGCGCCAGGCGTTGTCGCCCATGGAGTAATAGCGGACCTTCGGCGTCGAGGACGGGAAGGCGTTGGCGTCGCCTTTCAGGAAGCGGTCCCAGAATTTCCACACCTCGCCCTGGTAGTCGAAACTGGTGTCGCCGAGCGAGCGGTCGCCGACCTTGGCGTTGGGCGAGCCGAAGAAGCTGCAGTGCGGGTTGGGCGCGACGATGACGTACTGGTTGTCGCGGGTTTCCTGATCCACACCCTTGGCGCGGGCGTGGTTGTACATCGCCATGTTGGGCGCGACCGAGACATCGTACCAGGTGTTGAAGTGCAGGGCGGGCGTCCCCCACGCCATGTCATCATGATAGAGGCCGCTGTCCTTGCTGTACCAATAGGGATCGGCCGGGCCCTTGGCGTCGATGAACTCCTCATAGGTGCCGCGGGGCTCGCCCATGCCGGTCAGCCATTCGGAGACGGGCAGGGTCTTGGTGCGCTCTTGCCAGTTGACCTTGGGTTTGGCGGGATTGAGGTCCCAGTACTGCGACAGGCGGCGGCGCTCTTCAGGGGTCAGGTTGGCGGGGTATTGGGCGCGCTGCGGATTGTCGGTCCCGTAGATCCAGACGGCGAAGAGGGTGCGCGGCACCCCGCCCCGGTACCAGTTGCCGTGCTCGGCGTACTCGCCCATCCGGCCGATGCCGGCGCCCGCCGACTGTGGGATCATGGCCGCGTGGGCCGGGTGGTTCATGGCGGCCAGCGACATCTGCCATTCGGCGGTGGAGGAGCAGCCCAGCGTCCCGACTTTGCCGTTCGACCAGGGCTGGGCCGCGATCCAGCTGAGCATGTCGTAGCCATCGGTCTGGGGGTAGCCGAGGATCTTGTACTTGCCTTCGGAGAAGTAGCGGCCGCGCTCGTTCTGCCAGATCACCGCATAGCCGCGGCGCATGGCCTCGACCGCCAGGCGCTGATCGCTGGGGCCATGGACGTTCATGTTGTAGGGCGTGCGGATGAAGATGGTCGGGTACTTCCCGTCCGCCTTGGGCCGGATGATGTCGGTGGAAAGGCCGATGCCATCGCGCATTTTGACGAGCAGCTTGGTTTCCTGGACGCCGAGGCGGGCGGCCTCGGCCTTCAGGGCGGCCTCGCTGAGGCTGGTCAGCGGGGTCTGTTGAGCGCTCGCTCCCGCCGCCATGAGCAGAGCCACCGCTGCCGCCAAGACCGTCTTAGAGACCCGCATGCCCGTTCCCTCCCATTGCCCCGACGAATTTATACAATCTGGAAGCGGCGTCCATGTCGGCAAAGGCCGAGGACGGGGACATGTGGCGCGCAGCGGTACGTGTCCCCAAAGGCAGGCTGGTTTGGGAGGGGAGGCGCAGCTGTTCGGTACACGTATCGCTGCGCGCTACATGTCCCGGAGAGGGGCGCCGCTCGCGGGCTTTCGCGGACGAGTTAACTTGCCTGCAAGGGCAAGGCGCGTTATCTCCGGCGCATGTGCAACCGGCGCACCCTTCTTGCGAACCTTGGCCTGGGGCTTAGCGGCCCCTGGGCGTCCGCTTGAGCCCGCGCTAGGCGCGGGTCCGGCGCTCAGGGGATTTGAAGACTTTCACCCCTGACACTGAATTCTCGCGAAGAGCACCTAAAATGACCGATCAATCGAACAAGACCTCGTCCAAGGACCGGGTCATCATCTTTGACACCACCATGCGTGACGGCGAGCAATCGCCGGGCGCCTCCATGAGCCAGGACGAAAAGGTCGAACTGGCCAAGATCCTGGAGGAGATGCGCGTCGACGTCATCGAAGCGGGCTTTCCCATCGCCTCCAACGGCGATTTCGCCGCGGTCCGCGCCGTGGCCGAGGTGGTCAAGGAATCGACTATCGCGGGCCTGTCCCGCGCCGCGCCGCAGGATATCGAGCGCTGCGCCGAGGCCATCGCGCCGGCGCCGAGGAAGCGCATCCACACCTTCATCGCCACCAGCCCGTTGCACATGAAGCTGAAGCTCATGCTGACGCCCGAGCAGGTGCTGGAGCGGATCACCGGCTCGGTGACGCTGGCCCGCAACCTGGTGGACGATGTCGAATGGTCGGCGGAGGACGCGACTCGCAGTGAGCGCGATTTCCTGCGCCGCGCGGTCGAGGCGGCGATCCGCGCCGGGGCGACCACCATCAACATCCCCGACACCGTCGGCTACGGCTATCCGACCCAGTATGCGGCCATTTTCCGAGACCTGATCGAAAACGTGCCGGGGGCGGACAATGTGATCTTCTCCACCCACTGCCACAACGACCTGGGCCTGGCCGTCGCCAAC
>DGYN01000057.1:0-5651 GCA_002398405.1 Caulobacteraceae bacterium UBA5005
GCAAGGCCGCCGAGGCCGAGGCCGCAGCCGCGCGCCGCGCTCTAGTAACCCTCTGGGGCGATGCGGCCGAGACCATCGAGCTGGTGCGGTCCCCGCAGCCGGCGACGCCGGTGATGGCCACGATCGATCCCGGCGAAACCCTGGATGTGCGCCAAGCGCGCGCCCAGCTGGAGACCGCCCGGGCGGTGATCGATCGCGAACGCGCCGCTGGTCGTCCGGACCTCACCGTCCAGGCCGGGGTTCGGCGGTTCGAGCAGACCGGGGACTCGGCGATGATCGTCGGCTTTACCGCCCCGATCCCAATCTCCAACCGCAACCAGGGTACCGTCGCGGCCGCCCGCGCGGACGCCACCGCGGCCGAGGCGCGCGAACGCCTGGCCCTGGCGCGCTCGGTTCGGGCCGTTCGGGACGGGGAGGCGGCATTGCGCGCCGCCACCGCCAGGCTGGAAGTGCTCGACAGCAAGGTCGTGCCCCAGGCCCAGACCGCCGTCGACCTGGCGCGAGGCGGCTTCGAGGCGGGGAAATTCTCGCTGCTCGAAGTCCTAGACGCGCAAGCCGCCCTGACGACCGCCCGCACCGAACTCATCGCCGCGCGTCTCGACCGCGCCAAGGCGCTGGCCGCGCTCGAACGCGCCGCCGCCCAATAGGAAAGCTCACCATGAAATCCAACGATCGAAAGACCCTGCTGACGGCCGTGGCGGTCAGTAGCCTGCTGGCCGCTGGCGTCGGCGCGCTGGTCGGCAAGTCCCTGCTGTCTTCGCCGGCCAAGGACGCCCCCGCGGCCGAGGCCAAGGAAGACCACGCCGGCGAAAAGCCCCACGTGGGCATGACCGCCGATCGCATCGTCTCCGATGGCATCCAACTGTTGACCCTCACCGGCGGCGGCCTCGACGCCGCCGTTTCGGCCCAGGCCACCGTGGTGGCCACGCCCAACGGCGCGGCGATCCTGGCGGCCCGCGCCGACGGGGCTATCGTCCGCATCAACAAGCGCCTGGGGGACCCCGTCGCCGCCGGTGAAGTGATCGCCGCCATAGAAAGCCGCGACGCCGCGGCCATCAGCGCCGACCGTAGCACCGCGGCCGCCAAGGCCGCTGCCGCCCGCCAGGCCCTGGTCCGCGAGCAGCGCCTGTTCGACGCCAAGATCACCGCTCGCCAGGACCTCGAAGCCGCCCAGCGCGAGGCGGCCATCGCCGAGTCGGAGTTGCGCCGCGCCAGCGGCGCCAGCGCCGCCGCCGGCGTCAGCGGCAACGGTCGTACGTTGGCGGTCACCAGCCCGATCTCCGGCCGGATCACCGCCGCTAGCGCCACGCTCGGCGCCTATGTCACGGCCGGTTCCGAACTCTTCCGCGTCGCCGACCCGGGCCGCATCGAGATCCAGGCGGCCCTGCCGGTCGCCGACGCCCAGCGCGTCAAGCCAGGCGACACGGCCATCCTGGAGACCGCCAGCGGCTCGGTGAACGCCACGGTGCGCAGCATCACGCCAGCCTTGGACGCCGAGAACCGCTCGGCTACCGCCGTGCTGGCCGTCAGCGGCCGCGCTCCGATGTTGACACCCGGCCAGGCCCTGCGCGCGCGGATCACCCCGCGCGGTCCGGCCGCCGGCCCAGAGGGTCGCATCTCCGCACCCGATGAAGCCGTCCAGACGGTCAATGGCGCGGAGGTCGTCTTCGTCCGCACCAAGGAGGGCTTCGAGCCGCGCCCGGTCCGGGTGGGCCGCCGCGGCGGCGGTCACGTCGAGATCCTCTCGGGCGTGCGCGCCGGCGAGCAGATCGCCGGCAAAGGCGCCTTCCTGCTCAAGGCCGAACTCGGCAAGGGGGAGGCGAGCCATGAGGACTAAGGTCATCCTCGCCGTGGCCGCCCTGGCCGCGAGCTTCACCGCCTCGGCCGCCGTGGCCAAGGATAGCGTGACCATCGACCGCCTCGGCGGTCGGGAGGTCGAGATCATCACTGCCTCGGCGCGCGACACCGCAAGCGGTCTGCGTGTCTTTGGCCTGATCCGGCGCGCGTCTGGTGCAAGCCTGCCACCTGTCACCGCTCACCTCGACATCAGCGCCTACGATCCTGACGGTCACTGGGCCATCACCGTGCCCACACGCCTGGCCGCGCTCAGTCCCCAGCGCATGGATCGCGAACCGGCTCGCTACGAGGCGACCTTGCCGCTGGTGCAGCGGGCGTCGGTGACCAGGCTGCAGGTCCGCTACGCCGCCAAACCACACGCCATGGAAACCGGCGAGGTGGCCCGATGATCGGCCGCATCCTCGACCTTTCCGTTCGCTTCCGCTGGGCGGTCATCGCTCTGGTCACGCTGGTCGCGGCCCTGGGCGTCTACAACCTCGTGCGCCTGCCGATCGACGCAGTGCCCGACATCACCAACAAGCAGGTGCAGATCAACACCGTCTCGGGGACCCTGGCCCCGGCCGAGGTGGAAAAGCTCGTCACCTTCCCGGTGGAGACGGCCATGGCCGGCATCCCCGGTCTGGAGTCGACCCGCTCGATCTCACGCAACGGCTTTTCCCAGGTCACCATCGTCTTCAAGGAAAAGACCGACATCTACTTCGCCCGCCAGCAGGTGGCCGAGCGCCTGACCCAGGTGCGCCAAAGTCTGCCCGCCGGCGCCGAACCGGCCATGGGCCCAATCTCGTCGGGTCTCGGCGAGGTCCTGATGTGGACCGTGGCCTACGAGCATCCGGGCGGGAAGGGCGCCAAGGTCACCGACGGCGCCCCCGGTTGGCAAAGCGATGGAACCTACCTGACCTCTACGGGCGAGCGACTGTCGGATTCCACAGCCCAGGCGGCCTTCCTGCGCGAAGTGCAAGACTGGATCGTGCGGCCCCAGATGCGTTCGGTCGCGGGCGTGGCCGGCGTCGACTCCATCGGCGGCTTCGAAAAGCAGTTCATCGTCCAGCCGGACGCTGTGCGCATGGCCTCGCTGGGCGTGTCGTTCAACGACCTGGCCAAGGCCCTGGAGGCGGCTAACCTCGCGGTCGGCGCCAACTTCGTCGAGAAGGGCGGGGAAGCCTTCCTCGTCCGCGCCGACGCCCGCGTGCGCACGGTCGACGAGATCGCCAACGCCACGGTCGCCGCGCGCGAAGGCGTTTCGATCCGCGTCCGCGACGTCGCCGTGGTCAAGCTCGGCGGCGCCTTGCGCACCGGCGCGGCCTCGGAGAATGGCGAGGAGGTCGTGGTCGGCACCGTCCTGATGCTGACCGGCGAAAACAGCCGCACCGTGGCCGGCGCCTCGGCCGAGAAGCTGGCCGAGGTCACCAAGAGCCTGCCGCCCGGCATCAAGGTCCAGGTGGTCTACGACCGCTCCAAGCTGGTCGGCGCGACCATCAAGACGGTCGAGAAGAACCTGACCGAAGGCGCGCTGCTGGTCATCGTGGTGCTGTTCCTGCTGCTGGGTAACTTCCGCGCCGCCCTGATCACGGCCCTGGTCATCCCGCTGTCGATGCTGATCACCGCGATCGGCATGAACAAGCTTGGCGTCTCGGGCAATCTGATGAGCCTGGGCGCGCTGGACTTTGGCCTGATCGTCGACGGCGCCGTCATCATCGTCGAGAACGCCCTGCGGCGCCTGGCCGAGCGCCAGCACCACGAGGGCCGTCTCCTGACCCTGTCGGAGCGTCTTGGCGAAACCCGTGAAGCCGCCCGCGAGATGATCTCGCCCACCGTCTATGGCCAGGCGATCATCCTGTTGGTCTACGCCCCGCTGCTGACCTTCACCGGTGTCGAGGGCAAGACCTTCTCGCCGATGGCCATCACCGTGATGCTGGCCCTGGCCGGCGCCTTCGTGCTGTCGCTGACCTTCATCCCGGCCATGATCGCCATCTTGATCAACGGCAAGGTGGCCGAGAAGGAAGTCGCGCCGGTCCGTTGGACCAAGTCCCGCTACGAACCGGCCCTGCGCAAGGTCGTGGCCAAGCCCTGGCCTGTGATTGGCGCGGCGGCCGGCATCTTCGTCGTCGCCGCAGTGACCTTCGGGTTCCTGGGCCGGGAGTTCACGCCTCAGCTCGACGAGAAGGACATGGCCGTCCAGGCCCTGCGCATCCCGTCGACCTCGCTGGAACAGTCTCTGCGCATGCAGCGGCGGATCGAGCGCGTCGTGGCAGGCTTCCCCGAAGTGGCCTTCGTCTACTCCAAGACCGGCACGGCCGAGGTCGCCAGCGACCCCATGCCGCCCAACGCCTCGGACGCCTTCATTATCCTCAAACCCCAGAAGGAATGGCCCAACAAGGGTGAGACCAAGGCCGAGCTGATCGGCCGTATCGAGAGCAAGCTGGAAGGCCTGACGGGCAACGCCTACGAGTTCAGCCAGCCGATCCAGATGCGCTTCAACGAGCTGATCGCCGGTGTGCGCGGCGATGTGGCCATCAAGGTCTATGGCGACGATCTCGATGCCATGAGCCGAACGGCCGAGGAGATCGCCACGGTCCTGCGGACGGTGAAGGGCGCGGCGGACGTCAAGGTCGAGCAGACCTCTGGCTTCCCGACCCTCGACGTTCAGCTCGACCGCGACGCCATCGGCCGCCTGGGCCTGACGGTCGAAGAGGTCGCCGACACCCTGGCCGTGGCCATGGGCGGTCGCGAGGCCGGCCTGGTCTTCCAGGGCGACCGCCGCTTCGACGTGGTGGTCCGCCTGCCGGACGCCAGCCGCAACGACCTGGACGCCGTCGGCGCCCTGCCGGTGATGCTGCCGGAACGGGCCGGTGGCGGGGCCCGCGCATCTGTGCCGCTGCGCGACGTGGCCAAGTTCTCCTATTCGGAAGGCCTCAACCAGGTCAGCCGCGAGAACGGCAAGCGTCGCGTCGTCGTCCAGTCCAATGTTCGCGGCGCGGACCTGGGCTCGTTCGTCACGCAGGCCCAGCAGAAGGTCGATGCGCAGGTCAAGCTGCCGGCCGGCTCCTGGCTGGTCTGGGGTGGTCAGTACGAGAACCTTAAGGCTGCCCAAGGCCGCCTGGCGCTCGTGGTCCCGCTCTGCTTCCTGCTGATCTTCGGCCTGCTCTATATGGCCTTGGGTGGCATCGCGCCGGCCGCGGCCGTGTTCTCGGCCATTCCGCTGGCCTTGGCCGGTGGGGTGTTTGGCCTGGCGCTGCGGGGCATCCCGTTCTCGGTCTCGGCCGCCGTCGGCTTCATCGCGCTCTCGGGCGTGGCGGTGCTGAACGGCCTGGTGATGATGACGGCCATCCGACAGCGCCTGGCCACCGGCATGGCGCTGGAGAAGGCGATCATCGACGGGGCCATGGAACGCCTGCGGCCGGTGATGATGACCGGCCTCGTCGCGTCCCTGGGCTTCGTGCCCATGGCGCTGGCGACGGGCACCGGCGCGGAGGTCCAGCGCCCGCTGGCCACCGTCGTCATCGGCGGCCTGATCACGGCCACGGCCCTGACCCTGTTCGTGCTGCCGGCCATCTGCCGGTTCGTCCTGCGCAAGGCCGAAATCCGGAGTCCTGAACACAGCTGAGCCAAGGGCGGCGCGCCGAGCAGGTCTCGGCGCGCCGTCTTTTTCTTCAAACCCAAGTCCGGAGACAGTCCATGACCAAGTCGTCGATCGAAGGGGGAAGCACGGCCATCGCCGTGTCGGGGCTGCAGGCCCAGAAGAAGCGTATCCAGATCCTGGCCGAGAACATCGCCAACGCCAACTCCACCGCGCG
>DGYN01000057.1:5790-11154 GCA_002398405.1 Caulobacteraceae bacterium UBA5005
GAGAACATCGCCAACGCCAACTCGACCGCCAGAACTCCCGGCGGCGAGCCCTATCGACGCCAGATTCCCGTCTTCAAGGTCGAGCCCATGGGCGGCGACGAGGGCGTGGTGCTGAGCGGGGTGAAGGCCGATCCCAAGCCATTCCCGCAAGCCTATGACCCTGGCCACCCGGCGGCCAACGCCGCCGGTTACGTGCTGTTGCCCAACGTCAACAGCCTGGCCGAGAGCCTCGACCTCAAGCAGGCCATGAAAGCCTACGAGGCCAATCTCAACGTCCTGGACACCCAGGACGCGATGGAGAAGGCCACCCTTTCCATTCTCGATAAGAAATAGACCATCGGATCACGCGCGACGCCCACAATTGATCGGTTTCGTGCGTTGATCCCTCAAACTTGGCAGGCGCGTCTCGGCGCACGGGAAAGGGAGACGTTTTCGATGGGAGCGGGACACGATCACGGCGCGAGCCAGGCCAATGGCCGCAGGCTCGCGATCGCCTTGGCGCTGACCTCGACGTTTCTGATCGCCGAGGTCGTCGCCGGCATCGCCTTCAACAGCTTGGCGCTGCTGTCGGACGCGGCGCACATGTTCACCGACGCCGCCGCCCTCGCCATCGCTCTGGCCGCCATCCGCGTCGGTCAGAAAAAGGCGACCGAGGAATTCACGTTCGGCTATCGGCGCTTTGAAATCCTCGCCGCGGCCTTCAACGCCATCCTGCTGTTCGGCGTGGCCATCTACGTGCTGGTCGAGGGCGTCAAGCGCATCGTCAATCCCGAGCCGGTCGGGTCGGTGGGGATGTTCATCGTCGCGGTGCTGGGCCTGGTCATCAACCTGGTCTCCATGCGCCTGCTCAGCAGCCACAAAGACAAGAGTCTCAACGTCAAGGGCGCCTATCTGGAGGTCTGGGCCGACATGCTCGGCTCGCTGGGCGTGATCGTCGGCGCCGTCGTCATCAAGTTCACGGGATGGCGCTTCGTCGACCCGATCGTCGCCATCGGCATCGGCCTCTGGGTGCTGCCGCGCACCTGGATCCTGCTGAAGGACACCTCCCGCATCCTGCTGGAAGGCGCCCCTCCGGGCATGGCCTTGGCCGGCGTGCGCAAGGCCATCACCGAGATGCTCGGCGTCGCCAGCGTCCATGAGCTGCACCTGTGGACCACCGGCGCCGACCAGGCCGTCTGCACCGTCCATGTCGTGCTGGCCGACGGGGCAGTGGGTGAGGATGTCCGCAAGGCCATCGCTGCGCGGCTGGAGACCGACTTCGACCTGCATCACGTCACGATCCAGACCGAGGTCGTGGAGTGCGCGGAGGAAGATCGGCACGCCTAGGCGGCCGGCTGAATGAGCGTAAGGCGCGTCCGCGTTCCGGGGCGCGCCAGGATTTTAGAGAGTGAGGTGACCCGTGGCCCAAGACGACCTGCACATCCTGAGGATCTATCTCGACGCCGAGGCGACCTTGAACGGCGTGGCCTATGACGCGGTGCTGATCGAGCGCGCCCGCGCCATGGACATCGCTGGCGCGGCGGTGCTGCGCATCGAGGAGGCCTTCGGCGAGGCGGTGCTGCATGGCGCCAAGGCCCGCGACCTGGCGCCTGAACAGCACCTGATCGTCGAGATGGTCGATACCCGGTCCAAGCTCGACGCTTTGGCCGCGACGCTCGAAGTGGCGGCCGATGTCGGTCTGGCGACCCTGGGCAAGGTCCAGGTCGTCGCCTATAGCGGCCACCGTCATCACAGCGCGCCGCCCGCCTGAGGCCGCGATCAAGCTAGCCCCGACCCGCAAGGGTCTATGTCGAGGAGCCGAAGATGACCGATCCAAAATCCCCGCTCAAGCCAGATCCCCAGCCCGCGCCGCCATCCGATCGTTCGCCCCCCGAAGAGGGCGGCATGATCGACGAGGGCGGCGTCTATCGCGGCAATGTCGAAGGCGTCGAAAGTGAAACCGAGACCCGCCGCGACGGCGGGATGATCGGCGAAGGCTAGGGCGCGCGGCACCAGGAGCGCCACCCGCGTTCGGGGACGCTCGGGTGCCATCCCGTCGCCGTCGGGGGACGACATGTATCCAGCTGACCTCAAATCCTTGACGGGCTTGCGCATCGTCGCGGCCGGATGGGTGCTCGTTTATCACTTCCGAAACCGGCTCGGCCTCGACCTCGAGCAGGTCGGCATGATCGACAAGGGCTACCTTGGGGTGGACCTGTTCTTCATCCTGTCGGGCTTCATCCTGTCCCACGTCTATGTGCGCGCCTGGGCGGAAGGTCGCTTCCCCTACAGCTCGTTTCTCTGGGCGCGCCTGGCGCGGCTCTATCCGGTCCACCTTCTGACTCTCGGCGCGACCATCATGCTGTGGGGGCTGGGGCGCTGGGCCGGCGCCCGGTTCGAGGCCGCGGCCTTCGATCCGGCCGCCATCCCCCAACATCTACTACTGGTCCACGCCTGGTGGGCGACGCCGACCGTGCAGTGGAATTTTCCCTCCTGGTCGATCTCGGCCGAGTGGTTCGCCTACCTGACTTTCCCCGCCTTCGCCCTGGCGTCGTTGACCCTGCGCCGACGTCCGATCGTGGCGGTCGTCCTGGCGGCAACCCTGTTCTTTTCGCTCGACGCCATCGTTCAGGCCTACGGCGGATCGCTGACCAGGCTGACCGCGCACGGCGGCGTGCTGCGGATCATCCCGTCCTTCGCCATGGGCGTGGCGCTCCATAGGCTCGGTTCGACCCGCGCGCCGCCCACGCTGGTGGCGCACACGGGCATGGGCGTCGCCGTGGTCTGGATCGTCGTGGCCGCGACGCTGGGCCTGGCCGATCGCTGGACCTGGCTGGGTCTGGCGGCGCTCATCTACTGCACCGCCGAGACGGCGAAGGCCGGGCGGGGCGGCGTCCTGGCCGGCGCCGCTGATGGTCTATCTGGGCGAGGTCTCCTACGCCGTCTACATGACCCACCTACCGGTCGACATCGCCTATTTCGAGCTGCTCGATCGCTTCGTGCGGCCGGTCGGCGGCTGGGCGTGGGTGGCCTGGGGCGGTGTCCTGGTCTTCTGCATGTTCGTCTCCGTTGCGGTCTATCATGGCGTGGAGCGTCCCGCGCGCGGCTGGCTACGCCGCCATGATCCGTTCGTCAGGCGGCCCGAGCCCCATCAGCCGGCCTGACGAGCGCGCCGTCCTTCTCGGTCCCGTCAAACAGGACGACGAACTCGCTGACCGTGGAGCCGCGGGTGATCGACACGTGCGCCACGAACGTTAGGGGCTCGCGGACCTTGGCGGTCGACTCCAGCCGACCGTTCCGTCGGTCGAAAACGAACCTCAGTCCAAGGCCGTCGGCGCGCAGCGTGGCGACGACGACTTGGTCGGCTTGGAGGCTTCCCAGGAGCGGGGTTACGCGGAAGTTCCAGGCCGCCCGGCGGCGAATGATCTCCAGCCGAATGGCCCCATTGTCGAGATAGATGCAATGGGGGTCTCCGCCATCGCCGTCGTGGTAGAGCGCCAGCACCCCCTCGAACCGGTGCATCCAGACCAAGATCAGTACCGCGACTAGGGCGATGAAAACCAACAGCACGGCGGCGGTCAGGGCTCAGGGGTGGGCGGCGGCATAGAGCGTCAGATCGTGGATCGGGGTCACGAGGCGTTGCTTCCGGCTAGTGACGGGTAGGACAGGAGGGGGCCGGCGCGCACCGACGCGCAGAGCCGCGGCATGCGGCCGATAGATTTCTGAGACATGGAATTCCTCGAACACGGAGGGCGCGGCCGTGGCCGCGCGGTCTAGGCGATGGATTCGAGATCGGGTTTGGGCGGACGGTCTTGCGGGTTGCTGGTCAGGCCCGTGCTGCGGTCGTTCGTCAGGTGGAACCGGACGACCATGGCGAGCGAGACCGTGGGTTCGATCGCATGGGCGGTCGACCCAAAGAGGGAGGGGCCATCGGCATGGTGCTGATGGGCGCCCGAGGCGGGCGATTCTGAGGTCTGGAGATCGGTCGGCGTCGACGGCGCCGAGACGCGATCGTCTGTCCTACCGACGGGGCGCTCCGGGTCCTCAGCGATCGTGGAGGGCGCGGCCCCGAAGAGGTCGGCGTCAAGATGGGTCCGGTCGACCGGCATCAGCAGGGCGAGCACCGCCATTAGCAGGGCGGCCATGGCCACCACCACCTGACGAAGCTGCCCTAACACGCCAACCCCCACGGTCCCCCGCTAGCTGCAATGCCGACACTCTTGCGCTTTCGGCCGATATCTTCAACGCTGCAGGCCGGTTGCGAGTGTGTTCAGCTATCCGTTTCGGACAGCGGTCCGGGCTGCCCGCGGGCTGAGGCCGTCTTTGACCCACTGCTTCACATAGTGGCTCCCGATATGGGCATTGGTCGGACCTGATGTCGATCCCAGCTTTCGGCCAGGGCGGGATACGCGAGACGTCCGGCACGTTCAGGAACGAGCGATTTAGGCTCCATCCCGCCGCCTGAGGCTGCCGCACCGCCCCGGCCCGATGACCCTTGAAGGTGTCGAGGGCTAAGTACT
The DNA here is from genome assembly GCA_002398405.1 of Caulobacteraceae bacterium UBA5005. Classification (GTDB taxonomy): domain Bacteria; phylum Pseudomonadota; class Alphaproteobacteria; order Caulobacterales; family Caulobacteraceae; genus UBA5005. The sequence goes on from DGYN01000057.1 coordinate 10,290, forward strand.
CTAGGCGGCGGCCCACTGGAGGTCAATTTCATCTAAAGCCGGCTAGATCGAGGTGAGGCGGGCTGTAGTACTCACCCGCAACACGCGCTGCAATTTTTCTGAATCGGTGGGCACGGAACGTCGCCGTAGGAGCAGTAGACGCAGCAGTCGCCCGGCTTGGGCTTCAGCACCGCGCCACAGCCTCGGCAGTCGTAGAAATACTGACAGGCGTCGGTAGGCATGGTCTCGGTGGCCTTGTGGCCGCATTGCGGACAGGTCAGGGTCGACTGAGGTTTGATCTGGACATCGCTCATCGGCGCGCATTCCGGATCAGGCCCAGGGCCCAAGGTTCGATGATCGGCTGCCAGAGCATGGCAAGGACGACGAGAAGGGTGGCCGCGCCCAACAGACCCACCTCCAGCCGCGAGGGGGCAGCGCAGGCGTTGTCGATCCGACACCTCCGCGCCCGTCGCCAGGTCAGGGCCCAGCCCGCGCCGATGGCGCCCAGCGCCAGAAGGGTGAGCCAAGCGCGCTGACCCGCGATCCAGCCAAGACCGCCCAAGCCCAGGCCCGCCAGCGCCAGGGACATCGGCAAAATGCAGCAAGCCGCCCAGGCCAGCACCGCACTGGCCGCCGCTGTCAGCGCGGTCCAGCTCAAGGCCGCCTCCGTCATGCGCCGGGGCGTTCCGTCGCCCGGTGTCCCAAGCCCGCGTCTTGTCATCACGCCATCACCTGCTGTTGCGATCCGCGCCAAGATGCCATCTGTAGCGACTACAGACTCAAGCCCTAATCGAAGACCGCGAACCATGGCTGGCCAGGCAATTCAGATCGGCGAACTTGCTCGTCGTACTGGCTGCAACATCGAGACGATCCGCTACTACGAGCG
>DGYN01000057.1:11340-11511 GCA_002398405.1 Caulobacteraceae bacterium UBA5005
TACGAGCGGATCGGCTTGATTTCCGCGCCCCTGCGCCGAGGACGCTACCGGACCTATGAGACCCGGGACGTCGAGCAGCTGAGCTTCGTGCGTAGAGCGCGGGAGCTGGGGTTCAAGTTGGATGAAGTCCGCGCCTTGCTGACCTTGGCGACCGATGAAGCCGCCGCCTGC
>DGYN01000057.1:11757-12152 GCA_002398405.1 Caulobacteraceae bacterium UBA5005
CGACCGATGAAGCCGCCGCCTGCGCCGAAGTTCGCGATCTGGCGGCGGCCCACCTTCATGACGTGCGTGCCCGGATCGCCGACCTTCGGCGGATGGAACGGGTCTTGGCGGACGCTGTGAAAGCGTGCGAGGCCGGGCAAGATCCAGGATGCCCGCTGATCCAGACGCTTGGCGCGAAGGCCGGCGGCGCGGGGCAAGACACGATCTCCGCCGCGCCATGGGCGAGACCCTGACCTTGGCGGGTGACAGGATCGGCGGACGCGAACATCGATCCGCGCCCGCCGGCCAAGCCGCTATCGCTTGCTGATCGCGGTCACCTCGCCCGCGCCGTCATGGAGCTTCAGGTCGAAGGCGACATGATCGCCGATCGCGACGCCGTCCAGCAGGGCCGGCGC
>DGYN01000142.1:0-200 GCA_002398405.1 Caulobacteraceae bacterium UBA5005
TAGATCGAGGTGTCGCCCGGCAGATAGGTCTCGCTGGTCGCCGAGGAGTGGACGACGTTAAAGATGCGAGTCTGGTTGCAGGCCAGGGCCATGGCGGTCAGTTCAGCCATCAGCTTGTTGTTGCCGTTGACGACGTCGATCTGACCCTTGCGGGCGGTCTCGGCGGGCGCGGTCGGCACGACGCAGCTTTCGCACTTGGC
>DGYN01000142.1:519-651 GCA_002398405.1 Caulobacteraceae bacterium UBA5005
GGTGAAGTACTGGTCGAGCTTCTTTTTGTCCTCGGCGCCCACCGAGCCCACCAGGGCCCGGCGCTGTTCGTTGACCGTGGAAAGCACGCTCTTGCGCAGGATGATGCTGGGGTCCGGCTTCCAGTTGGGATT
>DGYN01000142.1:916-18481 GCA_002398405.1 Caulobacteraceae bacterium UBA5005
TGGAAGCCCTCGCCGAACAGGCGGGTATAGAGCGACAGGGGGCTGGTTTCCGGGGTGTTGAAGCTGGTGCCGGTGCGGGTCGAGTAGGACAGGCGCGGCAGGCCGAAGGGGGTCATCTCGATCGAGCGGAAACGCATGCCCGCGCCCATTACGTCCGCGGCCTCAACGTCGAAGGTGATGCGGTCGAAGGTGCCGACGCGTGAGGCGGCGACGCCCGACATGATGGCGGCCTGACCGGTCCAGTGCTGAATGTTGCCCTTGCCGTCGAGCATGACGCGGTAGTCGGTGAACACCGAAGTCTTAGCCTTCAGGGCGCCCAGCGACATGATCTCGGGGGCGAGGTCATAGTCGGCGCCGATCTTGGTCGGCTCCCAGCGCTTGGGCGTCATGCCCAGGCCCCAGAAGTAGGTGCCGAGCCGCACCGGTAGCTTGGCCCCGTCGGCATAGGCGTTGCCGTTGGTGTTGAGGAAAGCGTCGAGGGTGGGGACGCCGACGCAGAAGGCGGCGCCGCCGAACATGCCGCGCATCATCGAGCGGCGGTTGAACTTCATCGTCATCAGGATTTCCCCTTTGAGCTTTCGCTTGGCTTGGCGGCGACAGTTTTCGTTTTCGGAGCCGGCGCCTCGGCGGACGGCAGGACGACGCGATAGAATTCGGGGCTGCCGGCGATCCTGGCCATCATGGCCGGAAGGACGTGGCCGCCGCTGGTAAAGGCCTTGGTCTGGCCGTCGAGATAGGCTTTCTCCCACTCGCTGACCGGGTCGCGGCCTACGCCATAGGCGTAGACGTTGCGCACCACGCAGGCCGGGATTTTCGGATTGTTGCGCAGCACAGGGCCAAGGCCCTTGGCCCCTACAAACTTCACCCCGTCGAGTTCGGCGGTGACATCGATCAGCTCGCCGTTCTCGTAGGGACGCGGCTGGCCCATGGAATCAAAGCGCTCAAGCGAGAGGCCGATCGGGTCCACCAGATTGTGGCAGCCGGCGCAGGACGGCTCGGTCGCGTGGGCCAGGAGGCGGGCGCGCACAGTCTTGAGAAGCGGGTTTTCGGTCTCGTTCAGGATAGTGAAGTCGACATCATCAGGCGGAAGCGGCGTTTCCTGGCAAAGGAAGATTTCGTTCAGGGCGACGCCGCGCTTGGTCGGCGAGGTGCGGCCCGGATGGCCGAAGAGGGAGAGGAACGTCACCTGGGTGAGGATGCCGGCCTGGTCAGCGCTGTCCGGATGGCGATAAGGCCGCCAGGTCCCGCCGGCGGTTCCCAGGAACGGCACGCGGTAGACGGCGGCCAGGGTGCGGTCGACGTAGGTGTCTTGGGTGGTGAAGATATCCCGGAAGTCGCCCTTCTTGGCGACCAGAAGGTCGACCAGGGTGCGCAGGGTCTGTTCGCGGGCCGAGTCGACGACGCCCTGGCTGTATTTCGGATAGACGCCCGCGTCTTTGGTGACGGTCTCAAACAGCTCCAGCTGCATGACGTCGGTGAAGAAGGCGCGGACTCCGGCCTCGAGCCTGGGCGAGGCGGTCAGGCGCGCCACCTGGGCGTCGACTCCTTCCTGGGTGTGCAGGGCCCCGGACTCGGCGGCCTTGAGGAGTTCCTCGTCGGGGGCGGTGTTCCACAGCAGGTACGAAAGACGCTGGGCCTTGGTGTAGCCGTCGAGGCGCAGCTGGCGGCGCCTCGCGGGATCGGGCTCGGCGGTTTCCACCCGAAACAGGAAGTCGGGCGAGGTCAAGAGGCTGGTGAGGGCCAGCTTCAGGCCGGCGTAATAGTCGTTGGCCTGGGTCGCGCCAGAGCGCGCAAGCGTCACGCGACTTGCGACTTCCGCCTCGTCCAGCGGCCGGCGGAAGAGTTTGCGGCCGTATTCACGAACAAAGGCGGCGGTGCAGGCATCGTCCGCAGTCTTGATATCCGCAGGTTTGCAGGTCGCGAACTTGTCCCGGCGCCTGGCGTCCAGAACCTGTTCGGAGATGCCGCGGCCGGCGGCGTAGTACTGCTCAAAGCCGCCGGTGGTGATCGACAGTTTCGACGAGCCAATGGCCAGGAGGCCATGGCTGCGCATTTCGGGCTCGAACCGGGCGTTGATCGTAATGTCCGCGCCGAACAGGTCGGCGATGGTCGCGCGGTATTGGGACTCGTTCAGCCTTCGCGTGGCGATGACCACGGCCTCAGCCTTGGCGGTATTGGCCCCCGGGGCCGCGCCTTCGCTGGTCGCACAGGAGGCGAGCCCGATGGCGCCCGTAAGGACGGCGGCGGAAAGGCCCGCGAGGAGTAAGCTACGCACTTGGGTCGCTCTCCTACCGGGCGGTGTTGAGGGCGATGGGACCCGGCGCCGTCTGGGCGGTCGGACGGTCGGCGGCGGGCGCCTGGGCGGTCGGGGCGGCGGGCGTGGCCGCGACGGGCGCGGTGATGATCTCCGCCACGGTCACCTGCCGCGAGCTGTCAGGCATGGCCACGATCGCCGGCTTGCCGTCATAGCGGTAGGCCATGGAGATGTAGGTCTTCTGGCCCGACGCGGTGGGCTTCCAGTCGGCGTTGCGCTGCAGAGAGTACCAGACCGCTGGGGTGTTCATGAGCATGGTCAGCTCATAGGTCGCGCCGCCGTTGGAAAGCTCCTGGTACATGTCGGTAACGGCGCGGTAGCCGCCAATGAAGCCATGAATACTGCCGTCCGGCTTGGTTTCGAACCGCATGCGGCCCTGCTCGATCTTCATCGGGATGTTGTCGACGGAGCGGACGTTGATGTGGCTGGGCGCCCGGGTCTCGATGACGCCGTTGGTCACCTTGGCGGCCACGGTGGACTGTAGCATCGAGGGCTCGACGCGGTAGGTGTAGTCGCCGGTGACGTTGCCGGTGGCGTCCTTCACGATCTTGTCGCGCGATTGATAGAAGGCGACGGTCGCGTTGGGGTCGTTGTCCGGATCATTGCCGGGCCCCGAGACCAGCATCAGGACGGTGAACGAGCCGTCGCGCATGGTTTCCATGACGTACTTGGCGTGGTGGCCTTCCCAGGTCGGGCCGCGCCAGGTCGAGAAGCAGCCGATCGCCTTGTAGTACTGGTTGTCGATGCCCTTCACCTTGCCGTCGGGGCTGGTGAAGCCGGTGTTGGGATTGTTATCGAGATCAAAGCCGTAGGCGTGCGGGCCGGAAACCTCGAAGACGCCCGGGTCGGGGATCGTCCAGGGCTGAGCGTAGACGCTGATGTCCGGCGAGGGGCCGCGGAAGCCGCCGTCGCGCTGACGGGTCGGGCCCTCCGGGTTCATGATCTTTTCGACGTCGGCTTCGGTGCGCCACGGCGTCCAAAGCATCTTCTTCCAGTCGTTGTCCGGCATGGAGCCCAGCGGGCAGTCGGTGCCGGGATTGCCGACGCCTTCCTTGGCCCCATAGTAGAAGGCTGGCTCGAAGTTGCTGAAAACGTAGGCCCGGTGCCAGGCGGCCTGAGCCGTCGTGGCGGTGAACAGGGCGGCGCTCGCCACGCCCAGGGCGGCCAATTTCTTCATCAGTTCCTCCGCGCTCACCGGTGTCCCCGGCTCTCTTAAGTCGTTGGTTTTGTGATATCGCGAAAGACACGAAGTAGTCAACACAGACTACCTTTCGTCACGCCCCCTTAGCAGGGTCACGAAGACGCGCCTTGCCCGGTCCTGGAGCAAGTGCAAATTTGTTGATTAGGCCAACGAATATGCTAGTCAACCCGGACTATCTTATCACACCACCTCGCCGGATGCGAAAGGCTCGACAGAAGCCGATGCAGCAGGCGGGCAGGCCTGGAGGAGCCGACCCGTGAAAACTGCCGCGCGTACCGTTTTTGCGGCCATGGCCCTTTCGGCCGCCAGCCTCGGCATGTTTGGCGGCGCTGTTCCCGCAGTCTCCTCCGAAGGCAATATGGTCGCCACCCGGCGGCTCACCGAAACCCAGTACCGTCACACCATCGCCGACCTGTTCGGCGCGGACATCGCGGTCAACGGACGCTTTGAGCCCGAACGGCGCGAGCACGGCCTGCTGGCCATCGGCGCGACCAAGCTTTCGATCACCGGCGCGGGCTTCGACCAGTACTACAGCATGGCCCGGACCATTTCCGACCAGGTGTTCGACGAAAAGCGCCGCGGCAAACTGCCAGCCTGCGTCCCCACTGATCCCAGGAAGGTCGAACGCGCCTGCGTCGAGGGCTTTGTCAGGACCTATGGCGAGCGGCTGTTCCGCCGCCCCCTGACGGACGCCGAGGTCGCGGCCCGGGTGGCCGGGGCGGAACGGGGCGGCAATAACGCCGCCGACCATTTCGTCGGCATGGAGCTTGCGCTGACCAGCCTACTGGTCGCGCCGGAATATCTGTTCCGCATCGAGACCACCGAGGCCGACCCCAAGCGCAGGGGCGCGAGGCGCCTGGACGGCTACACCAAGGCCTCGCGGCTTTCTCACCTGCTATGGGACACCACGCCGGACGCCGAGTTGCTGCGCGCGGCAAGGGCCGGCGAACTGCATGACAAAAAGGGCCTGGAGCGCCAGGTCGAGCGCATGCTCGCCTCGCCCAAGACCGAGGCCGGGGTGCGCGCCTTTTTCAGCGATATGCTGCAGTTCGAATTCTTCGAGACCGTCACCAAGGACGTCACAGTCTATCCGAAGTTCTCCGCCGCCCTGATGGAGTCAGCCCGCGAGCAGACGTTGAGGACCCTGGTCGATCACCTGGTGACGCGGAACGGCGACTATCGGGACATCTTCACCAGCCGCTCGACCTTCATTAACCGCCAGCTGGCCTCAGCCTATCAGACGCCCTTCATTTCGGACGCCGACTGGGTTTCCTACACCGTGCCGCAGGAGCGCGAGGCCGCGGGCGTCATCACCCAGGTGACCTTCCTGTCACTGTTCTCGCATCCGGGCCGGTCGTCGCCGACCAAGCGCGGCGTGGCGCTCAATGAGGTGTTCCTCTGCGAAGAGACGCCGATCCCGCCGGTGGATGTCGACTTCTCCATCGTCAACGACGTGGCCAATCCCCTGCTCAAGACCAACCGCGACCGTCTGCTGGCTCACGCCACGGAAGAGACTTGCGCCGGGTGCCACAACCTCTCTGATCCCCTCGGCCTGGCGCTGGAGCGGTTCGACAGCCTGGGCCAGCACCGCGAGACCGAGAACGGCCAGCCGATCGACGTTTCCGCCAGCCTCGAGGGCAAGAAGTTCACGGGCGCTACGGGCCTTGGCCTTCTGATGCACGACAACCCCCGCGCCGCGCGCTGCATCGTGCGCAACGTCTATGCCTATGGAGTCGGCCGCGCCCCGGGGGAGGCCGAGGAGCGCTACCTTTCCGACCAGACCAAGGCCTTCGCCCGCGACGGCTACAAGCTGCCCGCGCTCCTGCGCCGCGTCGTCACGAGCGACGCCTTCTTCGCCCTTCCGCCCGTCGCGCCCGCGGCCCAACCGCCGGCCCGGGTCGCCTCGATCCGCACCCCTGGAGACCAGCCATGAGATCCATGAGCTTCAACCGCCGCTCAATGATGCGCGGCCTACTCGGCGGCGGCGCGGTCGCCGTGGGCATCCCGATGCTGGACGCCTTCCTCAACGAGAACGGCAACGCCTTTGCCGACGGCGCGAGGCTGCCGGTGCGATTTGGGACCTATTTCTGGGGCCTGGGCCTCACCCCGGTTGTGGGCGGGGGCTCGCGTTGGGTGCCGACCAAGGCCGGGGCCGGTTATGAGATCACCCCGGAACTGCAGTCGCTGGGCAAGCTCCGGGACAAGGTATCCGTCTTCTCGGGCTTCCGGGTGCACCTGGACGGCAAGCCGAACCTGCAGCATTGGACCGGCCAGTGCGCGGTGCTCTCCGGCCAGGCCACCGGCCGCATCGGCGTTTTCGAGGGCCCGAGTTTCGACATCGCCATGGCCGAACAGCTGGGCGGCGGCACGCGCTTCCGCTCCCTGGAACTGACCCCCTTCGGCAATCCGCGCCTCTCCTATTCGACCCGCAACGGCCAGAGCTTCAACACGCCGGAAACGAGCCCGCTGTCGCTCTATACCCGCGTGTTTGGCGAAGGATTCCAGGACCCCAACAATCCCAACTGGAAGCCGGACCCTTCGATCATGCTGCGCCAGAGCGTGCTGTCGGCCGTGACCGACCAGCGCCAGACCCTGCTCAGCCAGGCCGGGGCGGCGGACAAGGCCAAGCTCGACCAGTACTTCACCTCGCTGCGTCAGATGGAGCAGCAGCTCGAGATCGAAAGCCAGCGTCCGGCCAAGTGCGAAAGCTGCGTCGTCCCCACCGCGCCCGCCGAGGAGAAGCGGGCCGGCATCATCGATACGGTCAACAAGAACAACAAGCTGATGGCCAACCTGATGGCCATGGCCTTGGCCTGCAACCAGACCAAGATCTTCAACGTCGTCCACACCTCGGCCACCTCCGAGGCCTACCTGCCGGGCGATACCGCCATCTATCACCTGCACACCCATGATGAGCCGGTGGACACCGCGCTCGGCTACCAGCCGATCTCCTCCAAACTCGCGGAGCTCTCGTTCCGGGGCTACGCCGAGTTCATGGAGAGCCTGGAGGCGGTGAAGGAGGGAGACGGCACGCTCTTGGACAACAGCCTGCTGATGGGCTTCTCCGACACCGGCTACGCCAAGATCCACTCCACTGACAACATCCCGATGTTCCTCGGCGGCGGCGCGGGCGGGCGACACAAGGGCGGGGTCCACGTGGTCGGCAACGGCGATCCGGTGAGCCGGGTCTCCCTCACCGCCCAGCAGCTGGCCGGAATGCCGGTGGGCGAGTTTGGCGTCCGCGCCATGAAGACCTCCAAGACCATCACCGAAGTCGTGAAGGGCTGATCCTGATGAAGACGCACCTTGTTGCCTTTGGCGCTCTCCTCGCCCTCGCCGCGCCTCTCTCTATTCCGGCCGCGGCCCACGCAGGCTGGTCCAAGGCCTATGTCGCAGAGTGGTTCGAGCCGGCCTTCTACTACGGGGCCAAGACCGGGATCATCGAGCCGGGCGCCGACTGCCCCGCCGGGACCAACAAGGAGCCGGACTGGTTCGACCTGCTGAAGACCAGCTACCGCACCGACGAGGAGATCAAGGTCATTCTCGACCCTGAAAAGAGCCAGAAGAACCGGGTCGGCGGCATCCGCGGCCCGAACAAGGAAAACGTCTATATCCAGCCCTGGTCGGTCCCCGATCCGGGCATGCCGGAGATGACGGGATCACTGGCCTACGGTTTCGACCTGGACAACAACCCTGCGACCGGGTTCTCGAGCCCGGACGGCAAGTACAAGGGCATCGACAACGCCTACTACAAGGCGGCCGGCTGCTGGAAAGCCTGGCGGGGCCCGGCCCGCAACGCCCACCACGCCCTCTATGTCAACGACGGCATGCGGGACGGGGTGATGAGCGTCATGGTTATCATCTCAGGCGACGGATCAGACCCCGCCAATGATCCCAATGTCACCGTCGGTTTCTACCTCTCGAAGGACAAGATGGTGAAGGACGCCAACGGCGGGATCACCAAGGATTTCACCTTCAAGATCGACAGCGACCAGCGCTTCCAGAGCCTGATCAAGGGCAAGACCGTCAACGGCGTCCTGGAATCCACCGAGCAGGCGGACCTCAAGCTGCGCGATGTCGAGACCGCCGGCTTCTTCCCGGCCCAGCTCCTGCTCTACAACGGCAAGGTCCGCATCGAGCCCCAGGCGGACGGCAAGGCCTTCGCCACCGTGGGCGGCTACCGGCCGATCAATGACTATTGGACAGGCTGGGCGGCAAGCGGAACGATCCATGAGTCCACCACCCACGTGAACCTGCCGGCCTATTGGTACGCCCTGCAGCGCAACGCCGATCTGGCGGCGGCGGGAGCCGAGCGCAAGAACGCGATCTCCACCGCCTATCACATGTACTTGACTCCGGCCTTCCTGATCGCCCCCGACGCCAAGAGCCAGGTGACTACGGCCAAGCTCTATCCCCCTGCCCCGCCGGCGACGGCCGAAGCGGCGCCCAGGCCGCGGGCTGAGCTCAACGCCGGTCAGGCGGCGCGCTAGGCCCTGATCGAATGCGCACCTTCGTTCTTGGCGTGATGTTGGCCCTCACCGCCGCCCCCCTGGCGCTGGCGCAACGGCCGATGGGCGATGTGGCCCGCAAAGCGCCGCCGCCGATGGAGCCGGAGGACCTGTTCAGGAAGACTGACGCCAACAGCGACGGCAAGGTCGATAAGGCCGAGTTCAGGACCTCGCTCAATCCCGACGCCCAGGCCTTCATCGACGCCATATTCGAGAACCGCGACACCAATCGCGACGGCTGGCTCACCGTCCAGGAGATGACCCTGAACGGCGCCAGCGGCGGCGGCCGCGCCGCACCCCCGGCCCGGGCGGGGAGCTAGGTCCGGCTTTCGAAATAGCCGGTATTGAGGAAATTTCTTGGACCTGGCCCGGCTTTGACCGCAACTGTTGGCGGCAAGGACAACGGGGGTGAGACATGGGCAAGGGTTCAACAACGGACAGGCGGGCGGTGCTGGCGGCAGGCGCGGTAATGGCCGCCGCGAGCGCCAAGGCGGCAGTGGCGCAAACCGCCGTCATCGAGGTCCCCAAGCTCGAGCTCTGCCTGACCATTCACGTCCAGATCGGGCCGGTGCAGCAGATCGGCGCCATTCCGGCCGGGACCGCCCGGGTCATCCCGATCACCGGCGGGACCTTCGAGGGCAAGGGCATGAGGGGCAAGGTCATCCCCGGCGGGGCCGACTGGCAGATCACCAGGCCCGATGGCGTCACCGAGCTTCGCGCGCACTACGGCCTGGAAACCCACGACGGCAAAATCATCCAGGTCCGCAACCATTGCCTGTCCAGGACGACGCCCCGCCTGCTGCGCAGCACCCTGACCTTCGAGGCGCCGGCTCCGCACGACTGGATGAACAAGGCGGTCTTCGTCGGCACCCTCAACGCGCCGGGTGATTCCGGCGCCCCCGTGGTGATCCGCGCCTTCGAGGCGGTTTAACGCCGCGTCGGGATCACCGGCAGGTCGATGTAGGAGCGTTCTGTCGGCGACTGATGCACCCTTACCTCCGCCCCGCCCGGCCCGCCCTTGGGGTCGGAGAAGGTGAGGTTCAGGCGGATTCGGTGTCCGGCGAAGAAAATGTATGACATGGGCAGCATGTCGAACTTCAGCTCAACGGCCTGGCCTCCAGGGACAGGCGCGGCGTCGGCGGTGGTGAAGCTGTGCCATGGCAGGCCCAGGTTGTTGTACGGGGCCTTTCCAATCTTGCGGTGCGAGGCGCGCAGGCGTCCGACCATCTGGTAGGTGCGCATTTTCCCATCGGGGGCGACGTCGTGCAGCCAGGCAGTGACGTCCAGGTCCTTCGCCTCGCTGGAGACCCACAGGTTGACGATCGGATGGCCCGTGACCTCCATGTCGCGCGGCAGCGGCTCGGTGACGAACGACAGGCCGCCGGTGGGCGCCGAGACCGTGGTCGACATCGCCTGTGGGGCGGGTCCCATCTTCACGGCGTAGCGCGCGCTCGTGGCGCTGTAGGGACCGGTGGAGAGGGTCCCGTCGCCCAGCACCAGCTTGGTCCTGACCTCATTGGCGAGCGGCCAGGTCGGCGAGGTGCGCCAGGCATGCTCCTGCGGCGCATTGTAGGTGAAATAGGTCACGGCGGGCTCTTCCATGACGTTGTTCTTCACGCCCTTGAGCCAATAGTCGAAGAAGCGCAGTTCCTCGGTGAGGAAGTCGAAGCCGGTGTCGGTCTTGACCTGTGACCAGGCGCAGTGGGTCGCCGGACCCACCAGGAGCTTGGTGTTGTTTTTCGGCAGGTTGTTGAAGGTCCAGAAGGCGCCGTGGCGAGTGCCGGCTTCATCCCAGTTGGCGACCGCCATGACTCCGAACTTCGAGGTCTTGAGCTTGGAGAGATAGGTCGAGGGGCTGGTCAGCGACCACCAGGCCGCGCCGTTCTCGGCCTTGGAATCGCGGTTGGGGACAAAACCCGGGGAATCCTGGTTGCCCGCATGGCTGGCGACCGCCTGGGCCAGCAAGGCGGCGCCGTCGGGACCATCCACGGCCACAGCGCCCTGGTCGCGCCGGCTGACCGCATTGCCTGTCGCGCCGGGCGTTCCAACCCGCGCCGGACCCGCGGCGCCACCTAGCACAAAGGCGTTATAGGCCTCGAACTCGGCGCTCATCGGGATGATGGCCTTGAGGGAGGGCGGCAGGGTGGTGGCGGCCTGCATCTGCGATCCGCCGGTGGCCGAGCAGCCCCACATGCCGATCTTGCCGTTGGTGTAGGGCTGTTTGGCGAACCACTCGGTCAGGTCATAGGCGTCCCATTTGCCGGGCTCGCTCCATTCGCCGCGGTTATAGCCGGTGTTTTTTCCAAAGGAGGCGTAAACTCCGCGGAAGTCGGCGACGGCGACGTTGTAGCCGTATTTGGCGAGGTTGATGGCGTAGCCCGGGTAGGACTCCACCGCCGGCCGGCCCTGATAGGTGCGGCGGTTGTAGGGACTATGCATCCAGATCAGCGGCAGTTTGTCGCTTGCCGCGACGCCGCCTTGGGTCGGCCGGAAGATATCGACGGCGATTTTTGTCCCGTCGCGCATGGGCACATAGACCGAAGTACGCTGGGTTCCGTCGTAGGAGGCGGCGGCGTAGCCCTTGTATTCGCCCGGCTTTGACACCTGCAGCGGCGCCGCCTGGGCGCACAGCATCAGACCCGCCGCCGCGACCGCCGCAATCCCCACAATCCGCATACCGCTTCCCCCCAGTTGCCTACCAGCCTCAACCGCAACCATGGCTGATCGTTTGCTGTACAAACTATTCGAGTTTATACCATCGATATCGGACCCATTAGAGGTCCAAAAATGGGTCGAGAGTCGGGAGGGATTAATGAGGGCGCAAAAATCACTGTGGCTGCAAGCGTCGGCGGCCGCAATCATCACCGCCATGGCCAGCTCGGCCTATGCGCAGGACCAGGACACCCAGGTTGACGAAATCGTCAGCACTGGCACTTCGATCCGGGGCGTGGCCGCGACCGGTTCGCCGTCCACCAGGCTCGACACCGAAGAGATGAAGGCCGCGGGCGCGGCCCAGGCCAGCGAGATCCTTCGCACCCTGCCGCAGGTCCTGAATTTCGGCGCCGACGAGAGCCGCTCCTCCTCCACGGGCGGGGCCCAGGACGCGGCCGCCAACTCCACCGCCGTGCGCTCGGTGAACCTGCGCGGCATCGGCGGCGAGGCGACCCTTTTGCTGGTCAACGGCCGCCGCATGCCGGCCAGCGGCGTCATCAAGTCGATCCCGGACGTGGACCTCATACCCTCGGCGGCCTTCAGCCGGATCGAGGTGGTCGCTGACGGCGCTTCCGCCATCTACGGCTCGGACGCGGTGGCCGGGGTGGTCAACCTGATCACCCAGCGGCCAAGGGACGGGGCTGAGACAACGCTGCGCTTCGGCGGAGCGGACGGCACCGACCAGTTCGTGTTTTCCCAGACCTACGGCAAGACCTGGGAGGGCGGCGGCCTGTTCTTCGCCTTCGAGGACTATCGCCGCAGCAACCTTTCCGGCGCGGATCGCGACTTCGCCAGCCAAAACCGGTCCGGCCACGCGTCCGGAGCCTGCGCCCGGGCCGAGGTGGTCCTGACCACGGCCTTCGAATGCGATGTGCGATCCTACGCCGCCGCCCCAGGCAACATCACCATCAACCCGACAACGGGCGCGGCCTGCACGCTTACCGCAACCCAGGGCCTGACCGGTACGGCGACCTGCCGGCGCTATCAGCTACCGGCCGGCAATGGGGTCGGCGTCACGTCGGCGTCCGTCGTCAGCGGCGGCGCCAACCGCTACGACGAAAAGGCCTATGAGGATCTTCTGCCCGAGCAGAAGCGCGACAACGGTTTCTTGACCGTGCGCCAGGAACTCACCGACACCATCGATGTCTGGTATGAGGGCTATTACTACTACCGCAGCTTCGACCTCAGACAGCCGCACGCCTCCGCCAACATGACCGTCCCGACCAGCAATCCCTGGTTCGTGCGGCCGGCCGGCGCGCCGGGCACGGGCTCAATCAATGTCGAGTACCGCTTCCTCGACGACGCCAACCCCAACTCCGACGGTCATGAGCGCAATTTCCAGAACGCCGTTGGCGTAGGCTGGGACCTTCCCGCCGAGTGGCGCCTGGAGGCCTACGGGTCGGCGAGCGAGGACAAGGCGCTGCAGCGCCGGCAAAGCGTTCTCAACAACGCGGTGCTGACCGCGGCGCTGAACTCGTCGAACCCGGCGACCGCCTTCAACCCCTTCGGCAACGCCACCTTCAACCGCACCAACAACCCGCAACTGGTCGAGAACATCGACGGCGAGCGCTTCACCAGCGCCTCCAGCCGCACCCAGGACTTCGGGCTGAAGTTCGACGGTCCGGTGTTCCAACTCGGCGGCGGCCCGGTGAAGGTCGCGATCGGCGCGAACTATCACAACAACAAGTTCAACCAGCAGCTCTTCGCCACCAACATCGTGGTGGCGGGCACCAGCAAGAAGATCGCCAACGGGCGTGATATTACGGCGGGGTTTGCTGAAGTGTTCCTGCCCTTCGTCGGCCCGGACAACGCCATGCCCGGCGTCCAGCGCTTCGATGTCTCGCTGGCGGCGCGCTACGAGGAATATTCTGACTTCGGCGACACAACCAACCCCAAGGTCGGCATTGTCTACGGACCGACGGACAACCTTTCGTTCCGCGCCACCTATGGCACCTCGTTCCGCGCCCCGTCACTGATCGACACCTCGGGCAAGCTGATCAACTACTTCGGGGCCACCCTCAATCACCCGACCCGCGGCGCCTTCACTGGCATCACCTTCAACGGCGGCAACCCCGCCCTGGGCCCCGAGGAAGCGACCACCTACACTGTCGGTTTCGATTGGGATTCAAAGGCCATTGAAGGCCTGCGCATCAATTCGACCTACTATTCGATCGACTACACCAACCGAATCGATGTGCCGGGCAACCCGATCACCAACCCGGCCTTCGCCCAGTTCATCAGTTACCGGCCGGGGTTCCTGGAGGGCGCGCCCCGGGCGGACGCGGCGTTCGACGCCCGGGTGGCGGCAATTCTGGCCAGCCCTGATTTCCAGAGCGCGATCCAGCCGGTCGCGAACTACAACGCCATCCAGGATGGGGCGCGTCACAACCTCGGCAGCCTGCTGCAGGAGGGCGTGGACTTCTCGATCGCCTATGACTTCGAAACCAGCTTCGGCGACATGACCTTGGGTGTGGATCTGACCAAGATTCTCACCCTCGATCGTATCACCGCGCCGGGCCTGCCGGTGGTCGACGTGCTTGACCAGTTCGGCAACCCGGTGGACCTGCGGGCCCGCGGCCACGTCGCCTGGCGCAGCGGTCCCTGGGCGGCGCACGGCTTCGTCAACTACGTCGACAGCTACATCAACACCGCCATCAACCTGGCCCCGGCCGGTACGACGACGCCGGTTAATCCCGAGGTTGACGCCTGGACCACCTTCGACGCTTCGGTCAGCTACGACTTCGGCGACGAGGGGCCCACCAAGGGGGTCCGGATCTCGGCCAACGTCCAGAACCTGTTCGATGAGGAGCCGCCGGTGGTGCTGAACGGTTCGGTCTCCTGGGACAACCAGGCGGCCTCGGCCATCGGCCGCTTCATCTCGGTGGAAGTCAGCAAGCGCTGGTAGTTTTGCGGAGGGTCTGAGGGGGCCCGCGAAGGGGTCCGGTCCTGTTTGCCCTGGACCGGGCCCCTTTCTTTTCAGGCCCAGTAGAGCCGCATCGGATTGTCGACCAGCAGCTTTTGCTGCAGCTCGGCGCTCGCAGCAAATTTTGGAATCTGGTCGACCAGCACCCCATCGTCGACCATGTGACCCTTGAGGTTGGGGTGCGGCCAGTCGGTGCCCCAGAGCACGCGATCTGGGAAGCGCTCGACGATCGCCCGCTGGAACGGAACCACGTCGTCGTAAGGCGGTCCGGCGACGGACAGGCGCTCGGGGCAGGAGACCTTGCTCCACACCCGCGGATTGGAGGCCATCCAGTCTACAAAGGCGCCGAATTGCGGGTGATCAGTCCCAAGCGCCACATCCGGCCGGCCCATATGGTCGACGACGATGTCGGTCGGCAGGCTGTCGAACAGGGGCCGAAGTTCCGGCAGATCCGGCGCTTCGAAATAGACGACGATATGCCAGCCGAAGGGCGCGACCTTGTCGGCGATGCGGCGCAGCACGTCGTGCGGAGTGAAATCGGCCAGGCGCCGCAGGAAATTGAACCGCACCCCGCGGATGCCGTCCTCATTCAGCTGCTTGAGCTCGTCGGTGGTGATCTCCTCCCCCACCGTGGCGACGCCCTTGGCCATGCCGTTCGAGGCCTTGACCGCATCGACCGTCGCCCGGTTGTCCTTGCCGTGGCAGGTGGCCTGGACGATGACGTTGCGGGAAAAGCCCAGGTAGTCGCGCAGGGCGAAAAGTTGCGCCTTGCTGGCGTCGCAGGGGGTGTATTTGCGCTCCGGCGCGAAGGGAAATTCCGCTTCGGGGCCAAAGACATGGCAGTGGGCGTCGACCGCGCCGGGGGGCGGGATGAAGGCCGGCTTCTTCGGAGTCTGATGCCAGACGAGCCAGGTGGGATCCATCGGCATTAGAGGCCCCGCGCCTTGAGGATGGCGTCCAGGCGCGGATAGACCCGGCGGGCGTTCTTCTCGAACACCTTGAGCTTGTCCTCTTCCGGGATCGCCAGCGCGTCGAGATAGCGCTTGGTGTCGTCAAAGTAGTTGCCGGTCTCAGGATCGATGCCGCGCACGGCCCCAACCATCTCCGAGCCGAACAGGATGTTCTCGATGTCGATGACCTTGAACAAGAGGTCGATCCCCGGCTGGTGATAGACGCAGGTGTCGAAATAGACGTTCTTCATCACGTGCTCGCGCAGCGGCGGCTTCTTCAGCATGTCGCCCAGGCCACGGTAGCGGCCCCAGTGGTAGGGAACGGCGCCGCCGCCGTGCGGAATGATGAACCTAAGGGTCGGAAAATCCTTGAAAAGATCGCCCTCCAGGAACTGCATGAAGGCGGTGGTGTCGGCATTGATGTAGTGGGCGCCGGTGGCGTGGAAGTTGGGATTGCACGAGCCCGAAACGTGCACCATGGCCGGCACATCCAGCTCGACCATCTTCTCGAAGAAGGGATACCAGGCGCGGTCGGTGAGCGGCGGGGCGGTCCAATGGCCGCCGGAGGGGTCGGGGTTCAGATTGCAGCCGACAAAGCCCAGCTCGTTCACGCAGCGCTCCAGCTCGGCGATGGAGTTACTGACCGGTACGCCTGGGGACTGCGGCAGCTGACAGACGCCCACGAAGGTTTCGGGAAAAAGCTCCACTACCCGCTTGATCAGATCGTTGCAGCGCCGCGTCCACGCCTGGCTGACGGCCTCGTTGCCGATGTGGTGGGCCATGGTCGAGGCCCGAGGCGAGAAAATGGTCATGTCCGCCCCGCGCTCTTTCAACAGGCGCAGCTGGTTCTTCTCGATGGTTTCGCGGATCTCGTCGTCGGAGATGTCCGGATAGGCCGGATCGACATCGCCGCCGGCCTGATAAGCCGCTGTCTGATCCTCGCGCCATTTGTCGTGCGGCGCGGGGGCGGTGGTGTAGTGGCCGTGGCAATCGATGATCATCATCGCTCCTTTCGGATCGCGTCGAGAAGGGTGGGCAGATCGGAGGCGGAAAGGGCGTCCTTATGCTGCGCAGCATAAATTTGCCGCCGGACGGTGGCCGTGGCCATCAGCGGCTCGATCCCGGCCTCGGAAACCGTGCGGGCGGCCTCTTCCATTTCCTCGGCGCGGCGGGTCCCGTGCTCAACGGAACGCTCGATCATATAGCGGGCGAGCTTCTCCCAATCCCCTACAGGTAAAAGGTCTGAGAGAGATGAGAGCACCTCGGCCTCGACGCCGTAGTGGCGGGCCGACAGCATGGATTCGGCGATCAGGGCCTCAACGCCCTTGATCATCACGCTGCGGCAAAGTTTCGTCGCCGCGGCCTTGCCCAGGGTCTCGGAATAGAACCGCGCGCCGGTAAATCCCGCACCCTGCAGCATGGGCGCAGCATGTTCCGCGTGGGGCCCGCCCAGCAGGATGGGGGACGCAATGCGCTTTGGCCCGATTGGGGCCATGACCGCGCCTTCCACATAGCGGCCGCCGGCCGCTTCGATCACCTGGGCTGAGGCCAGTTTCTGTCCGGGCGAACAGGAGTTGAGGTCGAGGAAGACAGCCCCCGGCGCCAGCCCTGATGTCACCGATTTTGTTGCAACAAGATCCTGCGCCGCGGTGACCGCGCTGATCACCAGTTCAGCGTCCTCGACGGCTTCCTGGGCGGTCAGGCCGCCATAGACCGCATGCGCCACAAGCGCCACGGACGGCTTGCTGGCCGTATCGGCGAAGGCGATGTCAAAGGCGCTGATGTCATGGCCCGCCAGATCCTGGGCCAGGATCTGGCCAACCTCGCCAAAGCCGATCAGGGCGATCCTCATTTGCCGTCCCAGACGGCGGCCGGAACATAGACCTCGCCGCGCATCAGCTTGCGCGCCGTGCGCAGCAAAGCCGAGCGCCGCACCTTCACCTCGCCGCCCACCACTTCAGCGTCCATGGCGACGGTGAAAAAGCCCGTGGGATGCTCCACCTCGATGTTGGAGGGGTCGGTGACCCTGGCCATGCCGTCCAGCACCGAGCCCGGCACGACGCAGGCGGTGGCGACGCTCACCGCGCCGAACACGCCGATCGCCTCATGCACCCGGTGCGGAATGAAGTTTCTTGTGCAGATGGCGCCGCCCTGCTGCGGCGGCGCCGCGAGGCACATCTTGGGGACCGTCTTCTTGGTGACATCACCCAGATTCATTAAAGGGCCGGCCGCCAGGCGGATCGCCTCGACCCGGGCCTTCAGCGCGGCGTCGGCCTCCAAGGTTTCGGGGCTTTCATAGCCGGTGGCGCCCAGATCGGCCGCCCGCATCACCACCACCGGCATGCCGTTGTCGATACAGGTGACCTCGACGCCGCCCACGACATCGACCGCGTTGCCGGTCGGCAGCAAGGCCCCGCAGGACGAGCCTGCAACGTCCAGGAAATCGATCGGGATGGGCGCCGCGGTCCCGGGAACGCCGTCGATGCGCGCCTCGCCGTCATAGCGGGGCTCGCCGCCCGGCGTCTGGATCGCGGCGACCGCGATGCTGGCGGTGTTGATCATATGGATGCGGACGGAGGTGACCTCGCCGGTGGCCTTCACCAGGCCCTGCTCAATGGCGAATGGGCCGATCCCGGCCAGCAGGTTTCCGCAGTTCTGGCTGTCGGAAACCTCAGCCTTATCAACGACCACCTGCAGGAACAGATAGTCGACATCGGCATCGTCCCGGCTCGACGGTGAGACGATGGCGACCTTGCTGGTCAGCGGATGCGCCCCGCCCATGCCGTCGATCTGCCGCTCATCCGGCGATCCCATGGCGGCCAGCAGGACAGCGTCACGCTGCGCCGCATCGGCCGGCAGATCGCGCGCCAAAAAATACAGGCCCTTGGAGGTTCCGCCGCGCATCACGGTGCAGGGGATGGCGGTTTGGGTCATCTAAAATCCTCCCCCGTTGGGGG
>DGYN01000141.1:0-29678 GCA_002398405.1 Caulobacteraceae bacterium UBA5005
CCTTCCGATCTCGGCGCCCCGCAAGCCCTCGCCGCCCCTGCCGCGGCCCGCGCGCCGGCGCCTCCCGCCAATCAGCGCCCCAACCTTGCCGCGACACCTCCGCCCGCGCCCCAGGCGCCCAAGACCGCCCTGCTCGGCGCGCCCCGCACGGCGCCCGCCCCCGCGGCGACGGAAGGTGGCGCTCCCGCGGGCCCCCGCTTCTATTCGGTCTTTCGCGAGTATGGCGTCTCGCCAGACCAGATCCCTGTCGCGCCGCCGCCCCCCAGGGCCAACGAGATGCAGCTCAAGGACCTGCCGCAATCGCCCACCCTGGCAGGGCCGGACGACACCCAATACCTCCAGCCCCGCCCGGCGGCGTCCAATCCGGCGAACAAGGGCCGCTAGCGATGAGCGGGCAAGCGGAAGGCTCCAAGCTCCACCACCTGATCGCCCTGGCGTCCGAGCCCTCGAGCGAGCGCCGCCGCGAACTGCTGCGCGAAGTCACCGACCTCTTCTTCACCGGCGAGGATGGCCACGGCGCCAATGAGATGGTGCTGTTCGACGATGTCCTCTCCACCCTGGCGGGCGAGATGGAGGAAGCGGTCCGCGCCGAGCTGTCCCAGCGCATGGCCCAGGCCCCCTACGCCCCCCGCCGCCTGATCGCCGACCTCGCCGGCGATACCTTCGCCGTCGCCCAGCCGGTGCTGGAAAACTCCCCCTCCTTGCCCGAGTCGGTGCAGCTCCATTTGGCCCAGACCAAGGGCGAGGATCATCTGCGGGCCCTGTCCCGCCGCCAGAACGTCAGCGCGCTGGTTACCGACGCCATCGTCCGCCGCGGCGACGACGAAACCCTCGGCGTCCTCCTCGCCAACGAAAGCGCCGCCCTGTCGCGCGAGTCCGCCGAGACCATCGTCGACCGCGCCCAGGCCAATCCGGACCTGCACGAGGCCGTCGTCGACCGCCAGAGCCTGCCGCTCGACCTGCTCAACGAGATGTATTTCGTGGTCGAGGCGCGCCTGCGCGACCGCATCCTGGAAAAGAACGACGGCGTGGATCCAGAGGTTTTGGAACGGGCGCTCGCCGCCGGCCGCAAACAGGTCCAGGCCAAGGACGGAGCGCTGCCCGCCGACTACATCGAGGCCGAGACGGCCGTCGCCGCCATGAAGTCCAGGGGCCTGATCACGCCCCAGACGCTCGCCGCCATGCTGCGCAACCGCGAAACCACCCGCTTCCTGGTGGCGCTGGCCGAACTCGCCGACATCGACTTCGGCACCGCCCGCAAGATCCTGGAAAAGAAGGAGCTTGATGCGCTCGCCATCGTCTGCAAGGCGGCGGACTTCGACCGCGCCCTGTTCCTGACCTTCGCCATCCTGATCCTCGACAAGGACGCCGACGCCATGGGCCGCGCCCGCCAGTACGGCGAACTCTACGAGGCCCTGCCCAAGGACTCAGCCCTGCGCACCATCCGCTTCTGGCGCATGCGCCGCCAGACGGGCGACGTGGCGGCGGCTTAGCGCAGCTCGAATCTGATCGGAATTCGCACCATAGCGCCTTCCGGGATCACAGGTCGGCCGTCCAGCATCATCGGCTTCATCTTGAACATTGGGGCAAGGCGGAGCGCTGCGGCGCCGAATTCAAATCCAAGCGGCGTCTCCGATGCGATCTTGCAGTCGATCACACTACCATTGAGCGTCACCACGCAGTTCAGATCCACGCGTCCGCCCTGCTCCATTCGCGCCGCTCGCGCGGGATAGACAGCGACCATTTCCTTAGGCGCGGGGATCCGCTCCCAAGTGGGATTGGCGATCACCGCAATCTTCTGAGCCGGGCCCGCATCGGGTTCAAAGACCAGCGGGGTGCGCACGGTCTGGCCGACGGTCGGCAGGCCGTCCGCGCTCCACAGGGACATGGCGAAGGCGCCCTGCAGCGCCATCGCCGCCGCGCCAAAACCCACGCCGGCGGGTTCCTCCTTATCGACACGGCAAGCGTCGAACCGCCCGGCGCCGGAGAGCGTGCAGGCAAGCTCCGCGCGCCCTACCGACTTATGGGCTCTCGCTTCCGGCGGCAGCGCCTGGGCGAATTCAGCCGCCGAAGGGGTTCTGATGAATTCTGGCCGCCCGGCCTTCGCGCCGCCGCTGGCGAACGATACCGGCAAAAGCACCTGCGCGTCCTTGAAGGCGGAATTGGTCAGGTCTGGCGCCTGAAACAGCGGTGCGAGTTGTTCGGCCGCCTGTTTGAAACCCTGCCCGACCGGGGACTCCGACTTGGCGAGGCACCCTTTCAAACTGCCATCGGACTGCATGGTGCAGTCAAGTATCACCTTACCGTCGATGCCTTTGGCCCGCGCCTCTGGGGGGTAGGCCTTCGCCACGTCTTCAGCCGTCGGCGCCTTGCGCCATAAGACCCGCACCGCCAGGGGCCGGGTCAGCTCGCGGACGTCCAGCGGCTCGCATCGCGACTCGCAGCGGAAGGCGACGGACACCGGCATGGCGATGGGCGCGGCCTTGCCGTCAATAATCGCCGGCGCAAACCGGTACTGGCGCGCCATGGATAGGGCGGCCCGGCCAAAGTCCATACCGGGACGGGACTCGGAGGTCACCTGACAGCCGCTCGCGCGGCCTTCCACGTCGATGACACATTGCAGGCGGGCGGAGCCTTCCAGGCCCAGAGCGCGGGCATTGGCGGGCCAGGCAGCGTAGAGCTGATCCCCGGTAGGCTCGCGAAGCAGCGCCGGCGCTGCAACTTCAGCGCCTTGCGGCAGGCTGAACTCAAGATCGAGTTGAACCTCGCCTGTCGCCGACCCTGGTCTGAACCGCCCCTTTTGGACCAACAGGACAGCCGCCGCGCCAAACCCTTCGTTCTCCGGGCTCTCGGATACGACGGAGCAAGCCTCCACGGTTCCGGCGGGCGTCGCCATGCACCGCACGGTCGCCCGTCCCGGTAGCCGCTTCAGCGCCGCGGGGATGGGATAGACGGCGCGGACGGCCTTGCTATCCATGCCAGATATCCATTCGATCTTGGATCCGTCCGCGGACGCCTGGCCCACGGCCGCGCCACCGCTGAGCATCAGCACGGCCGTCGCGGCGACCGCCGGAAAATAGCGCATGAATACAACCCCAAGTCGCCCTGGCGGCACTTTGCCTCGAATTGCGGCGCCCGCCTAGAAGGCGAACTTGACGATGTCTTGCCCTGGGAACTAGCCCTGCGCACCATCCACTTCTGGCGCATGCGCAGGCAGACCGGGGATGTGGCCGCCGCCTAGTAGTTTTTGAAGATGATCGGAATATTCACGAAGGCGCCCGCGACGGCCGCGCCATCGGGGGTGTGGCTTTTGATCTTGAACCGGGATTTCAATCTGAGCGCTGCAGTCCCAAATCCATAGCCGGCAGGCTGCTCCGAAACGACTTCGCATGTCCCAAGCAAGCCATCGTCGATGACCAGGCATTTTATGATGGCCTGACCGGACTTTTCCTGATTGGCGGCTCGCTGTGGGTAGACGGCCGAGATGTCCATCGCCGTCGGTCGCTTTTCCCACTCCGGCTGAACCGGCTTGGGAAAGTCATCGGCTCGTTGCTGGCCGGAGGCGGGACCGGCCAACGCAGCAGCCAGAAGGCCTGCAGCGACAAAGCGATTCATGTCTCGAGCCTCACTGCCTCGTCGAAATGGGGCCGAGCCTAAGCGTTCGACTTGATCGCGCCAAGACGCTGCAAGCCGTCGCGGGCCACGGCCGAAAGTCCGCGCAATCCCCGCTCCGAAAACACCTCCAGCGCCATGTCCAACGCCATTGCGGCTTTGGCCCGCTCGCCCCGGTCCCGGCCCGTCATCGAAAGACGCGCCAGATAGACCTGCGCCAGGCTGACCTGGCAGACCGCCCAGGCGACCTCGTCCTGGGCTGGATCGGCGGCGGCGAGTTCACAGCGCAGGCCGGCTTCCGCACCGTCAAGCGCCATCAGGTCGCCGAGCATCTCCGCCTGGCGGATGAGGGCCAGACCCCTGGCTTGGGAAGCGGCGGCGCGCAGGGGGTGGGCGGAGGATCGGCCGATGGCGGCGACCGCGCGGTCGAAGGCGGCGCGGGCGTCTTCCAGGGCGCTGGCCCGCTCGCTGATCTCGGCCAGGGCCGCATAGACGCGGCCGACCCAATATTGCGCTTGCGCCCAGTCGAGCGGGCTGTGGTCGCGAGGCAGCTGGTCGAAGACGCCTTTAAGAACCTCGGCGGCCCGCTCGAAGGCGGCCGTGTCGCCGGTGGTCTCGCCAAGGCAGGTGAGAATTTCGCCGCGCAGGATCTGAATGCGGCTCCAGGTCACCGGCTCATAGGCGGGATCGAGGGCAAGGCCGGCCCGAACCGCCGCTTCCAGGGCGCGTTCCAGCACGCCTTCATCCCGCAGCGACACGCCGCAGGCGGCCAGCAGTTCGGCGCGGGCGAGCTTGGCCAGCGCGGCGGTGCGGCGGCTGGAGCGCTCGCGCCGGTCGCGGTCCAGCAGGGCCAGCGGCGCGATCAGGACGGCGGCGTCCACCGCGGCTTGGGGCTCCCCGCGCAGCAGGGCCTCGCGGCCTGTGATCCGGCTCAGCAAAACCTCGGCGTAAGCGCCGGCCGCTGACTTGGGCGTCGCGGCCTTGGCGTCGGCCAGGGCGGCCGCGGCGGCGGCGGCCAGGCCCTCGTCACCGCCCAGTTCGACCCCCAACAAAGCGCACTCGGCCTGTTCGATCCTGGCGCGGGCGAAGGCCTCGGGGCGCGCCCTGCGGTCCAGCCCCTTCACCGCGTCCTCGGCGGCCCCGGCCGCCTTGCGAAGCGCCGCCTCGTCGCCAGAGCGGCGGGCGACCTCGCGCCACATCGCCGCCGCTCGAAGCTGCAGCATGGGCCTATCCTTGGCGCTGATCCGGCCGGCGGCGACATCCGCCGCCTTGGCCTCGCCGCGCAGCAGGTCTAGATTGACCAGTTCCGCCAGGCCCGCGTCGCCGCCCACCAGGCCGTCGCGCGGCGCGGTGAACTGGCTGTCGGGCCGAAAGAGCCGCGCAATCCCGCGGGCGATCTCAAACATGCCAAGGCGCTCCTGAACCTGAACCGGTCAGACGCATGAACGCCTGTCCGGCCCCTGCGGACCCAGGACTGCTAACCTTTTTTTAACCGTGAGGCTATTGTGCCGCCGTACCTTCGCCTGAGCGGCGAGCCGGGCCGTGCGGCTGGATCACCCCGCGAGCAGCCCGAGCACTGTCAGCAACCCGCCAAGAACGATGAGGAGGTTCAAGGCCGCATAAACCCAAAACCACACCGGGTTCCCCTTCCGCGTGGCGTCCCCGAAAAGCGTTAGGCTGTAGAAAGCAAACATGTTTCCGGTCGCAAATCCGCGGAACAGGCAATAGCCGGCGAACGCCGCGAAGCCGAGGTAGAGGAGCAGAAGCACCAAGGCCAAGGGTCCGGCGAACCCGACCAGCGCCAGCACATTGAGACCGACCCCGATCAACCCAAGCATGGCAATGCCAAAGCCGACGGTCGTTCCTTTGCTCCGGTTGGCGAGCAGGCGCGCGAAGCCTTCCGGGTCCGCGCCACGTTCGACCCGCACCGCCCGCGCGCCCTTCCGGACGATCACACCACTCCGCTTGGCGGCCAACAGAGGGAACAAGTCCCGCAAGCCTAGAAACAGGCCAGCCAGAAGCGCGGCCAGGCTCAACATGAATATCGCCAAGATCGTCCCCCCAGAACCCGCCCAGCGGCGCGATGGAAGCTACAGTCCAGGGATTAGTCCTACTCCGCAAGCACGCGCTGCGGTCGCTATCCCCGCTCCCGCGTCCGGGTGAAGGCGATCGCTGGAAACCGCTCTCCCACATAGCCGATCTCCCACGCCGACTTGGCCAGGAACACCGGCGCATCGTCGATGTCCCGCGCCATGGCCGTCTTGTGCTTATTGGCGAAGTCCTCGAGGTCGGCCTTGGTCCCGGCGATCCAGCGGGCCTCGGCGAAGGGGCTCGGCTCGAAAATGACCTCCAGAGCGTATTCCCCCTGGAGGCGGTCGGCCATGACCTCGAACTGCAGCTGGCCCACCGCGCCGACGATGAAGTCCGAGCCGTATTCCGGGCGGAACAGCTGGGTGACGCCCTCTTCGGCCAGACCCTCCAGGGCCTTTTTCAGGTGCTTGGCCTTCAGGGGGTCCTTGACCCGCACCCGCTGCAGGATTTCCGGCGCGAAGTTTGGCAGGCCCGAATAGCGCACCGTCCCTGTCTCCGAGAGGCTGTCGCCGACCCGAAGGACTCCGTGGTTGGGAATGCCCATGACATCCCCCGCGAAGGCTTCCTCGGCCAGCTCCCGGTCCGAAGCGAAGAACATGATCGGCGCATTGACCGACAGCTGCTTGCCCGTGTTCTGAACCTTCAGCTTCATGCCCCGCTGGAACCGCCCGGACGCCAGCCGCACGAAGGCGATGCGGTCGCGGTGGTTGGGGTCCATATTGGCCTGAACCTTGAAGACAAAGCCGGTGACCTCGGCCTCGCCGGGCGAGATATGCGTCGCTTCTCCGCCCCGCTCTGCCTTGGCGGGTTTGGGCGGCGGGGCATAGGCGCCGATCCCGGCCAAGAGCTGGTCGATGCCGAAATGGCGCAGCGCCGAGCCGTAAAACACCGGCGTCATGTGCCCCTCCAGGAAGGACTGCACGTCGAACGGCTTGGAGGCCTCCGAGACCAGCATGGCCCCCTCCTCCACTTCTGACCGTTCGGCGGGCTCCAGGAACCGCGAGATGGCGTTGGACTTCAGGCTGACCGGTTCGGGGTGGCCCTCGTCGTCGTTGGCGCCCTTCTTGTGGAACGGCAGGAACTGCTGACGCTCCAGGTCAAGCATCCCCTTGAACCGCCCGCCGGACCCCGCCGGCCAATAGAGCGGCGCGGGGTCGAGCTGCAGCTTCGAGGCGATCTCGTCGAGCAGTTCGAACGGATCCAGCGCCTCGCGGTCCATCTTGTTGATGAAGGTGATGATCGGGATATCGCGCAGGCGGCAGACCTCGAACAGTTTCAGGGTCTGGGGCTCGATGCCCTTGGCCGCGTCCAGCACCATGATCGCCGCGTCGGCGGCGGTGAGCGTGCGGTAGGTGTCCTCCGAAAAGTCCTCGTGCCCCGGGGTGTCCAGCAGATTGAACATCAGGCCGGCGTGATCGAAGGTCATCACCGACGCCGAGACGGAGATCCCCCGTTCGCGCTCAATCTTCATCCAGTCGGACCGCGTGCGCCTGTTCTCGCCCCGCGCCCTGACCGCCCCCGCCGCCCGGATCGCCCCGCCGGCCAGCAGCAGGTTCTCGGTCAGGGTGGTCTTGCCGGCGTCGGGGTGGCTGATGATCGCGAAGGTGCGCCGGCGCGCCGCCTCGACTGCGGGGGAGTTACTCATGGGCCGGGGACCTAGCCGCTTCGGGCCTGTGTGTCATCTGCCCCGGCGGCGGCGGATCAAGGCGATGACCGCCCAAACTCCGACCACGGCGGCGAAGGCCCACAGAACTATCGTCCCCACCGCATGGAAAAACGGCGGCCAGACCTTGGCCTGCAGAGCCGTCTGCGCCTGGACGATCAGCCCCTTATCGCCCCGCAAGGCCGCCGTATCGATGGGCGGCGGCGGGGGCGCCGCAGCCACCTGCGGAGCAACCACAGGCAAGGGCGGCGCGGCGACGGTCGGTGGCGCCTTGGCCACGACCTTGGGCGCCGCCTTCTCGACCTTGGGGGCGGGCGGCGGCGTCTTCGGTTCAGGCGGGGCGGTGGCCGGCGGCGGCTGGATCGGAACCGGGGCTTCGGCTGGCGCGGGCGGCTCGGCCTGCGGCTCAGCCGGCGGCTGCGCGAGCCCCGCGGCCAGCCAGAGTGCTGCGATCAGTCCCATCCCCATGGGGCGATGCTAACCCAAGCTCAGTCCGCCAGGAAGCGGTCCACGGTCAGCTGGTCCTGGTCGAGGATCCACACCTCGGCGATCTTTCCGCCCGCCACCCGGTAGATGAACGTCCGGTCCAGGATCGCCACCTGGCCGGCGCGCTCGAAGGACTCGCGAACCACCACCGTGGCCCGGTCCTCGCCGAACACCATCTCGGTGACGTCCAGCACCTTGCGCTGGGTCCTGGCCGCGATCCTCGCCAGCACAGCCAGGCACGCCGCCTTGCCCACATGGTCGCCCGAGACCGGGTTCTGCCCATAGTAGTGAAACACCAGATCGTCGGCGTAAGCGTCAAACGCCTCGCCATTGCGCCCGGCCCGCAGCGCATCCCAATAGCCCCCAACGACCCGCTCAACCTCGGCCTTGCTCATGGGCGCCGGTTTAGCGCGCGGAAACCTAGGCGGCCAGTCTGCGCCAGACTTCCTTATCCGCCGCCACCGTGTTCAGCGAACCGTCCTGCTGGCGCGCATAGAGTGAGCCCATGATCTCGACGCTCACCTGGGCGTAGCGGCAGGCGACCTGGGCGACCGAGCAGTTCTGGGCCGGGGCCACGAACAGGGCGGCGTTCACCGAGGGCGCCTTGGCGATGATCAGGGCGGCCAGGCGCTTGGCCCGCTCGGGGTTGTTCTGGTGCAGCAGGGGATCCTGGGCGTAGAGCTCGGCGCCGAGGCGGCTGACCGCGTCGATGCTGATGGAGTTGGCGTCGATGGGCGGGTTCAATCCACCCTCCACGCTGAGGATCACATCGTTCATGAGAAAGTACATGACGCGGTCATAGCCCGCCGCCCGTTTCGGCCCGCCTAAGGAACGGGGTTAATGATCTTCGACCGGTTCGGTCAGGAAATGCCGGCCTTCCGCATCCTCGATCTCCACGACCCAGAGATCCGGGTCGAACCGCCGCTGCTTTTCCACATAGGCGTCGAGATCGGCCTCAGCCTGCGACGAAACCGGCCGCATCCACACCCGCTCGCCCTCGCCGCGGATGGCGCTTTGAAACAGGGTCGCCTGACGGGTCCTGGGATTGTAGGCCTTGACCAGAACCGCCCCGGCCTTGGCGTCGCCCTTGCGGACCACGGTCGCGAAGCTCCCGGAAAGCTCCGCCCGGCGGATCAGGGCGCCGACCCAGACGTCGGTGGCGATGTTCAAGGGCTCTCCAGCGCTAACGGTCGGGAAAGGGTGAACGCTTAAGGTGCGCGTCAATCTCGAACCATACGAGAAAGGTGATGGACAAGGCGAGCCGTTCCTCGGCCGCGAAGATGGGGTTGGGGCTGCTCGCGTGCATCGCGCTCACCCCCACGATCGCCAACGCGGCCGCCGTAGACCTCTATTACGAACGCACGGTGATCGCCGTCGCGGGCGCGCGCTGCGGCCTGTTCACGCCCAACCTCGCCTCGGCGCTCGCCGCCAGCCAGGCCCAGGCCAGGGGCGCGGCCCTGCGCGCCGGCATCGAAGCCGCCGAGCTTTCCCGCATCGAGGCCCGCGCCACGGCCAAGGCCCGCGCCGAGCCTTGCAGTTCCCCTGACCTCAACCTGATCGCGGACCGGGCCCGCACCGCCTTCCAGGGCTATGCGCGGCTTTCCAAGATGAGCTACCCCGGCGATCACCTGGGCTGGACCGCCGAGAAGATCGCCTCGAAATCCGGCCGCGTCTGGTCCCTGTCCCAGCCGGTCCCCTTTGGCCGGGACCTGCTCACCTTCGGCCTCGCCGGTCAGAACGGCGCCCATGAGCTGATGGCCGTCGCCAAGTTCAACGATGGGGCCGAGCCCTACGCCGCGCGCCTGGTGCTGCGGGATGTCGCCCGCACCCAGCGCCCCTACCTCGACCACCGCCGCAAGGACGCCAAGGGCGTCCTGCCCCTGGCCGGCCGGGTCAGCCCCCGCTCGGCGACCAAGGCTTATCTGGCCGACGCCAAGATGAAGCCCGACCTCCTGATCACCCCGCCCAAGGTCACCGGCGCGGTCGCCTACCGCTTCCCCGCCGCCGCCGCCGCGGCGCTGGCCAATCTCGATCCGCGCGAAGCGGTGGAGATCGAGTTCCTGTTCGCGGGCTCCTCCGGCCAGGACGTCATCCGCCGGGCCTACATCGAAGTCGGCGACTTCGCCGCCGGCCGGGCGTTCCTCACCGTGGCGGCCAAGTAGCACAGAAGGGCGCTCCTTCTTTTCCCCTCCCTGCGGGAGGGGAAAAGGAAAGCCAGGCCATCAGCGCGGCGGCTTAAACGCCACGACGTTTTCGCTCGCCCCGCCCTCGTGCACCACCGGCATCCGGACCGTCACCGCCGTCCCCGCGCCCAGCCGGCTCTCGATGCCCATCTCGCCGCCGTGCAGTTCGGCCAGCGCCCGCACCAGCGACAGGCCAAGGCCCGTCCCCTGCGCCTTGCGGTCGGCATTGCCGGCCTGTTCGTACGGCCGGCCGATCCGCTTGAGGTCCTCTTCCGAAATCCCGACCCCGGTGTCGGCGACCACCAGCTCCAGCTCCTTGCCCCTCGCCGAGAGACTGACCGTCACCGAGCCGTCGGCGGGGGTGAACTTCACGGCGTTGGACACCAGGTTCAGCACCATCTGCTTGATGGCCCGCCTGTCGGCGTCGATGTCGATCGGCTTGGAGGGCAGGTTGGCCCGCAGGTGCACGCTGGCCTCGTCGGCCTGGATGCGGACGATACGCAGCGCCGCCTGCACGGGCTCGCGGGCGTCCATGGCCTCCACCGCCAGCTCATAGCGCTGGGCCTCGATCTTCGACATGTCGAGCACATCGTTGATCAGGTCCAAAAGGTGCGATCCGCTCTCGTGGATCAGGTCGGCGTATTCGACATACTTGCCCGGCAACTCGCCGAACATCTTCTGCCGCATGACGTCGGAAAACCCCATGATGGCGTTGAGCGGCGTGCGCAGCTCGTGGCTCATGCTGGCCAGGAACCGCGAGCGGCCGGCGGCCAGGCTCTCGGCCTCCGAGGCCGCGTTTTCCAGCGCCTGCTCGCGGTCGCGCGCCGCGGTCGTATCGCGCAGCACGGCGATCAGCCGCCTGTCGTCCAGGCGGCGCAGGTCGAGCGCGATCTTCCGCGCCTCATCTCCCGCCGAGATGAAGGCCGCCACCGCCGCCTCCCCGGCCACAACCGCCGCCACCGCCTTGTTGATCTCGGGCCTGTCCGCCTCGCGTCCCGCCCGGTCCAGACCCTCCTTGAGGCGCGCCACATCGACCCCCTGCGGCGCCGGTCCATAGGTCGAAAGCGCCCGGCCTTCCTGGTCGGTTACGACGATCAGATTGGGCTGGGCGTCCAGGGCGGCGCGGGCCTCGCTGTCCTCGCTCCCCGCCCGGCGGGCCAGGATCAGGCCGGCGGCCAGCCCCAGCGCCGTGGTCAGAAGGGCCAGCGCCGAAAGCCCCGCCTTCAACAGCCCCTCAATGGGCGGGCCCACCAGCCCAAAGGCCTGCATCAAAAACACGCCCGCCACGCTGGTCAGGCTGAAGGCCGCGCCCTTGGCCAGCATCTTCGCCCGGCCGACCACCCCCGCCACGCCCAGCGGAGCCAGCAGCCAGGGGGACAATGGCCCGCCGATGCCGCCGGCAAGCGCGCAGGCCGCCGCGACACAGAGGGACCACAGGCCCAGCAATAGCGTCCTTGCCTGTTCGCCATCGAACTTCAGCAGCACCTGGGCCGCGATCGGCGGGATCAGGGCCAGCAGCAAGGCCCCGATCGCCGCCGAGGTCAGGCCGGAAAGGGCAATGACCAGACCGCCCGCCACCACGCCCAGCGACCAGGCAAGGTGCCAGATCAGCACCTCGCCGACGGGCGGGCGCTGCGGGCGGATTTTCGCGCTCGCGGGCTTTTTGCTCATTTCGAGGCGACCCTAGCCACAACCGGAGCCCGGGCGCGACCGCGCACACCCCTCACGCGACATTCCTCTTGGGATCAGTTGTGGATGACTTATTTGCTAGCGGGCGGGCGCACCGCCTAAAGACTGGTTTCATGACCCTCGCCGCCGCCCTCGATGACCTCAACGCAGAGTTCGACCTCCTGGGGGATTGGGAGGAGCGCTACCGCTATGTCATCGACCTGGGGCGGGAACTTGTCCCGCTCACCAGCGAAGAGCGAAGTGACGTCAACAAGGTGCGTGGCTGCGCAAGTCAGGTCTGGCTCGTCACCGAAAAGGGCGCGGACGGAACGCTCTCCTTCCGCGGCGACTCCGACGCCCACATCGTGCGCGGCTTGATCGCCATCCTTCTGCGGCTCTATTCGGGCCGCGCGCCGGCCGAAATCCTCGCCTTCGACGCCAAGGCGGCCTTTGAAAAACTTGGCCTTTCAGGGGCGCTCTCGACCCAGCGGTCCAACGGCCTGTTCTCCATGGTCGAGCGAATCCGGCGCGACGCGGCCGCCTAGGAAGAGGCCGAGTTATCCACGTTATTCCCAGCCCTCCGCCAAACTGTGGATAGCCGAATCATTCGACTCGACTCCTGCGGGATTGGGCGCATCGTGGGGTCAACCGGTTCTGACCGGCGGGTTGGGAAACCTGCTGAAGGGGCCGGGGAGCGTCGCACCCCGACGCGTGCACGGCGACGGCGATTGATCCCGCTTGGCGCCGCGAGGACTGGAAACGGTCCAAACTCGAGACGGGGAAATCCGGCGATGCGGCTGACGGCGGTCTGGAACGCCGAAGGCGCCCGATAAGTCTGCGAGTGGCGGGTATCCACAACGCAGAGCGCGAGAACGCCATCCGCAAGGGTCGCGAGATCGTCGCCCAGGAAACGGACGGCGGGCGAGAGCCTTCCGACACCGGGTCTGGACCGCTCCCGCTGCAACCGCGGCGGTGCGGAAAAAGGTACGCGGAGGGTTCCAGTCCCAGAGGTTGAGAAGGCGCTTGCGCCGGACCGCTTCGAAAGACCAAGGCCTGATGCGTAACGCGGGCGGGGACACGGCAACGTGGCCCCGTTTTGCGTTTTGGGGTGACGAGCGGCCGCTGCAAAGCGGCGGCATGGAATGGCCAACGA
This sequence comes from Caulobacteraceae bacterium UBA5005, assembly GCA_002398405.1. GTDB lineage: Bacteria > Pseudomonadota > Alphaproteobacteria > Caulobacterales > Caulobacteraceae > UBA5005. Next base: position 12,857 of record DGYN01000141.1, read on the forward strand.
TTTGGCCATTCCCGCGAGGAACGCCGAGGCCTGCGGCCGAGGCAGGGTTTCAGACTGAGGCCCCCAAATCCTCCCCCGTTGGGGGAGGATTTTAGAGCTGCAAACCGCCGCCCCTACGCCGCCCGGATCCCGCTGATCGCGTCGGCGTGGCCGCCGACCAGGGCGTCGTAGCCCATGATCATGTCGACATCGACGCCGTTGCTGGACAGCGGCAGGCGCAGCCACAGGATCGACATGTGCCCGGCGCCCCGCCAGGCCAGGCTGTGGAAGCCGACTCCGGGCCGGCCCGTCGCCACCACCTTGTCCAGCTCCGCCTTCCAGTACTGCGCGGCGGCGGAGTTATAGACCTCCTCCAGGGTGCGGCCGGTGATCTCGCGGCCGTAGACGGTGTAGAGCCCTGTTCCCGCCAGGCGTTGGCGATAGCTGCGCTCGCCGGTGATCGGGTCGCGGGTGATGTCGATCAGGCTGACGGTGGGCAAATGCCGTTTGAAATCATCGGGATGAATCTGGGCGCGGCTCGGCAGCCGCTGGCCGACCCGGCGCGACGCCCAATAGGCGAAAAGTTCTTCGTGCGCGCGAACGGCAGTCGCGGGCGCCCCGGTTTGCATCCCCATCTCCAGATTCCCAAACAACCCCTTGGAATCCCGACGTGAATCACCATGCGGTGATCCGCGAATCGCTGGCAAGGGAAAAAGGCGTCCCTGCGACAACTTCTCCACAATGTGAAAATCGTTAACAGCCAAGGGTTTGTCTGGGTTCGGGAGATCGCTCCCCAGACTTATCCACAGCCTAGTCGGCCTTTCGGAGCAGACGCCGGCTGTTGGCGCGCACCTTGCGGCGGTAGTGCGCGACCGCGTGGGCGGGACCGATGGGAACCGCGCCGGTCAGGGCGTTGATCGTCGCCCTGGTGGAGAGCTCCATGGCCGCCCCCACCTTCTCGGCGACCATGCGCCGGGCTTCGGCGTCGACCCCGGGCCCGCCCGCCGCCATTTTCATCATCCGCATGGCGATCACCGAATTGGCCTCGGCCGTCAGCAGGATGGCGTCGAGCGACAGATCCATCCAACTCGTCATTGCTGATCTGCGCCGCGCCATAAGCCCACTCCCGACTGACCGTACTGATCCAACACCCCCTTGTTGGCGCGGTTCCAGGGCTTTGTGCGTTTAGGCGCAAACTTCACGGAGGCGCCTGCCTTGGATACAGTCGACGCCGCCGTAATCGGCGCGGACCGGCGGGCCTGGCCGCCTCCGTCATGCACAATCGGTCCAGAGCCAGCCTAGAGCCGGGTCAGCACCGCGCCGATGGCCGCGATCCGCTCAACCTCGTCATAGCCGGGCTTTGTGATCTCCTCGCCGAACACGTCGGGGTCAAGCTCCCGGTACTCCAGGCGCACGCCCTTGATCTTGGCCAGGGCCGCCTTCAGCCCATCGCGGCCCTCGACGATGGCGCTGCCGCTATAAAGCAGCATCCGCCCACCGGGCCTCAGCCGCTCCGCGCCCTCCTTCGCCCAGTCGATGGAAAGCTGCGCGCCCAGCGCCCCGCCTCCGTCGCGATAGGTGCGCCCCGCCTCATCGGCCATATAGGGCGGGTTGGCGAGGATGAGGTCGAACTGGCCCACCGCCCGCGAAAGGCCCGCGCCCTTGAGCGTCTTGACCGCGATCCCGGCATGGTCCGCCGCCACCTCCGCCAGGGCCAGGGCCTTGGGGTTGAGATCGGTCAGCACCACTTCGGCCCCCGGCGCCGCGCCCGCCGCGATCAGGCCGCCCACCCCCGCGCCCGCGCCAACGTCCGCCAGGCGCGATACGGACCCTGGCATGTTCGCCAGGATGAAGTCGGCGAACCGGTAGCTGTCGGGCCCCAGGAAGACCGCATCCTCCTCCGTTGTCGGAAAGTTTGAGTGCAGGAACAGCCGCCCACGGACGCGGGAGACGCGAAGGGCGCTGCGCAAACGTCCGCCCTCGGCCGCATCGATGATATCGGCCGCCTCCATCAGCTCGCGGATATCGGGGTCGACCTTGGAGAAGGGCAGGCTCCAGCCGAAGATGTCGCGCAGGTTTCCCGCCCGCGCCGAGCCGCGCTTGCGCAGCAGGCGCTTGTGGGTGGCGGGCGTCGGGGTGACGAAATCGTACCCCTGGCGATCGAGAAATCTTACCAGGGCGAGCAGAGCGGCTTTTTCAGGCATTCACGCTCAATACCCAAAACTGGGCAGCGTTCCTAGGTCCGCGCCGCCCCACTCGGGGACATGTAGCGCGCAGCGACAAGTCTCCCCAACCTCCAGCCAGCCAAAGAAAACCGCCCGGCGCGAACCGGGCGGCGGTATCGGGGACATGTAGCGCGCGGCGATACGTGTCCCCAGACCCAGAACGCTGAAGCCCCGGCAAACTTACCGCCGAGCGTTACATGTCCCGCGATCTAGCGGCGGGTGGCCTTCTTCGGGGCCTTGCGGCCGCCTTGGCCCAGGCCCATCTGCTTGGCCAGCTCCGAGCGCGCCTTGGCGTAGTTCGGCGCGACCATCGGGTAATCCTTGTTGAGGCCCCACTTCGCCCGGTATTCCTCGGGGCTCATATTGTATTTGGTCCGCAGGTGGCGCTTCAGCGACTTGAACTTGCGGCCGTCCTCCAGGCAGATCAGGTAATCAGGAGTAATCGAGCGCTTGAGCGGCACCGCCGGCTCCTTGGGCGCGGCTTCCACCGCCTCGCCGCCGGCCGCGACGCCGGTCAACGCCCGGTGCACGCCCTGAATCAGATTGGGCAGATCGCCCATCGCCACCGAGTTGTTGCCTACATAGGCCGACACGATGTCCGCCGTCATTTCAATGATTTCGGATTTATCGTCCATAGGTTCCACCTATTGTGCGCGCTTCACCCACCGGAAGCTTCTCTTGTTGATTTGCGCTTCGTCTTATCGAGCTTCCCCTAAGTACACAATACTATCAGTGCTGAATTTCGAGCTTTACTGTTCTGCATAAACTCAGGCGAGTCCGCGGCAATAGAAGTCCCTCGCCGCAGCGCACAAACAACGTCTGGTATAATGAAATAGCGCGCCTATCGCCGGAAGTCGGAGCCCAGCACCAGCATGGCGGCGCGCTGCGGCGCCGAGTAGTCGTCCATCCCGGCCTCGTCTCCCTCGCGGATCGCCTTGATCAGCGCCGGGGTGATGGCCGAGGACAGGGACCAGTTCCAGTACCGCAGCACCGTCTGGGCCCGGTCGACCGCCACCATGTCGTAGATCAGGATCGTGCGCTGCAGGGCGATCGATGGCGATCCGTCAGCTTCTGTCTCCGCCCGCCCAAGACCGCGCCACAGAAGGGTGATGTTGGGCCGGGGCAAACCGGTGGCCTTGCACAGGATGGCGATCGGCTCGCCGCCCTTGTCGGTGAAGATCTTGGCGCCGGTCATGGGCTTCAGGCCCGAAAGGTACGAAATCTCCTCCGCCTGTTCCCGCGTCATGCCGCCCGCCGCCTGGGCGACCGCGTCATCGAGGCTCTCGTACGGGCTCTTTTCGATCGCCGCGCGGTTCCTCTGGCGCCGTTCGATGAATTGCAGGGCCTTGCGGCTGAGCGGATCCTGCCACTTCTCCTCGGTAGCCAGCACGAAGACGTCGGCGGCCGCGTCCTGCAGCACCTCGCGGCTCACCGCGAACCTCTGCAGGATGGTCTTGCGGGCGTCGGCCTCGGCCCACCAGAACATGGCGTAGGCGTGCGAGGGGCGAAGCTCCGGCCGGCGCAACAGTCCTAGGATAAAGCGCGGATGGTCGCGGCTGGCGGCGACGATCATTTCCACCGCCGCGGCTGACAGTGTCGCCTGGTCGTTCTTCAGCAAGGCCTCGATCACCGCCGGCTCGCTGCCCTCGACCAGGGCCTCGGCCACGGTCTCGGTGATCCCCCGCCGCATGGCCACCAGCCGGCGATGATCGACGGTCGAATACCGCACGCAGTCGATGAGGTCGCAGTCCCCCAGGTGCAGGGAGTTTTCGATCAGCTCGCGCGCCACCTCGATGCGGTCGCGCAGCAGCAAGCGGGCCAGCGTCGGCGGGATTTCGGTGAGCTGCGCCAGGCGCCGGGCGATCTTGGCCCGCTCGGGGATTTCAGCCTCGCGCAGCATGTCGACCAGAAGGTCGGCCGTCATCGACCGCTCAAAGGTGTTGACCCGGCTGGACGGCAGGCAAACCACGTCCGCCAGCCGCTTCATCAGCGCGATGCGCGCGCGGAAGGCCGGCGGCGCGGCCTGGGCTTCTTCGGGGCCTAGCTCAAGGGCGGGTTCGGTCATCGAGCCCCTACTATGTTCGGATTGGGTTAACCTATCTCTAGCGTTCGCAACGGTCGGCGCTTAAGACCTGCGGCATAAGGGACACGTGAGAGGGAGAACGCCCATGGACGCGAAATTCGCCGAACTGCCGAACCTGGCGGGCCAGGAGGTCGGGGTCTCCGACTGGCTGCTGATCGATCAGGACCGGGTCAATATGTTCGCCGACGCCACCGGCGACCACCAATGGATCCACATCGATGTCGAACGCGCCAAGGCGGTGCCCTTCCTCGGTGGAACGATCGCCCACGGCTATCTGACCCTGTCGCTCGTCCCGTTCCTGGCGGCGGGCCTGCTCAACGTCTCGGGCGTCACCCACGGCATCAACTACGGCTCGGACAAGGTCCGCTTCCTGCAGATGGTCCATGTCGGAAAGCGCGTGCGCCTGCGCCAGAAACTGATCAGCGCCGAGCCCAAGTCGGGCGGCTGGCTGCTGCGCAATGAAATGACCATGGAACTGGAAGGCTCCGACAAGCCGGCCATGATCGCCGAGACGCTGAGCCTGATCTTCGGGGCTTAGGCGCTCTAACCCCGGCCTGTCTTTCGGCTGAGGGCCGGCCAGTTTGGACGTGCCTTCTCCCCTCGGGAGAAGGTGGCCTCCGAAAGGAGGTCGGATGAGGGGCGGCTCCACCGCCCAGCAAACAACCACCGAGTTCGGCTTTCACGCCATCGGGACTGCCCCTCATCCGGCTCGCATGGCTCGCCACCTTCTCCCGAGGGGAGAAGGAACACCAATCCTTGCTGCCGAAATGACTACCGCGAAACCTGCGCCGCGGGTGACGCCGTCGAGAAGGCTTCCGGTGTCGTCACCGCCACCGGCCGGCCCCTGGGCGTGGCGGCCGTCGCGGGCGGCGCGGGCGTTCTCGGCGCCTTGCCGTCCAGCAGGGCCACCGTTTCGCGGATAAAACTGGCCTGGGTGACGATGCCGATCTCCAGCCGCTCCGAATCCAGCTCGACCTGCTGGGTCAGCATGCCGGCGATCATCATCTTGGACTGATCGCCCTCGCCCCTCGTCACGAACACCGGGCCGCCCGAGTTTCCTGGAAACACCGAAAAATCCAGCAGGAAGGTCGGAAACTGCTTGGACGGCGCCACCGGATAGGAGGCGACCCGGCCCGAGCGCAGGATCGGAAACCCCGCCCCGTTGGCGGACAGGCCCCTCGGGAAGCCCAGCGCCATCATCTCATAGCCCGGACCCACCCCAAACTTGTCGAAGGAGCCCTGATCGGCCAGCCAGTCGAGCGGAATGGCGGCCTGGGCGAACTCCGGCGGCACCTCGATTTCGATAGCGGCGATGTCGCGGTCGGGGTTCTTGGTCCACAGCGGCGTAGATCCGGCGCGGATGGTGATCTTGGTCGGGCGGTATTTCCAGTCGCCGTCGTCTTCCTGAAGCCGGTAGCCGATTTTCATCTCAGACCCGGGCATCCGGGTCAGGACGTGGTTGGCGGTGACCAGGACGGTGCGGGGCCGGCCTTCAGGGGTCGGCGCGCTGATCAGGAATCCCGTGCCGACCGTGCGGGTGCCGTCACCGAGCGGCTGCTCAAGCTGGACTGTCGCATGGATCAGTTCGACCGATAGATCGGCGATCATGGAGTGTTCCCGACTTCCGCCCCGCTTTTTAAAACTTTGACTCCAAACATTGGGTTACCGCAAGGCGTCCGGACGCCGCAGCTTGACCGCGCCTGCTGACTTTATCTTGATGCAAGTATGGACAGACGAGAGCTACTCCTTGCCGCAACGGCAATCGCCGCCCTTCCCGCCTGTTCCAAGGACCGCGCCATGCCGACGCCCCCTGTCCCGAAAAAAGAGCCGAAGGTGATTAGCCAGCTCGGCCGCACGCGCACCGACGACTACGCCTGGATGAAGGATGACAACTGGCAGAAGGTCCTGCGCGACCCCACCCTGATCAAGGCCGACGTCAAGGCCCACCTGACGGAGGAGAACGCTTACTCCAAGGCCATGCTCGCCTCGACTGAAGGTCTGCAGGACAAAATCTTCGAGGAGATGAAGGGCCGCATCAAGGAGGACGACGCCTCGGTCCCGGCCAACGACGGCGCCTTCGACTACTACACCCGTTTCGAGAAGGGCGCGCAGCATCCGAAATATTGCAGGAAGCCCGTCGCGGGCGGCGCCGAAGAGCTGCTGATCGACGCCGACGCGCTCGCCAAGGGCAAGGCCTTCTTCCAGATCCACGGCGCCGATCACAGCCCCGACCACGCCCTCTTCGCCTATTCCGCCGACGAACAGGGCTCTGAGGTCTGCCGCGTCTATGTGAAGGACCTGAAGACCGGTTCGGTCCTGCCCGAGCCTGTCGAAAGCTCGACCGGCGACTTTTGCTGGTCGCCGGACAGCAAGCACTTGTTCTGGATCCTGCGAGACGAGAACGGCCGTCCCGCCAAGGTCTTCCGCCGCCCGGCTCGCGGCGGCAAGGCCGACGACGCTTTGGTCTATGACGAGCCCGACGACGGCTTTTTCCTTTCGGTCCACACCACCCAGTCCCGGGCCTACATCGTGATCGCCACGGGACAGCATGAGACAAGCGAGGCCTGGCTGATCCCCGCCGCTGACCCGACCGCCAAACCCAAGGTCGCCGCCAAACGCGAGACCGGCGTCCAGTACGACCTCGAACACTGGAACGGCCGCTTCATGATCCGCACCAACGCCGGCGGGGCCGTGGACTTCAAGGTGGTCGAGGCGCCGGAAAGCGATCCCTCCCGCAAGAGCTGGAAGGACTGGGCGCCGCACACCCCCGGCCAGTTTGTGGTGGGCGTTGCCGCCCGCGCCGGGCACTTCGTCCGCCTGGTCCGAGAGAACGCCAACAACCGCATCCTGGTGACCGCCCTGGACGGCGCGCAGCACGCCGTCGCCTTCGAAGAGGAGGCCTTCGCGCTCAGCCTCTCCGGCGGTTACGGTTGGGAGACACCCAACATCCGCTTCGTCTATGAATCCCCCACCACGCCCAAGCAGTGGTTCGACTATGATATGGCGGCAAAGACCAAGGTCCTGAAGAAGACCCAGGAAATCCCCTCCGGCCACGACCCCAAAAACTACGTGACCCGCCGCCTCTATGCCAAGGCGCCGGACGGCCAGGCGGTGCCGGTCACCGTCCTGATGAAGACCGGGACAAAGCTCGACGGCTCCGCGCCGCTCATGCTCTACGGCTACGGCTCCTACGGTATTCCCATGGAGCCAAACTTCTCGATCCGGAACCTCAGCCTCGTCGACCGGGGCTGGATCTGGGCCACGGCCCATGTCCGCGGCGGCTCCGAAAAGGGCTGGGGCTGGTTCCTCGACGGCCGCAAGGACAGGAAGAAGAATACCTTCACCGACTTCATCGCCTGCGCCGAGCACCTCCACGCGACCGGCTACGGCGCGGCGGGGAGGACCATCGCCTATGGCGGCTCGGCCGGCGGCATGCTGGTCGGCGCGGTCGCCAATATGCGTCCCGACCTCTGGGCCGGCGTGATCGGAGCCGTGCCCTTCGTCGATGTGCTCAACACCATGAGCGACACCTCCCTGCCGCTCACCCCGCCCGAATGGCCGGAATGGGGAAATCCCCTCGAGGACGCGGAGGCCTACGACTACATCGCCGGCTACAGCCCCTACGACAACGTCGCCGCAAAGCCCTATCCCGCCATCTTCGCCACCGGGGGCCTTTCCGATCCCCGCGTCACCTATTGGGAGCCCCAGAAGTGGGTCGCCAAGCTTCGCCAGCATACGACGGGAGCCGCCCCCATCCTCCTGCGCATCAATATGGAGGCCGGCCACGGCGGCGCCTCGGGCCGCTTTGATTTCCTGAAAGAAATCGCCCGCGACTACGCCTTCGCGGTCTGGGCCATGGACAGGGGCTGGCAATGATCCGCCCCGCGACCCCCGAAGACGCCGCCGCCATCCAGGCGATCTACGCCCACCACGTCACCCACGGGACCGGCACCTTCGAGGAGGTCCCCCCCAGCGTCGAGGAGATGGCCTCGCGCCTGCGCACCGTCCAGGGCTACGACCTCCCCTGGCTGGTGGATAAGGAGGACGGCGCCCTGCGGGGCTTCGCCTACGCCGGCCCCTTTCGCACCCGCTCGGCCTATCGCTACACCGTCGAAGATTCTGTCTACGTCGCCCCCGGCTGGCAGGGCAAAGGCGTCGGCAAGGCGCTGCTCACCGAAGTGATCGAAATCTGCCGCGGCATGGGCGTCCGCGAAGTCCTCGCCGTGATCGGCGATTCCGCCAACGGCGGCTCCATCGGCGTCCACCGGTCCTGCGGCTTCATCCCCGTCGGGACCGCTACCGGCCTCGGCTACAAGCACGGCCGCTTCCTCGACGTCGTCTTCATGCAGCTGACCCTGGACGGGTCCGACGGCCCGCCCGCCTCGCCCGGACTTGCCCTCTGACCCTTGCCTCCAGGCCCAGGACAGGGCACGGGGCGGCATGACGGATCAATCCGGCCCTCAAGGTCTCGCCCCCCGCCGCGCCGCGCTGACCCTGATCGAAGGCGCGCTGGAACGCCGCGCCGGTATCGATGAGGCCCTGCCCATATCGCTTGGCGATCTCGACCCACGCGAGCGCGCCTTCGCCCGCAGCCTGGCCATGACCGCCCTGCGCCGCCACGGTCAGATCGAGCGCGCCCTCACTGACCGGATGCAGAAACCGCCGCCCGAACCGGTCAAGGCCCTCCTGCGCATCGGTGTCGCCCAGGCCCTATACATGGGCGTCGCCGACCATGCCGCCGTCTCCACCACCCTCGATCTCGCCCAGGCCGAACAACCGACCCGTCCCTTCAAGGGCCTGATCAATGCCGTCCTGCGGGGCCTGCTCCGTGAGCCGCCCAAGGACGACCCCGTCCTCCTGGCCCCCGACTGGCTCTACGCCCGCTGGACCGCGGCCTTCGGAGCCGAGGCGGCGCGCGGGATCGCCGCCCAGATCGCCGAAGAACCGGCCACCGACCTTTCCTTCCGCGAGGCCCCGGACGAAGCCCTGCTTCAGGACCTTGAAGGCGTCGTGCTTCCCGGCGGCGCGGTGCGGTCCGCGCGCCGCGGCGACCTCGCGGGATGGCCGGGGTTCGACGAGGGCCTATGGTGGGTGCAGGACGCCGCCGCCGCCATGCCCGCCCGGCTTCTCAATCTCAAACCGGGCGAGACGGCGCTCGATCTGTGCGCCGCCCCCGGCGGCAAGACCCTGCAGATGGCGGCCGCCGGCGCCAAGGTCGTGGCCCTCGACCGCTCCGCCAAGCGCCTGGAGCGGGTCCGCGAAAACCTCGCCCGCACCAAGCTCGAAGCCGAAGTCGTCGCCTCCCCCGCCGAAAGCTGGAGCGATCCGAGGACCTTCGACGCCGTCCTCCTCGACGCCCCCTGCACCGCCACCGGCACCTTCCGCCGCCAGCCCGAGGTCCTCTGGCTCGCCAAGCCGCCGGAGATCGCCAAACTCGCCATGGTCCAGTCGCGCCTCCTGGACGCCGCCGCCACCCGCACCCGGCCCGGCGGGCGCATGGTCTACTGCGTCTGCTCCTTGGAGCCGGAGGAAGGCGAAGGCCAGATCGCCGCCTTCCTGAAGCGCCATCCGGACTTCACCCTGGTCCGCGCCCGCCCGGGCGAAGCCGGCGCCCCGGAGGCCAGCCTCAGGGCCGACGGGACCCTGCGCATCCTGCCCCATCATATGGAGGGCGGCATGGACGGGTTCTTTGCGGCCCGGCTGGCGAGAAAAGCTTAGTCGAAGATCCGGCCTATGGCCGTGTCGATCCGTCCACCCTCGGCCTCGCGCAGTCGGACATAGATGATGGCCGAGCCGACGCTCTGCAGAATGACCACGATTGCGTCGATGGCGGGGTCGATGAGCCAGAAGACCAGCGGGTTGAACTCCGCCCCTTCGACGCTGACGGTTTGCGGCTCAGCCGCGACAGTGAGTCCCCAGTAGGCGGTGACCATGAACAGGCCAAATCCCAGCACGAGGGGCAGGCGACGCCGGGAGAGCTGAAAGCTGCGCGCAAAGCAGCGCTTCAGCCCTGCGCCCTCAGCCATCCTTACGGGCACGATGCAAAGCCAGATCGAGGCGACGACGCCCCAGACGATCGAGGCTGCGATATCCAGCAGTCCTGGCAGCAGCGATGCGGCAACGTAAGGGGCGCCGATGATCAGCCAGGTGATCAGAACCACCCAAAAGTTCCGCCTTATCTCGACCATCAGGTCGCCGAAGTTGGCCGTCTCCCCGGACAGGCGTCTAAGCGTTATCCGGGTGATCGCAATGTCTGCGGCGGCCCCTGTGGCTGAGAGCAGGGTCCAGGATACGGCGATGTAGAGGGTCCAGCGGAGCGCCGGGGGGATTTCGATCGGAAGGAGCAGACCCATCCAATAATAGACCGCCGGACTGAGCCCGCATGCCGCGACGCCCGCCAAGAGGAGCGCGAAGGGCCGCGCGCCCAGAACCTTAAGGATTCCTCGCAGGACGGAGCCCGGAGAAAGCAACTCGTCGTCCATGGCTCGCGCCCTCCCCCAAGCACGCTACGATCAACCCATCAGAAGTTCCAACCTTGCACCGCAGCATCGCATCCGGCTAAGTCGCTTCCGATGACAGCCCCCCTCATCGCCCCCTCGATTCTCGCCTCGGACTTCGCCCGCCTGGGCGAAGAGGTCCGCGCCATCGAGGCCGCGGGCGCCGACTGGGTGCACGTCGATGTCATGGACGGCCATTTCGTGCCCAACATCACCATCGGCCCGGACGTGGTGAAGGCCCTTCGCCCGCATGCGAAAATTCCGTTCGACGTCCACCTGATGATCAGCCCGGTGGACCTGCACCTGGAGGCCTTCGCCAAGGCCGGCGCCGACTGGATCAGCGTCCACCCGGAGGCGGGCCCGCACCTGCACCGCACGATTGGCCGCATCCGCGAGCTCGGCTGCAGACCCGGCGTCGTCCTCAATCCCGGAACGCCCGTCGACGTGGTCGATCATGTCATCGACGACATCGACCTGATCCTGGTCATGTCAGTGAACCCGGGCTTCGGCGGCCAGAAGTTCATCCATTCGCAGCTCAAGAAAATCGAAGCCCTGCGCAAACGTATCGATGCGTCCGGCCGCGACATCGTCCTGGAGGTCGACGGCGGCGTCACCGCTGAGACCGCGCCCCTCTGCGTCTCCGCCGGGGCCACGGCCCTGGTCGCCGGGACCGCCGTCTTCAAGGGCGGGGCGAGCGCCTACGCCGGCAATATCCGCGCCCTCAAAGGCTAAGGGCAAAGCCGTGTCCGGGCTGCCCACCGAACCCCTGGAGTCCCAGCCCAAACCAAAGCCCGCCTGGCTGGAAACCGCCGGCCGCATCCTGCAGCGCTATGGACAGAGGGAATGGTTCGGCTCGCCCTTTCACCTGCGCAGCCTCAAGGGCCCGCGCCCCGCCGGCCCCGGCGCCGCGCCCCGCGATCCCCGCCCCGCCAATCCGGCCCGGGGCGAAGCGCTCCACGCCGGAACCTTCGCCTTCGCCGGCGAGACCCTGAACCTTGGCCCCGGCGGCGAGCCTTTCGACCGGCCCAATCCCTCCCGCGGGTTCGCCGAAGAGCTGCATCGTTTCGAATGGCTGCGGGACCTGCTGGCGCTGGGCGAGCGCGGCGAGATCGACGGCCTGCGCCTTGCTCTGGAATGGCGCCGCGTGTTCGGGGCCTGGAACAGCTTCTCCTGGAGCGACGTGCAGCTGGAGCGGCGGGTGTTCAACCTCTCCTGCGCGCTTAGGCGTCTCTCGGCCCGCGCCTCGGATCTCGAGGCCCAGCAGCTGGCCGAGAGCCTCGCCCGTCAGGCCCGCCAGCTCCTCAAGATCAACCACGGACCGGTGCGCGCCGCTGAGCGCGCCTGTGTCGCGGCCGTCGCCGGCTCCGCCCTGGCGGGGGATGCGGGCGAGCGTCTGATGGCCAAGGCCTTGGCCCGGCTTGAGGGCGACCTTGCCGAGACGGTCCTGGCCGACGGCGGCCACAAGAGCCGCTCGCCGGAAGCCGGCCTCGAACTCCTCCTCGATCTTCTGACCTTGGATGACGGCCTCTCCCAGCGGGCCAAGGCCATGCCGCCTGGCGTCGCCAAGGCCATCGACCGCCTGGGCCGGGCCTTGCGCGTCCTGGTGCTGCCCGACGGGCGCCTGGCCTGTTTCCAGGGCGGGGAAGAGGGCGAGGCGGGCGACATCGCCGCCGCCCTGATGGCGACCGAGCATCCCGGCGCCAAGCCGCTCACCCACCTCGCCTACACCGGCTACCATAGGCTGGCGGCGCGCAGCCTCACGGTCATCGCCGACGCCGCCGCCCCCGCCCAGGGCGCCTGGAGCGAGACCGCCTGCGCCCAGCCCCTGGCCTTCGAGGTCTTCACCGGAAACGACCGCCTGATCACCAACTGCGGCTGGTCGCCCAAGACCCACGGACCGCAGTCCCTGCGCCTGGCCAGCGCCGCCTCCACCTTGAGTGTCGGCGAAGCTCCCGCCGGAGAGCCCGAAGGCCACCGCTTCGCCAAGGTGCTGGGGGCCCGCCTCAAGGGCGGCGCAAAAACCGTCACCGCCCGGCGCCAGGAAAACGCCCAGGGACTGTGGCTCGAGCTTGCCCACGACGGCTACCAGGAGACCTTCGGCCTGCGCCACGAGCGCATGCTCTATCTCGATCTCAAGAGCGACGAACTGCGCGGCGAGGATCGCCTGGCCCCCACCGGCGGCGGCCACGGCCGCAACGTCCCTGTCGCCATCCGCTTCCATCTGCATCCGGGCGTCAAGGCCTCCCTGGCGCTGGACCGCAAGAGCGTCCTTCTGCAGGGCCCCCGCGGCCCCGGCTGGTGGCTGCGCAATGACGCCGCCGACGTCTCCATCGAGCACTCGGTTCACTACGAAAACGGCCAGCCCCGCCGCGCCTCCCAGGTCGTCCTGCGCACCCAGTTCGGCACCATGGCCGGCGGCAAGGTCCGCTGGAAACTGGCGAAGGCGGACGGGGCGTCGACTTAACGCCACAGAGACGTCGGTCAGCCTCGACCATCTGATCCCTCATCGGCGGCCCTATTTCGCCACATCGCGCAGGGTTTTCGCCACATCTGAGCGCTCGCGCCTGGGCGTTGGAGGCGGCAGGCTTCCAGCGCCGATGCATCAAGCGTCACAGCGCGCCAAGGAGGTCACATTGGGCTTATTCGACAAGAAGGCCATCGAAGCACTGCAGACGTGGGTCGCTGCGGGTCAGCCGCCTTTGCAGCGGCAGCCAAGCATACTGGACTCCCCATTCACCACTGTCTTGGGACCGGGGGCGGCGCCGGTTTCGGATCAGGCGGCGGCCATGGAAGCGTGCAAGGTGCGGATACCGTCGAAGGGCGACCGGAAGGACATCCTGGCCAACATCAATGCCCAATCGCTCGACCAGTACGACACAGATGACAAGGGATATCTGAGGAAAATCGGAACTGCCCCGGCGGACGGAAAACCGCGTCTGCAGGAATATTCGGACGACCTCAACCGCATGATAGCGCTAGACGGCAGGACCGCTGTCCTAAGCAAGAGCGCGTTTTTCCCAAGGGCGCGGGGAGCCGGGAGCTTCAATCAGACCCCAGAGATGGTCTCTCTCGATAGGGAGTACGGAGGAGGGGTGATGCTCCCGGAAGGAAAAGATGGGAAAGACGTGAGGATCGTCGTCTCGGGCAACGCCGCGATCGAGAAATGGCCCGATGGGCGAACGGTCGAACACGCGCCGGACGATATTCTTCGGCATGAGGTCATGAACCATGCTGCCCGAGTGTTCCTGGGTCCTCCTAGCGGCTCCAAATATTCCGAGAGCGATCTTCGGACCAAGAGCACGATCGACTACGACAATGAGATGAGACGGAAGCTGGGAAAGGCGCCCAGACCGCCTGACAACAAGCATCCCTTCCTTGGTCCGACGAACAGAAAGTAAGAGGAGGAGACGCCATGAAAAGGCGGGATGTTGGCTCTTAGAAGGTCGCCCTTGCGTTCTTGAACAAAAGCGGAACAATGGCCTCCGGGAGCGGAGATCAGCATGCGGTGGATATTGGCGTTTGCTCTGTTCGCGCTCGGCGGATGCGCGAGTGTTGGACTCGGCCGGTCCTATTCGGCGCCGGGCCTCTACAAGGTCCAGGAAGTTCGACAGGCTGGCGGGTGCTTCTTTTTTGAGGCCAAGGGCCGGGGCGTTGAAGAACGGCTTGTTTATTGGATTTCTCCGGCAGGCCTCGCGGATGAAGACCTTGCGTTGATCCGGCGTTGGGTCACGCATGGTGTCTCGGTGGTCGCTGCGGACGGCGGCGGCGTAGGATCGGTGCGGGCTTGTCATGACCGGTTTCTGAGGAGCGCCGGGGAAGCACCCGGGGCTTACGCGCCAAGCGCGTACGCAGGTCATGGCGTTATACAGGACGCGGCGTCCGGGCCAGAACCTCGCCTTGAGATGGTCGCAGGTCGGGGGGCCGAGCGCTTGGCCGGCGATACGGGGGTCCAACTGCCGAACGAATTTGGTGGCGAGAGTTTGGTGATCTGGCCATCGTCCGAGACCTCGCCCAGCGAGGCGCTGGTCCAGGCGCGGCTGAAGGCCCAGGACCAAGGTCGTCATGTTTGGATGCGGCCCGTAGCCGGGAGGGCGCTGACCGAGCAGGACGTGATGAGGGTTAGTACGGCATGGCTCTACGCCAATCTCCTGGGCAAGCCCGGCGCCGACGATTGGTTTGCGCCAGTGGTATGCAGGCTTTGCTACAGTGATCGATGGACTGTGTGGGCGACGGGCGAGTTGGCCTGGAGAAATTATGAGAAATGGGCGCCGGTGGGAAAGCCTCCGCCTGACCCGCGGGACCAACGCGAGGAACTGGAACGCCAGCTACGACAGTTGCCGGTGGAGGGCAGAGTGCCTTGAACCGCTCCAATCTTTTCTCGTCGCCGGTTATTCAAACCAGCCGGTCGACCAGCGTATCGACCAGGGCCCGCGCCGGCTCCCACGGATAGGCGCTCGTAGTAATGTGGTTATAGGCGATCCCTAGAAGCGCGCTGACCAGCACCTCGGTGCGGGCCTTCACCGCCGCCTCGCTTAGCGACCGGTCGGCCTCGGCCACCGTCCTGAAGAACAGGTCGAACCGCTGGGCCGCGCCGGACTGCTCGACAAAGGCTCCGACCTCCTCGGGCGCGACGCCCTCTGTCATATAGACCATGCGGTAGCGGTCGGGGTTCTCGATCCAATAGGCGGCGTAGGCCCTGGCGATGGCCCGCAGCCGTTCCTTCGCATCGCCGATCGCGGCGGCCTGGCGTTCCAGCCCGTCGAACAGCTCATCGAACACCGCCGACCACAGGGTCTGCAGGATCGCCGCCTTCGACGGAAAATAGGCATAGAGGGTCATGGGCGCACACCCGGCCTCACTCGCCAGCCGGCGCATGGAAATCGCCTGATAGCCCTCGTCACGGAACAGACGCTCGGCCACGGCGGCGATGCGGGCCTTCTGGGCCGCCACATCCGTCGTCGTCAGCGAAGGCCGGCCGCGCCTGCGAATCTGAGGGCTGGTCATGGCTCACCCTGCCCCTCTTGACGCCCCCTCGCAACCTATTTATTAGTACGCGTGCTAAATAAATATGGATTGACCAGACATGACCTACCGAGCCTCTGAGTTCACCCTCCGCGCCGCCCTCGTCCTGGGCGGCGCCCATATCCTCTACACCGGCGCCAACATCGCCTTCGGCGGCATCCCGACGCTGGGACTGCAGGGCGCGACCGACTTCATGACCATCACCAATGAGCCAGTGTTCCTGGCCCACGACAGCCACGTGCGGTTCCTCGGCGGCCTGTGGATGGGCGTCGGCGTGCTGTTCCTCGCCGGCGCGGCGCGCTTGTTCGCCATGCGGCAGATCCTCAAGGCCGCCTATGCGCTGATCTTCCTGGGCGGCCTCGCCAGGCTCTCGGCCCTCGACCCCGCCCTGTTCAGGACCGGAGAGATCGGCGGGGCCCTCACCGCCGAGCTTGTGCTGATGCCCGCGCTCTACTTCTGGACGGCCTCGGTCAGGCCCACCCTGAAGGCCGAGCAGGCGCAGATGAACGCCGCCTGCCCGTGAGCGCGAACCAGGGTTTGAAAGACCCGGTTTTTCGGCCCGCGTTGACTCGAATCTCTCAAGGCCTATTGCATCGCGCCATGCCCGCAGCCCCCGACTTCCCCCCCGCCCCCGACCGCGTCACCATCAAACGCGCCCTCCTTTCGGTCTCCGACAAGACCGGCCTTGTGGAGGCCGCCAAAGCCCTGGCCGCGCTGGGCGTTGAGCTCGTCTCCACCGGCGGAACGCGCAAGGCCATCGCCGACGCGGGCCTTTCCGTGAAGGACGTGTCCGAGCTCACCGGCTTCCCTGAGATGATGGACGGGCGGGTCAAGACCCTGCACCCGGTGGTCCACGGCGGCATTCTCGGCTACCGCGCCGCGCCTGACCACGCCAAGGCCATGGAAGACCACGGCATCGGCGGCATCGACCTGGTTTACGTCAATCTCTACCCCTTCGAGCAGACGGTGGCGAAGGGCGCGGCCTTCGACGAATGCGTCGAGAACATCGACATCGG
>DGYN01000141.1:29903-103556 GCA_002398405.1 Caulobacteraceae bacterium UBA5005
TCGACATCGGCGGCCCGGCGATGATCCGCTCGGCGGCCAAGAACCACGGCTATGTGGCGGTCGCCACGGGCCCTGAAGACATGGCGGAAATCGTCGCCGCGCTGCAGTCCGACGGCGCCACCACCCTATCTTTACGCAAACAGTTGGCCGCCCGCGCCTACGCCCGCACCGCCTCCTACGACGCCGCCATCTCCGGCTGGTTCGCTGAGCAATTGGAAGATGACTTCCCGAGCCGCAAATCCATCGCCGGGTCCCTGGTCCAGACCATGCGCTATGGCGAGAACCCCCACCAGAAGGCGGCCTTCTATCGCTTTGAGAACCCGCGCATCGGCGTCGCCACCGCCCGCCAGCTGCAGGGCAAGGAGCTCAGCTACAACAACATCAACGACACCGACGCAGCCTATGAGCTGATCGCCGAGTTCGACCCGGCCGACGGCCCGGCCTGCGCCATCATCAAGCACGCGAACCCCTGTGGCGTGGCGACGGGCAAGAACCTCAAGGAGGCCTATGAGCGGGCCCTGGCCTGCGACCCCACCTCGGCCTTCGGCGGCATCGTCGCCTTCAACCGCAAGCTCGACCTGGCGACGGCCGAAGAGGCCCTGAAGGTCTTTACCGAGGTGGTCATCGCCCCCGACGCCGATGACGACGCCATCGCCGCCTTCGTCGCCAAGAAGAATGTGCGCCTGCTGGTCACCGGCGGCTTGCCCGATCCTTTGAGCCCCGGCTGGACCTTCAAGTCGGTGTCCGGCGGGTTCCTGGTGCAGAGCCGCGATGATGCGCGCCTGACCCTCGCCGACCTCAAGATCGTCACAAAACGGGCGCCGACCGATGCCGAAGTGCGCGACATGCTGTTCGCCTTCACCATCGCCAAGCACGTCAAGTCCAACGCCATCGTCTACGCCCGCGACGGCCAGACTCTGGGCGTCGGCGCCGGCCAGATGAACCGCAAGGACTCCGCACGGATCGCCGCCCTGCGCGCCGCCGATTTCAACCTCGACCTTTCCGGCTGCGCCTGCGCGTCGGAGGCCTTCTTCCCCTTCGCCGACGGCCTGATCCAGGCGGCCGAGGCCGGGGCCACGGCGATCATCCAGCCGGGCGGCTCGATCCGCGACGAAGAGGTCATCGCCGCCGCCGACGAGCGGGGCCTGGCCATGGCCTTCACCGGCGTCAGAGTCTTCCGCCACTGATGGGAAAGCCGGCCCTTCTGGAACGTCCGGCCAAACGGCCAACGCGCAAGGAATGGGCCGAGCGCCTGCTCAAGGCCGCGACGATCCACAAGCCGGCGGGTCTGGGTCCCTTCCCTCTGGTCATGCAGTTTCACGGCTGCGGCGGCCTTCGCCCGTTTCAGGCGACCTATGCGCAGGCCGCGCTGAAGGCCGGTTATGCGGTGATGATCGTCGATAGTTTCAAGCCGCGCGGCCTGTCGCGCCTCGACGGCTCGCTGGTCGTCTGCACCGGCCTTGCCCTGCACGGCGCGGAGCGGGCGGCGGACGTCTACGCCCTCTACGCCTGGGCCCAGGAACAGTCCTGGGTGGATTCCCGCCGCATTGTCCTTTCCGGCTGGAGCCATGGCGGCTGGACCATTATGGACGCCCTGGCCCTGGGCGATCGCGCGCCCCGTTTCGCCAAGCTCTCAGACCTCCCGGCCGACCCCTTGAAGGGCCTGGCGGGGACGGTGCTGGTCTATCCCTATGCGGCCTGGCCCTCGATGACCTATGCCCGGGGCTGGGCGGGGCGCAAGCCCAAGGTCTTCGCCCTGCTCTGCGGCAGGGATCAGGTGGTCGGGGTGCGCTATCCCCCCAGGGCCATCGACCGGCTGGAGAAGGACGGCCTCGCCGTCGACCGCCTGGTTTTCCACGACGCCACCCACGCCTTCGACGATGAGAAGGCCTCTGACCCGCGCTCCCGCTATCGGGCGGACTATTTGCAGCAGGCCACGGACTGGTACGCTAAGGCGCTGAGGGCCATCTGAAAAAGTAAAACCCCGCCGGCGGGGGGGCCGGCGGGGCTGATCGGCCGCGCCTCGGGGGGAGAAGGCGGGACCATTTTGGCGGCGCCTCGCTGGGCGCTCGCCTGGAGGGTCCGGGGCAGAGGGGGGACGCGCCCCGGATGAGAAAGAAATAGGTACTGATTGGATGGGTTCCAGACCCCCGCCAAAAATTATTTGGATCGCCGGGTCTAGTTTTCCCTAAGCCGCTTTTTCCACAGCATTTTTCGCCGGACGTTTTTTCTCGTGGCCTAGCGGATCGCCGTCGCCGGACAGCAGAACCGCGATCCAGTGCGAGCCTTTGAACTGGGCCAGCACGACCATCGCCATGACCGTCAGCGGCGTAGACAGGAACATGCCCGCCAGCCCCCAAATATAACCCCAGAACGCCAGGGCCAGCAGAACCACCACCGGATCCAGGTTGAGGCTCTCCCCCTGCATCCTTGGCAAAATCACATTGGACATGACGAAATTGACGGCGTTCAGGACCACCAGAAGGATCACAGCCGGCCAGATGGTCTCGAACTGCACCAGGGCGAAGATCGGCGGCACAAAGGAGCCCACGGCGCCGCCGATGATCGGAATGTAGCCCGCGACGAAAATGATGAAGGCCCAGAAGCCGGCGTGCTCAAGCCGGAGCAGCCACATTACCCCCCACGAGATCAAGGCGACGATGGCCCCGGTGACGGTCTGGATCCACAGATAGCTGTTCACGCCGGCGCGGATACGGCCGAAAACGTCCATGGCCTCGCCGCGCTCTTCGCGCTCGGGAAACAACCGCACGACCTTCTTCGCGAACCCGGCCCGCGAGGCGAGCAAAAAGCCGACGTAAATCAACACGAAGACCGCGTTGGAGGTGAAGGCCTGCACGCCCGCGAACACCGAGGCTGCGTACTGCGCCGGATTGAGACGGGCGAAGAGCTGGTTGACAGAGGGCGGAGCATCCATCCCCAGCATCGAGGCCACCCGTTCAATCAGGCCGTTCAACCTTGGGCCGTATCGAATCATCTCGTCACGGATGCCGGCGGCGTACTCGGCGATGATGTAGACCGTGACCCCGAACGCGGCGATGCCGATGATAAAGGCGAAGGCCTCGGGGCCCCACGACGGCAGGAACGGAAACCGTTTTTCCAAAGTTGAAGCAAAACCGTCGATCATCATGAGCATGAAGATCGCCAGGGCCAGGGAGGATAGGATCGGCCCCAGCTCTTTCAACGCCGCGCCCCCAAGGATAGCGGCGATCAAGACGACCGCGTTACGCAGGGTTGTAGCCTCGGCCGGACCTTGTGCAAGCGGCTCGCCGCCCGGACGGCTGGGCGGCTTTGGAGGGGTTTTGCTTGGCGGCTTGCTCATGTTTAGGTCTTGAACCATCGCGGTCTGTGCTTGTCAGGTCAACAGAACCATATTTCTTGGCGCAGACGCACAATTATCACTTGATTACGCCGCCGGGATTGGTCAAACGACTATCGCACTTAGCAAATGGAGCTCCCATGGCCAGCAAGTTCGTCGCCGCTCTCGCAGTCGGCTTATCTCTGATCGCGAGCCAGGCGGTTGCCGCCGAAGCCTCGATCTCCGGCCTCAAGGGCCAAGTCATGATCAACCGTGACGGGAAGATGGTCGCTGCCGCTCCGGGCGCGCTGAAGACCGGTGATCGCGTGGTCGCCATGGACGGCGCCGCGGCGAAGATCACCTACGCTGACGGTTGCGCCGTCACCCTTCAGCCTCAGGCCATGGCGACGATCGGGGCGAAGTCGCCCTGCGTTGACAGCACGGGCCTGGTCAGCACCGGCGAGTCGTCGGCTCAGCTGTTTGGTTCGTGGTTGTGGACCCTGGTCTTCGTTGTGGGCGTCGGCTGGATCTTGGTCGAAGTCCTCGACGACGACGATGATCCCATCAGCAACTAAGCTCTAACCAATTTTTTCTAGACGGATATGGCGTGAGCTGATCGAAAGGTCAGCTCACGTTTTTTGGTGAGTAGATCACCCCCTCTGACAGGAGTTTTCATGTTTCGTAGTGCAACCGTTGCGGGCATGGCCTTCGCGCTTATCGTTTCGGGCCAGGCCATGGCCGCCGAAACCGGCAAGGTGACCCTGTCGGCGAAGGGCGAGGTCTCTCTGGCGCGCGGCGGCAAGATCGCGCCCGTCGCTGGCGCGGCCACGCTCCAGGCCGGTGACCGCGTCATCGCCAATGACGGCCAAGCCCAACTGACCTACGCTGATGGCTGCGTGGTGACCCTGCGGCCGCAGGCCATGGCCACCATCGCCGCCAAGTCGCCCTGCGCGGGCGCCGAGGGCCTGGTGAGCGCCGGCGCCGCAAGCGCGCAGCTGACCACCATGCAGTGGGTCGGCGTCGGCCTGACGGTCGTGGTGCTTGGCTTCGGACTCGCCGCCGCCTTTGACGACGACGATCCGGTCAGCAACTAAGCAATCCTGTTCGAATTTCCGCAACCCCGCTTCGCGATCGGCGAAGCGGGGTTTGCCTTGCCCTCCGGCCGCATGGCGCGGAACGCCGAATCGCGTCAGGAGGGAAAATCATGCATCGCATCATTACGGTTACAGCCGCCGCCTTAAGCTTCGCCCTTTCCGGCGCGGCGACGGCAGGGGACGGCGCGGCCCGCCTGTCCTCCATCGACGGAGCCGTCTCCATCAGCCAGGGCGGCAAGGTGGCGACGGCCAAGCCGGGCGCTCTTCTGCGCGGCGAGAGGCGTGCGGCCCTGCGGCCGGGCGACCGGATCATCGCTCAGGACGGTGAGGCGCGCCTCACCTATCCGGATGGCTGCGTCGTGACCCTTCGCCCGCAATCGATGATCACCGTCGCTGACGCCTCGCCCTGCGCGTCTTCCATGGGCCTGATCAGCACCGGGGGCGCCAGCGCTCAGGCAACCCTGGGCGAACTCACCCCCGGCGGCTGGATCATGGGCATCCTGGCGGTGAGCGGCTTCATCTATGGCTCTATCCAGGTCCTCGACGACGAAGACCCGGCAAGTCCCTAGGGTCATGTTTCGGCCAGGGCCGCTGACCGGGCGCCTTCTGACGCTTTGCCGGTTCCTGTTTTTCCTGGCCGTGGTTGCTGTTTTTGTGGCGGCGATCCTGCCGACGCCAGACCTCGGGGAGCGACCGGGCGGCGACAAGGTTCTTCACATTCTGGCTTTCTATGGCCTTACCCTATTGGCCGTGATGGCCTTTCCGAGCGCTCACCTTCTCAAGATTGCGACCCTGCTGTCGGTGTTTGGGGCGGTGATCGAGGTGGTCCAGGGTCTTTCGTTCATCGGCCGGGACCGAGATATCTGGGATTGGGTCGCCGACAACATGGCCATTGCGGCCGTGCTTTGTCCCCTGGTCTTGTCGCGCTGGCGCACGCGGACCTGAGCATCCGGCCATACGGCTGCCAAACTTCGCGGCTTCATTGCCTCGCTTTTCCTCGCTTGCTAAGCGAACGGAACTCGCAGGATGGGTCATGACTTTGTCTCAAGGGTTGGCGGTTTGATCGATCTGCACTGCCATATTCTGCCGGGGATCGACGACGGCGCGCCGGACCTTGAGACCGCGCTGGAAATGGCCCGCATCGCCGTCGCCGACGGCATCGTGGTCACTGCATGCACGCCCCACATGATGCCTGGCGTCTATGACAACCAGGGCCCCGACGTCCGTCTCCGGATCAGCGCCCTGCAGGCCGCCCTCGACGAGCATGGCATAAGCCTGCGCCTGGTCACCGGCGCCGATGTTCACCTGCAGGAAAGCCTCGGCGCCCGCCTGAACGACGGCCGGCTTCTGTCGCTCAACGATTCCCGCTACTTCCTGTTCGAGCCGCCGCACTATGCGGCGCCGCCAAGACTGCCGGAGGCGGTGTTCGACGTCATGTCGGCGGGATACCATCCTGTGCTCACCCACCCCGAGCGGCTTTCCTGGATCGAGACCCACTACGAGGTAATCAAGACCCTGGCGGAGCGAGGTGTCTGGATGCAGGTCACCGCCGGCTCGCTCACCGGACGCTTCGGGCGGCGCCCGCAATACTGGGCCGAGCGCATGGTCGCCGAGGGCCATGTTCACATCCTGGCCACCGATGCGCACAACCTGCGCGGCCGCACCCCGATACTGAGCGAGGCGCGAGATATCATTGCCCAGCGCCTGGGGGAGGACGAGGCGGAGAACATGGTCCTCAACCGTCCGCTCTGCATTCTAGAGAACCTCCATCCGGCGGAAACTCCACCCCGTCCGGCTATCGCCGCCAAGCCGGCCAGGAACGGATGGTTCGCGAATCTTTTCGGACGTCCGAACGCCCATGTCCCTGCACCCTAGAGTCCGGTCAGGTAAGGGAAAAACGACCCGGTTTGATTTGACGGCCAGGTGTGCTCGCGTCATAAGCAAGCCCACACGAGCGTCGCTGCAAGCAGGGTTCGCGGCTTTTCCCAGGCATGTGCGAGGGCGGCTGGCCAACCCAGGCCGTCAATCTGCAGCTACAGTTGAGATTCAGGAATGACCGTCGCCAGAAAGCTTTTGCCTATCTTCGTCCTCGTGGGCCTGGTGCTGAGCGCGTGCGCGGGGGGCGGACAAACACGGCTGGCCAACGATGCGGCCGTGCTGGGCGCGCCAGATCCGGTAATCTACGCCCAGTCCGAGACTGAGGAATACACCATCGGTCCCCAGGATCGGCTGAGCATCAACGTCTATCCAGTGCGCGACTTTTCAATCCCCTCGGTCCGCGTCACCGCCGACGGCTCGGTGCTCGTCCCACCGATCGGGTCCGTCCGAGCTCAAGGCAAGACGGCCACCGCCCTCGCCGCCGAAATCCAGGCCGCGCTCATCCAGTGCTGCCTCCAACGTCCGCAAGTCGTAGTCCAGGTCGAGGAGACGATCAGCCGTCAGATCACGGTCAGCGGCGCGGTGAAAACCTCCAACTATTATAACCTCCGCGGCCGGATGACGCTGACACAAGCGGTCGCCATGGCTGGCGGCCCAGACCCGCAAACAGCCGACACGCGTCGCGTGGGCGTAATCCGCATGGTGGGCGGCCAGCGCACCGGCAAGGTCTTCAACCTTCAGGACATTCAGGCGAACCGCGCGGAAGATCCGGAAATCTTTGGCGGTGACCAGATCATCGTCGACACCTCGGACAGCAAGAGCACCTGGCGCAACATCATCTCGGCGATGCCCTTCGCCGCGCTTTTTACTGTATTCTGACTTGACCCCACCTCATGAGGCCGGGGCCGGCCGCGAACAGGATTGAGTATGCTTGGCGATCACGAACCGAACGCACGTAGCGGCGAGCCGAACCGGGTTCCGGCCCGGGCCGCCCCGGCCGCCGAAGGTATGCTCGTGCGCCGCCCCGGCTATCCCAGCTTTGAGTGGGAGGAAGAGGCCGATAAGGGCTTCCAGCTCGACCTGCGGCACTATTTCCGCATTCTGCTGCGCCACTGGTTGATCATCGTAGCAGCCTTGATTTTGGCCATCGCCGGCGGCGTCGCCAAGACCTTGCTGACCACCCCGATGTACACCGCCACCGGCACCCTGCAGATCGACCGCGAGGCGGCGCGAGTCACAGGCCTGGACACCTTCGAGGCCAAGGAGTCGGTCAGCAACAATGCCGACGAATTCTTCCAGACCCAATTTGCGCTGCTGAAATCGCGGTCGCTCGCCGAAGCCACGGCAAAGGATTCAAACCTCAACCTCGCCCGCGACCAGCAATTGCTGAAGGCCCTCGGTGTTGCGCCGGAAGAGGGCCCGCCCTTGACCACGGCCCAGGCCCAGAACGCCATCGCCAGCTACATTATGGAGTACCTTTCCGTCGAGCCGGTGCAGCGTTCGCGCGTCGTCTCGATCAGCATTTCCAGTCCTGATCCCGTCGCGTCCGCGCGGCTGGTCAACGCGGTGATTGAGAACTTCATCAACGAGACCCTGAAGCGGCGTATCAACGCGTCTTCCTTCGGCGTCAGTTTCCTCGAACGCGAACTCGCCAGCGAAAAGGCCGGTCTCGAACAATCCGAAAGGGACCTGGCCGAGTACGCCCGCCAACAACAGCTCATCAACATCACGCCGTCCACCGGCACGGGCGGCGGCGCTCAGGGCGCCAGAGGCGGTAGTCCGGCCGGCGCATGGCAGGGCAATCAGACCCTTGCCGCCTCAAGCCTCGCAGCCACGGAAACCGCGCTCAACGAAGCGCGGAACGCGCGTTTCGCCGCCCAGCAGAAGTTGGAGGTCGGCCGCGCCGCGGTGAGCGAGAATTCTTCCGAGGTTCTGTCAAACCTGGTCATTCAGACGCTGAAGCAGGAACGGGCCAGAAAGCAGGCGGAATATGATTCCAACCTGGCAACCTTCCAACCCGGCTATGAGAGCATGCGGTCGCTCAAGAGCCAGATCGATGAGCTTGATCGCCGGATCCGGGCTGAGACTGACTCCATAAAGTCGTCGCTGACCACCAACCTGCAGAGCCAATATCAGATTGCCGTGGGTCAGGAGCAAAAGCTGGCTCAGGAGGTTAGCCGTCTGACCCGCCAAGTGCTCGATACGCGCGAGCGGTCAATCAAGTACGACATACTGCAGCGCGAAGTTGACACCCGGCGCCAGCTCTATGACAGCCTGTTGCAGCAGTACAAGGAGATCGGCGTCGCCGGCAACCTGAGGACCAACAACATCTCGCCGGTCGACCGCGCCTTACCGCCGGGTGCGCCCTCTGAGCCGCGACCGGTTCGCAATCTGATGATTTCCATCGTGCTTGGCCTAGTCATCGGCGTCGGCCTGGCGCTCCTGATGGAGTTCCTCGACGAGTCGATCCGCACGCCCGAGGATGTGGAGCGCAAGCTGGGGCTATCGCTGCTCGGCTCAATCCCGAAACTCGACAAGACCACCACGCCGGCCGAAGCGCTGCAGGATGTCCGATCTCCCTTCTCCGAAGCCTATTACTCGGTCCGCACCGCCCTGCAGTTCTCGACCAACGAGGGCGTGCCCAGTTCCCTGGCCATCACCAGCAGCCGCCCGTCGGAAGGCAAGTCGACCAGCGCCAGCGCCATTGCGAAGAATTTCGCGCGTCTCGGCTCCCGCGTTCTTCTGATCGACGCCGACCTGCGCAATCCGTCGCTGCACCGGGTGATGAAGACCGACAATACCGAAGGCTTCTCAAACTGCCTGACCGGCGGCAAGTCGCTTCGCGCCCTGACGCGTCCGACCGACACCACCAACCTCTTCTTCATGCCCTGCGGCCCGCTGCCGCCCAACCCGGCCGAACTCCTGGCCGGCAACAGGCTGCGTGAGATGCTTGAGGAGGCAAAGGAAATCTTCGACATGGTGATCTTCGACTGCCCGCCGGTCATGGGCCTCGCCGACGCGCCCATGCTGACCTCGGCGGCCGCCGGCACCATCCTGGTTATTGAGGCGGGCAGCACTGGGCGCCACCTGGCTAAGGGTTCGATCCGCAGGCTTACGGTCGGCAACACCCGCCTTCTTGGCGTGCTGCTGACCAAGTTCGACGCCCGCAGCAGTTCGTACGGCTACGGATACGGATATGCCTACGCCTATGACTACAACTATGGCCAGGGCCAGCAGGCCATAAGCAAAAAATGACGCAGGCCGGGGGCGGGGCGGAGCATCCTCGGCAAAGGGGCCGGTCGGTCGTTGCGGCCGTTCTGGTGAGCATCGTTTGCCTGGGGCTCGGCGCAGGCATGATCCTCAACGCCCACACTCCCGATGACAGGGCGACTATTCGCCGCCATGTGGCGGCCCTTGGCAAACCCACAACGGCCGCCGCCAGGGCCAGGATGACGCGCGACGCCAGGGCGATCATCAACCGCAGGCCGCTCGAATCCCGCGCCGTCAGCCTGTTGGGGCTGGTTAAGGAAGCCGAGGCCGACAAGGCGGGCGCAACCAAACTTATGAGCGTTGCCGGACGCCTCAGCCGAAGGGACGCCGCGACCAATCTGTGGCTGTTCCATGAGGGCGTCACCCACGGCCGATACGCCGAAGCTTTCGAGAACATCGACGCCTATCTGCGACGGGAACGGCGTGAAGCAGGACAGAAGATGCTGCCGATGGTCGCCTCGGCGGCCAGCCGGCCGGGCGCCGCGCCGTTCCTGGCCAAGCGCCTGGCGCTGGAGCCCGATTGGCGCCGGTCGTTCTACCTGACCCTCAGCGGGCTCACTGCCGAGAACCCGGGGCTCGCCTTTCCGATCATGTCCGAAACCCTGAAGGCAGGGAGCCCCCCGACGGCAGACGAACTGGAAGCGCACCTGTCGCGGATGATCGCCGCGCGGCGTTATGACGAGGCCTTTCTGCAGTGGGTCCTGCTCATGCCCAAGGAGAAGACCAGCAAGATCGGTTATCTTAATGATGGCGATTTCCAGGACCCTCGGGGGGCTCCGCCCTTCGACTGGAACATCGCAGCGGCGAGCGACGCCACCATCGAAAGCGCCGCCGCCTATGGCCGGCAGGGTAATGCCCTGCGCCTGGGCTTCGACGCCCTGGCCGACGCCAAACTTCCCGCCCAGCTGGTCATGCTTACCCCGGGGCGCTACGAACTCTCAGGCGAATTCCTAACCGAAACCGGCGACTCGGCGGGCCGTGTCAAATGGGAGATCGCCTGCGCCGACATGCCGGCGGCCCCCCTCGCCGAGCACTTGGCCAGCGATACCGGGGCGGAGTGGCGCAGTTTCCGCATGACCTTCGAGATTCCCGCCGCGGGTTGTCCCGCTCAGTGGCTGTCAGCCAAGCCAACGCGAGGGCTGGAACGCAACGCTGTCGCGGTCTGGTACGATCGTATGGCCATCGCGCGGCTGACGCCATGAACAGTCCCGTCAGCCTGGAACATAATGGCCGCGGCCGCGGGGGCGGCCATGTCCCGAGCCCGGCCTTCTGGCTGACCCTACTGGTCCTTGTGGCTTGTTTCATCTTTGGCGGCGCGAGCCGCGAGAATGCGCCGCAGTTCCTTGGTCTTACGCTCTTTAGCCTGCCTCTTTTCGGCTGGTCGCTATGGCGGCTGATCGACGGCGGCGGGTGGCGGCGGGTGCAGCTGCCCTTGGTCATCTGCGCTATCCTCTTCCTGACTCCCTTGCTGCAGCTTCTCCCTCTGCCCTTCGAGTTCTGGGCCAAGCTGCCCGGGCGGGAGACGCC
Organism: Caulobacteraceae bacterium UBA5005; assembly: GCA_002398405.1. Lineage (GTDB taxonomy): Bacteria > Pseudomonadota > Alphaproteobacteria > Caulobacterales > Caulobacteraceae > UBA5005. Next base: position 40,989 of record DGYN01000141.1, read on the forward strand.
GGCCGAAGCGCTCCGATTGGCAGGGGCTGACGCCTGGCTGACCTACGGCCTCGACCCTGCGGGGGTGAAGCGCGCCTTGTTCTACCTCGTGCCGGTGATTGGGGTGTTCCTCGGCGTTTGCGACATGACCGCCCAAGAGCGCCGCTGGCTTCTGCTGGTCACTCCCTTGGCCGCCATGTTCAGCCTTGGCATCGGGGCCATGCAGATCGCGCAGGGTGAGGGCAGCCGCTTCTATTTCTATGACGGCACCAACATCGATTCGGCCGTGGGCCTGTTCGCCAACCGCAACCACCAGGCCACCCTGTTTGTCACCGCCATGCCGCTGATCGCCGGATGGATGGCCTCCCGCCGGGGCGAGCCAGGTTCGCGAATCTTGACCGGGGTCATCGCTGTATCGGTGCTGATTCTGATGATCCTGGGCCTGATGGTGGTGAAGTCACGGGCAGGCATCCTGCTCGGGGCCCCCGCCGTCCTTGGATCCCTTTTCCTGCTTTGGGTAGGCGAGCGGTCGGAAGAGCGGCGCACGGCCATCCTCGGGGTCGGCATCGCTGCTCTTGCGGCAATGGTGGTGCTCGGGCTGTTCGCCGCGCGGCCCGTGCTGGAGCGCTTCCTGAGCGATGATGTCGATGGCCGCATCTTCGTTACCCCAGCGACCTTCCAGGCAGCCCTGACGCACCTCCCCTTTGGCAGCGGGCTCGGCTCCTTCCCATCGATCTATGCGGGCGTGGAGTCGGTCGACCGCATGGGCCCTGCGTTCTGGAACCACGCCCACAACGACTACGCCGAATTGCTGCTCGAAGCCGGCGTTCTGGCGATCTCTGGCCTTGCCCTGTTCCTCTTCTGGTGGGTCAAGACCATATTCAAGACCCGCAAGACGCAGCCGGACAACACCATGCAGATCTGGGGCGGCGCCCTAGCGGTCCTCCTGGTCATGGCCCATTCCGCAGTCGACTATCCGTTGCGCACCCTGGCCATCGCGTGCCTGTTCGCCTTCGCCTGTGGTCTGATGACCGAGCCGCTCCAGGGCGAGACGCGCTTCCCGCGCCTGGGCGACATACGACTGCCTCAACGCCAGCCGAAGTCACATCGCCGCCGTCGTTCCCACCGAGCCTAGGACTTCCCGCCAGCGTTCCAACTGCCGCTGCTGCGCATAGCGCGCATCGAGCAGGTTCCTTGCCCGTAGGCCCATCGCCTCCACCAGGGCCCGGTCCCCCGCCAACGACTCCAGCGCCGACGCCAGCGCCTCGTCCTCCCCCGGAGCGAAGACCCGGCCAAGGTCGTTCTCCCGCACCACCGCGCCGATCTCGCCGGCTGCGTCGCCGATGACGATGACCGCCCGCCCCGCCGCCGCGACGCCATAGAACTTGCTCGGCACGATCAGGCCTTCCATCGCCGGGTGCAGCGACAGCCAGTGAATATCCGCCGCCGCCAGGGAGTCGGCCAGCCGCTCTCGCGGCTGATAAGGTTGAAACACCACATTCGCGAGGCCCTCTCCGGAGGTCAGCGCGGCGATCCGTTCAGCCCCACGGCCGCCGCCGATGAACAGGAAGCGGATGGCCGGGTGATCTTTCAGCCGTCGCGCCGCGCTGAGCATCGTCTGAGCCTCGTGCGCGCGGCCAAGGTTTCCCGAATAGGCGACCACGAAGTCATCGTCTGAAAACCCCCAGTCGCGGCGAGAGGCGCTTTTGCCCGGCGCCATGGGCCGGATCGTCCGGTCATCGACCCAGTTCTCGACGACGCTCACCCGGGCCGCGCCCTGGCCTTTGAGCCGCGCCGCCATCCGCTCGCCGATCGCCACATTGGCCGCCGCACCACGCAAGGATGCGTTGCGCAGGCCCTTCAGAACCGCGCCAAGCGGACCCCGGCAGATCGCCTCCCCCGCCTGAGCCCCAACTTCCGGATAAACGTCCTGCAACCAGTTCACGAGCCGCGCTCCGCGCATCCACGCCGCGAGCCCGGCGGTCACCGACAACAGCGGGGGATCGGTCTTGGCGACCACCACATCGCCCCTGCGCAAGGTCCCCACCAGCGCGAAGAAGGCGGCGATGTGAAAGCTGAGATAGGCTTTCAACCTGCCCCCGCCCCCACCCGCCCGGCGGATCGTCACGCCGTGCACAGTCTCAAGAGGCCTCAGGCGAGCCACTGAATCGTCGTAAAGGGCGCGCCCGGCGATCACCTCCACGCTCCATCCGGCGCGGGCCAGGTGGAACGCGAGATCGGCGAGGATCTGCGCAGTCGCCGAATGATCTGGAAAGAAGAAGCGGTTGACGAAGACGATCCGCCGCCCAGGGGTATCAGCCGCCAAGTTTTGATCTGGAACAGTCACGCGCCGATCATTGCCATCTTTTGACCGCCGGAATAAGAGCGAGCCGACAAACGCCGCTCCGCGAAGGATTTCCAGTTGCTCATCTTGGGCTTGAACGCCTTTCACGGCGACGCCGCGGCCGCCATTGTCAAAGATGGAGTGCTGATCGCCGCCGCCGAAGAGGAGCGGTTCCGGCGCATCAAGCACTGGGCTGGATTTCCCGATCAGGCGATCGCCTACTGTTTGGCTGAGGCCGGGGCGACCCTGGCCGATGTTGATGTCGTGGCGCTTAATTCCGACAGCAAGGCCAACCGGCTGAAGAAGATCGCTTTCGCGCTGAAGACCCGGCCCGACCCGCGCCTCGTCCTGGACCGCCTGAAGAACCGCAAAGCGCGGGCCTCGACGGCGGAGTTGCTGACCAAAGCCTTCCCTGACCAGACCTTCAGGGGCCGCATCGAGGCCGTGGAACACCACCGCGCCCACCTTTCCTCAGCCTTCCACGTCTCGCCCTTCGCCGAGGCCGCCGTGGTCTCCGTCGATGGGTTCGGCGACTTCGCCAGCGCCGCCTGGGGCCTGGGCAAAGGCTCGGACATCACCGTCGTGGGCAATGTCACCTTCCCCCACTCCCTTGGCGTCTTTTACCAGGCGATCACCCAGCACCTTGGCTTTCCGCATTATGGGGACGAGTATAAGGTCATGGGCCTCGCCCCCTACGGGGAGCCGGCCTTCCTCAGGGAGATGCGCCGGATCGTTAATCTGGAGATCGACGGATCCTTCCGCCTGAACCTCGACTACTTCCGGCACCATAACGAAAAAATCGCCTATCAGTGGGACGACGGCATTCCGCACGTTGGCGACCTTTTCTCGCCGAAACTGGAAGAACTCCTTGGACCCCGCCGCGGCAAGGACGAGCCGCTCGGCAAACGCCACCACGACCTCGCCCGCTCGGCCCAGGCCATGTACGAGGAGGCCTTTTTCCACCTCCTCAACGCCCTGCACCGCCGCTTCCCGACAGAAGCGGTTTGCATCGCTGGAGGCTGCGGCAATAACTCGGTGGCCAACGGGAAGGTGCGTCGCATGACGCCGTTCAAGCGGGTCTACGTACAGTCGGCGGCAGGTGACGCCGGGGGCGCGGTGGGCGCGGCCTTTGCCGTCCACCACCAAGACGGCGGCAGGCGGGGCTTTGTCATGGACCACGCCTATTGGGGTCCGGGCTTTGGACCGGACGCCATGGCGGCCCTGGTGGCCGACAACCGCGCCGCCATCGAAGAAGCCGGTTGTTCGGTCGAGAGCATTACGGACGAAGCGGCCCTTTGCCAGCGCACCGCTCAGGCGGTGTCCGAGGGGAAGGTCATCGGCTGGTTCCAGGGACGCATGGAATGGGGGCCGCGCGCGCTCGGCGCCCGCTCGATCATCGGCGATCCGCGACGCGCCGACATGAAGGACATTCTCAACGCCAAGATCAAGCGGCGCGAGAGCTTTCGCCCTTTCGCTCCGTCGGTGATGAGCGAGGCCGTGGCCGACTGGTTCGAAGAGGATGACGACGTCCCCTTCATGATGCAGGTCTTCCAGATTAAGGCGGACAAGCGCCCGCTGATCCCCGCCGTCACCCACGTTGATGGGTCGGGCCGCCTGCAAACGGTGAACCCGGTCACCAGCCCGCGCTATCACGCCCTGATCAGCGCTTTCAGGGACATCACAGGGGTGCCCATGGTTCTGAACACCAGCTTCAACGAGAACGAGCCGGTGGTCTGCCAGCCAAAAGAGGCGCTAGACTGCTTCCTGCGCACCAAGATGGACGTCCTGGTGTTGGGGGATACGTTGATCCAACGCAGGGGCTGATCTTGGCTGACGAGCCGGCGCGAAAATCTGCGAGTCTGGTTCGTCTATGGGCCCCCTTGTGTGTTGGCGCCGCGTTGGCCATCGTTTCTCTCTACGTCTTGCGCCCGTTCCTGACCATCGACGCCGAAACCGCCGCCATGGGAGCGACTACGCAGGCGCTCTACGGCCACGGTCCCGATGGCCGCATCCACTGCGCCGGCGCGGCAGACTGGGCGGCCTGCGGCGAAGCTTACGGCAAGGCCGGACGCCCCCCGGCCGCCCTGTGGCTTGGCAACTCACAACTCCACGGCATCAATCGCTACCGTGCAGGCGAGGCGACGGCTCCGGAGATCTTGCACAAGATCCTGCGGGAAAAAGGGCTGTACCTGGCGACCTTTAGTCTGCCCAACGCCAACCTTACCGAACACCAGGCAATCTTCCGGGCCCTGGGCGGCCGCTACGACACGCGCCTGGTCATCCTGGCAGTCTGCTTGGACGACTTCCGGGAGGTCGGCGTGCGAGACCGGCTCCTGAATGCCGGTGCTGATGGCGCAAGAGATGCTTCGACTGAAGACGCGCCCGCTGCGGGACACAAATCCCTGCAACCGATCGTCGAGGAGGCCTTGTCTGCGGCCGTGGGCAGGGGATGGCCGCTTTGGGCGGATCGGCCGAACATGCAGTCGGGGCTCCGCTACGCCGCCTTCGCTCTGCGGAACAAGGCCTTTGGCATCTCGGCGCAGACCAAGCGCTCGATTCCGGGACAGATCTACGGCGCGCGGATGGCCGAACTTGAGACCTTTGTCAGCGGACTGACGGGAGCGGGAAAGCAGGTGCTAATCTATGTCCCGCCTTACCGCAGCGACATCAGGGGCCCCTATGTAGCCGCTCAGTACGATCAGTTCCGCACCGATCTCAACGCCTTGGCGCGGAGGCATGGCGCGCGCTACGCGGACCTTACCACCATCGTGCCCGGCCCTGAGTGGGGGATGATCAGGGACGATGTATTCGGCTTCGAAGACTATGACTTCATGCATTTCACGGCAGAGGGCCACCGGCGTCTCGCGGCCGCTGTCGCGGGGGCGCTGTAGCGCCCATGCTGTTCAACACCCTCACCTACCTGCTGTTCCTGCCCCTGGTGCTGGCGCTCTATCACCTGGTGACGGGCCGCGCGCGCCTTTGGGTCGTCCTGGTCGCTAGCCTGGTTTTCTACGGCTTCTGGCGCATCGAGTTCATTCCCCTGATGCTGTTCAGCGCGGTCATCGACTACGTGCTGGCGCGGATGATCGAGGCGACCGAGGACGAGAACCGAAGACGCCGTCTGATGCAGATCAGCATCGTGGTCAGCCTGATCATCTTAGGCGTATTCAAGTATCTGATCTTCTTCACCGGCACGATCGGCTCGATCGCCGGCCTCATCGGCTACACGCCATCCTGGCCTGAGCTGAAGATCATCCTGCCGCTCGGCATCAGCTTCTACATCTTCGCGACCATCAGCTACACGGTCGATGTCTACCGGCGAGTGGTCCCGGCCGAGCGCAGCCTTCTCGTTTACATGTGTTTCGTGACCTTCTTCCCGCACCTGGTGGCCGGGCCCATCCTGAGGGCGGGGGTCCTGATCCCCCAACTGGTCAGGCCTGCAGCCCTGGTCTCCAGCGCGGCGATCCAGGGGATCAAGCGTATTCTGCAGGGACTGTTCATGAAGGTGGTCCTCGCCGACCAGCTGGCGACTTTCGTCGACCGCGCCTTCGATACGCCCCTTGCCGGCCTCCACGGGGCGGACGCCTGGACCATGGCCTTTCTGTTCGGTTTCCAGATCTATTTCGACTTCGCCGGCTATTCACACATCGCCATCGGCTCGGCCCTGCTCATGGGGATCGTCCTGCCGGAGAACTTCAACCATCCCTATCTGGCGGTCTCGCCACGGGACTTCTGGAAGCGCTGGCATATCTCGCTGTCCACATGGGTGCGCGACTATCTGTACATGCCCTTGATGGGCGCGAGCCCGAAGGGCGAGGGCTGGGAGGCGCTGCCGACGCAGCGGCAAGGCGGCGGCGCGGTCGAGCGCAAGCGCACCGGCGCCCTGTTCGCCACCTGGGCGCTTATGGGCCTGTGGCACGGCGCCAACTGGACCTTCGTGGCCTGGGGCCTTTTCCACGCTGCTTGCATCTGGGTGCAGCGGGCGATTTTGGCCATCGCTCCGGTCCTCAAGCGATCTCCGGCGGTGCTTGGCTGGGCGGTGACCCTGCCCTTGATGATGGCCGCCTGGATACCGTTCCGCGCGGAGACCCTCAGCGACGCGGTTTTCCTTTGGTCGCGAATGATCGACCCAAGAGCGTTTGTCAGCTTTGGCCTTTGGATCAACTGTTATTTCGCCGCGGCCCTCGTCACCGTGGGCTCCTTCATCTGGTGCGGGCTCCAGGCGCTGCTCAAGCGGCTGGAGGGCCAAACTCTGGCGCCCATGATTCTGGGGACGGCGGGCTACGCGGTGATGATCGCCCTGGTGTTCGTCTTCCTCGGCATCCGTGAACAGTTCATCTACTTCCAGTTCTAACGGGCGGCGTAGAGGTCCAAAAACGCCTGGGCCACGGACGGCCAGCCGAACTTCTGCTTCACGAAAGCCCGGCCCGTTTCCCCCATCTTGGCGAGCGCGCCTGGCGAGGTGGCGACGGCGGCAGACAGCGCCTGCGAAATCGCTTCCACCGTCGGATCGACCCACCATCCGCAGCCCACCTCAACCAGGTCGCGCCAAGGGGTCGCGGTGGTGGTCAGGACCGGCGTTTTGCAGGCCAGGGCCTCGACCACAACCATGCCGAAGCTTTCCGAATAGCTCGGCAGAACGAAAAGGTCCGCGGTGGCCAGGAAGGCGGTCTTGGCCTCCCCCTCCAGGGCGCCCGGAAACGACACCTTGTCCTCAAGACCTAGCGCCTTCACCTTGGCCTGGAGGTCTCGCAGATGCCCGTTGGTGTCGGGACCGGCGATCTCCAGCCGCCAGCCGTCGGGGGAGACTCTTGCCCAGGCTTCGATCAGCATCGGCAGGCCCTTGACCGGATAGAGCCGGCCAAGGAACACCGCCCGCCGCCCCTTGCCGCTCCGCTTGGGCAAGCTCGCCTCGTCAGGCAGGTCGGCGCCGTTGGGGATCATCGCCACGCGCCGCCCAAGGCCGAGGGCGCGCAACTGCTCCGCTTCCTCCTGCGAGGTCGCATGCAGGGCCGCCGCCCCGGCCAGGTCCCGCCTCTGGTAGAGCGCCCAGGCGAGCGTCTTCTTCCACCGCTTGTGCCGCCGCGCCCAGGGAGTCAGCATGCCGCGGGTGCTGACAATCAATGGCTTGCCTGCGCCACGCGCCCTGGCCGCAAGGGCATGGTTATGGGCGAGCCAAAGGCCGCTGTCATGGAAGACATCGGGCGGGCCGAAGGTGGAAAGGGCCTCGGCAAGCGGACCATCGAGCGCCGCCATGCCGTTGGTTTCCACCGGCGCCTGAAGGGCCGTGCCGTCTGGCGCCCAGATCGCGACATCACCCCCCGCATCGGCGACGGCGCGTGCGAGTCTCGCCACCGAATAGGCCGGGCCGCCATAGCTCGGCGCGAAGCTGGCCGAGGAGAAAAAGACCTTCATCGGCCGGGGCTCAGATCTTGATCCGGAAGAGGCGAGGCAGGATGGCGTAGAACATCAGGATGAAGACCGAAGCCTTGACCATGTGGTTGAGCACGATGGCGATCTCCGTCTCGGCCTTGACAGCCTGCAGAAAGAGCAGCGGGGTCCAAAGGATGAGGGTTGGATTGCGCTTGGCGAACCTGACGATCACCCGAAGCACGAAGGCGAAGACCCCTCCCCATGCCCCCATGAACAGGATTCCCCAGTAGCCAAAATTGATCCACGCCTCACCGAGGATACTGATGCCGAAGGTGGTGCCCTCGCTGATGGTCAGACCTGTATAGTGCTCGAAATTCTGGCCCATGTTGACCTTGCGCTTGTCGGCGACAAGGAAGCGAGGAAGAAGGGAATCAGTCACGGCGGCGACAACGGTGGCGCCCTCCTCGTGCGGCATACTGGCCGGCACGTGCGACATGATCGCGCTAATGATCCAGCCCTGGTTCAGGCGGGCGTTGAGCATGCCCAGGCCGCTTTCCTCCCCATCTAGGCGCTTGGAAGGATTCATGATGGCCTGGGTCAGCGCTGTAATGCTGCCGCCGGAGGGGTTGTTCTGAATTGCCATCCGGTAGTCTGATTTGACTTGCTGCACCTGGATGACCGCAAGGGTCCCTATGACGATGGCAATCAGCTTCACCGCCCGGTTCAATTTCAAGTCCAGACAGACGTAAGAGAGAATCAAGGCCGACCACAGGATCAGGTCATGGAAGAACCCTCCGGCAGCGGCCGCATTGATCTGCAGAAGAAAGACAAATCCCGTCGCCCACCAGCGTAGCGGGTACCGGTAGATCAACATATAGATGACGCCGACGTGCTTAAGCTGGCCGAGCAGGACGAAAACAAAGGCGATACCGGCGGGCATGAAGCGGCCCACAACCTCCGCTATCAGGCTTAGCGCGATCACCAACAGGATGATCTGCTGCTTCACGGGCCTCACGCGCCACAGATATTCGCGAAGCGCCTTGACGCTGATCTCCGGAGCGAACAGGCGCGTAACGAGCACGAAGACGTACATCGCCGGCACCACGTACCGCATGTATTCCTGCTCGCTGACGTACATATAATATTTGGCCGTCACGCCTTCGAAGTAGTAGGCAAGGTATGGGCCGACGATCCACTGCAGGGCGGCCACCATGGAGATCACCGGCACGATGGCGATTTCCTTACCGAGCGCCTCAATATATCTGGCAGTGCAGTAGACCGCGAGGCCAAGACCCAACGCGGTCACGTAGTAGATTTGCGCAAGCATGGCGATACCGGTGATCGCGACCCCGACCACAAGCGGCAGCAGGTCCGAACCGGCGTTCAGCTGGAGCCGCAGGCCAGGGCGGCGTTGGCGAGGTTGGATTATGCCTGTGCTCATGCGGACTTGGGCCTGCAGTACTGCCTGACAGCGTCCGCCAGCCTTACAGCGGCGGTCTGAGTCAACCAACCCTCAATCGCCTTGGCGGCCTCCTTCCCGAGCGCCTGGCAGTCCCTGCGGCTGCCGGCGAAGCGCCGGAGCGCGCCTTTCAGCGCCGTGCCGTCTCCCTGCGGGAACACAGCCGCGAAAGCCTTTCCTTCCGCCAGGTCCGGCGCGCAGCCAACGGCGTCGCTGACGATAACCGGCCGCTCGCAGAGCATGGCTTCGTTGATGCTTAGGCCCCAGGTTTCACGCTTGGACGGCAGAACCACGACATCGGCCATGCGATAGACCGACGGCATAGCCCGCTGATTCTGGAAACCGGCGAAGTGGACGCGCTCGAGGTGCGCCGCGTTCGCCTGAAGCTCCGACTGCATGGGGCCAGTCCCGACGAACACCAGATGGGTGTCAGGAGCGCCAGCGCCGTACGCCAGATCGTTGAACGCCTGCATCAACAACTGGGGATTTTTGTGGTCGATCAGTTTGCCGGCCAGGAGGAAGACCACAGCGGAATCAGAAATGCCGAAATCGCGGCGCATGGCGGCGGCGCGCTTGTCGGTCTCTGCGTTGGGGGCGAACAGCGACTCGTCCACCGAGTAGGGCACGAAGGTTAGGCGATCAAGGCCAAGACCGTGCGCTAGGAAGTAGTCGCGATTGTTACGCCCCACATAGAGCGCCATGTCGACATGCCGATATACCCATCGAAGCACCAGGCCCCGCACCACACGCTTCAGACCTCGGACTCCAGAGGCCAGGGTGGAGTCGCCGCGGAAAAACACTGGCAACCGCCCATGAAAATGGCGCAGCACCCTCAGGTGGGTGCGGGAGGCCCAGCCGTAGACCAGGACAGCGTCGGGCGAGAACTCTTCGATCGCCGCCGGCATCGCAGGATTGTCGAGACCCTTGAAGTGATGGGTGCCCGGCGCGTTGGAAATATTGGGGACGAAGACATGATCGTAGCCGTCGAGCAGGGGAACATCCCAGGCGACGGCACGGCCAAACTCTGGATCGATCTGAGAGGCGGTCCCTGCCCAACTGTAAAATACTTTAATGGTCAGGCTGCTAAGCGCCGCCAGAGCGCGGAACAGGGGCGCGTTATACTGAATGGGATGGCTGGTCACGATCGCCAGTCGGATCGGTCGGTCAGCATCTTTCGCGGCGGCGGTCACAGGCCGATCCTTACGGCTTTGCCTGACTTAAGGAAACCCGCGCGCCGATTGCACTCCTCCGACAAATCGCCGAAGGAATGGGCCATGCTCGTCCGCAAGATCGTCAGCCATTTCCACGACCGATTCTGGCGCGCCCCACAGGGTCTTGGCCGGCCGATATCAGCTGAGGCTTGGGACAGGAGCTTTGCCTCCGACCGTCTGGACCACCTGTCGGATATCTCCGAGGCAGCCCGCTATGCGGTGATCCGTGACTATGCGGTGCGCCTGATGGCGACGCCTGCCATCCTCGATGTTGGCTGCGGCGCTGGACTCCTACGCGCGGTTTTTGAGGACAAAGACGTCTCGGCCTACAAGGGCATCGATCTCTCAAAGGAGGCCGTCCGGATGGCGACAGCGCGGGGCTTTACAAAGACGGCGTTCGAGGCCGCAGATTTCGACCTCTATGAGGCCGATCCCGCGACCAATCTCGTGATCTTCAACGAGTCGATCTACTATGCCTTGGAGCCCGACAAGACCTTTGAGCGCTACTGGAATCGCTTGCCGGGAGGCGGAGCGGTAATCGTCTCCATCCACGACTATGACCTGCGGTCCCGCGCCTGCTGGCGGCGGCTGGAGCGTCGCTGGAAGCCCGATTTTTCTACCCGCCTGACCAATGAGCAGGAGAAGATTTGGGACGTGCGGGTGTTCCTCAAGGGACCGCGATGAACGCCAAGACCGGCATCATCAAGGCTCTGGCGGCCGCAGCTCGGGTGGTCAACGGCCAGCCGCTTAAGGCCATGATCGGCGGCGACGGCCACATCCTGATGTTCCACCGGGTGCAGCCCGCCTCCAACGCGCCACGCATCGTCGCCAATTCCTATCTTGAGGTGACGCCGGAATTCCTGGGCTGGACGATCGATTACTTCCGCCGGTACGGCTACGACTTCCTATCCCTGGAGGAGATCGCCAGTCTCGCGGGGCGCAAGTCGAAACGGCCCTTCGTAAGCTACACCTTCGACGACGGCTTTCGGGACAACCTTGAGCACGCCCTGCCAGTGTTCAAGGAAAAGGGCGTCCCCTTCAGTATATTCGTCGCCACCAACTTCCCAGACCGCAAGGCCGTCATCTGGTGGAACGCCCTTGAGCGCCTAGTGCTCGATAATGATCGCCTCACCTTCGCCTTAGAGGGCGGCAATCACGTCTTTCACGCTCGTGACCTTGCCGAGAAACAGAGCGCGTTCCGCTCTATTTCCCACCTTATCAAGCATGGATCGGAGCAGGATCAGCAGGAGCGCGCCAAGGCGTTCCTGGCCCAGTTCGGCATCGACCCCTTCGTCGAAGTTCGAAAGGACGCGCTCTCCTGGAGCGAGATCAAGGCTTTGGCGCGCGAGCCTTTGGTGACGATTGGCGCCCATTCCGTAACACACCCGGTTCTTTCACACGTAAATCCATCGGCGCTGAGGGCCGAGATCACCGGTTCAAAACACCAATTGGAAGCCGCCACCGGCAAGCCGGTGCTTGATTTCGCCTATCCGTTTGGTGGGATGGAGGAATTCGGAACCCGCGAGATCGAGGCCGTGAAGGCGGCGGGGTATCGTCTGGCCCTGACCACCATGCCCTACAGCATGAAGGCGGCTTATCTCGACAACCTCTATTTCCTGCCGCGGATCGCGGTCGGGATGTCGATGAACGCCGGAAGCTTCGACCTGCTGCGCTACGGCGTCCTGCCGCTGGCGAGGAACAGGGCCGTGCCCCTAGCAAAGCGGCTCTACGTCAATCACCTGGTCGAACAGGGCGCATAGCCGCCGGGTCTTTTCGCGCGAGGAATGTACGGCTAGGAATTCCCCTGGGGGCTTTGCCGTCGACCCCTTTCCGGCCGCCACACGGATCAGCACAGCGGCCAAGGCCTCGACTACCGCCTCGTCCTCCGCCCCGTGGCCGAAGGTGACGTAGTCGCTTCGCCCCGCCGCCTCTAGCGGCTCGATGATGTTGGCCCCCTCGTGTAGCACGGAGACGATGGGCCGCCCGCCATAGAGATAGGGCGCGAGCTTCGAGGGGCTATAGCTTTCTTCCTGCACCCCCAGGATCAACAGGGCGTCGGCGTCTTTGATGATCCGCAGCACCTCGAAATGCGACTTGCGAGCCTTCTCCTCAGCGACAAGCCCGTCAATCCCGTTATCCTGCGCCAGGCGTCGCACCAGGCTTGGCGGTGCGGAGGGATCGGCGGGCGGATGATAATAGGTGCCCACGAAATGGGCCTTCAGTGTCTTGGCTGACCTCGCCGACGCCCGGCCAAGGGCCTGCATGAAAAGTCTGATGCTCGTTTCCATGGAGGCCGGCGTCACGCCCGTGAATACGAAGCGGAACGTCTCCGGGTCGGGCGCAAAGACACTGTTGGCCACGGCGTTGCGCTCGACGATATCATGGTCAGCCGGGTCGAAGCCGAAAGTGAGTTCCATGGCCGGGCGGCCGACGATCGTCGGATAGCGCGCCATGACTTCGTCAATATAGTGCTGACTAACGGCGGTGAGGCCGCTCGCGTGCGGAAGAGTGCGCGCCTCCAGTGTCTTCTTTTGCCAGTAGTCGAACCAGAACTTTTTCGGCCGCTGATCGCGCGGCAGGGTGAGATGGTAGTCGTTGCGCCATGGGTCCTGGAGATCGACGACGAAGGGAACGCCGAACTTCGTCCTCCAGTGCGGACCCAAAGACATTGAGGTAAAAACCGTCGTCGGGAAATAAATCAGATCCGCCCTGTGCATTGCGAGGTACGCGTCCACCGCGGCGCGAAGTTGCAGGAGAGACCGGAAGCCGACATTGCCGAGGCCCACCTTGCGCGTCAGCCGCGAGCTGAAGGCCGACACCCGATGGACTTTCACATCGTCCGGCACGCTCTGGAGCAGCAGCGGATCTTTGGGGCCCTCCACGTCCGCGGAATCGACGGTGAAAACCACCGGCTCCCAACCGAAGTCGGAGAGGTGCGGCAGGGTCTGCCGAAGGCGGTGCACGTCCGGCAAATTGACTGGCGGAAAGTGCGGCGAAATGCAGAGGACCCGCCTCATTGCGGAGGCCCAAGCACGCGGGAGACCAGCGCTTTCAGGCGGGCCTGAGACTGCGCGCAATCGAAATGGGCCTCCAGCGCCGCATAGGAGGCGGCCTTGGTCTTGCCCAGCAGAGCGGGGTTGGAAAGCAGCCGCTCAAGGGGTTCACGCAAACTGGCCGCGTCCCCCTGTTTGAAAGTGAACACTGCGCCCCGCGCCTTTTTCGCCACTTCAATCTGACCGGCGGTGTCACTCGCCACCACGGCCAGGCCCGCACGCATATATTCGAAGGCCTTGTTGGTGATGGTCAAATCCCGGCTGCGACAATCACTGATCTCGCCGCAATAGCCTATGTCATGCTCGGCGATCCGCGACAGCAGTTCTTCCTGCGGCACCTGAAAATGGAAATGCGCGCGTTCGCGCAAAGCCGCCGGCATGCGCGTCACAAGACTCTCAGCATATCCGACGCGCGGCTTTCCCAGGATATGCAGTTCAAATGGCCGGTCGATCGCCGAAAGGGCATCCACCAATGCCTCCAATCCCCGGCCCGGACCTACGGTCTGGGAAAACCAGAAGATCGACGGGACCGACGGGTCCTTGCGCTGCCTTGTGAGCCCGTCGATGTGGGCCCGTTCTTCCGTTGGAAAACTGTTGTAGACCACGGTCGGGCGCTGCCCGCCGTAGGCCTCGGCTAGCGCGTCCGCAAGGGCGTTGGACGTAGTGGTCACGAAAGCCGCTTCATTGAGGAGCTTGCGCTCCCATGCCTTCATGAGGGCCTCTGGCCGCGTCGCCCGGTCGGTGGGCAGGCCATCCTCCGAGTACCAGTCCTCGCAGTCCATGGCGACGCGCCGGCCCTCGTCAAGCAGCCGCACGCCGGCGAAACAGGCCTGATCGATGTGGACGATGTAGAGGTCGGCCTTGGTGCGCTTGGCCGCCCGATAGAGCAGGTGGGTGTGCGCCCCAAGCTGGCCCGGATTTTGGACCCCCAAACGGCCGAGGATTTGATAGAAGCGGGTCTTCAGCCCCAGAACGATCCGGGCAAGCGGGCCCTGGGTGAAGTCGGCGATCGGAGCGCGCCGCCAACTCCGTGTCGCCATTGTCCGGTCGATCCGAGCCCGCGAGACGGAATCGTTGACCACATCCAGCACCACCACGTCATAGCCAAGCGCGGTCAGGCTGTCGGCCTCCTTGATAACGCGCGGGTTGTCGATGATCTGCACGCCGGTGACGATGGCGACGGTGGTCATCGGGCCAATCGGCGCGCGAGGGCCGCATCGATGACGGCAAGGTTGGCCTCATAGGTGAAGCCTTTGGCGAAAGCCTTGCGCCGCATGGCGACCCTAGCGCCGTTCAACCCCGGCAGATCGCCAATGAGTTTAGCGAAGGCCGCGAGGAAAGCCTCATCGCTGTCATTCGCCGGCATGCGCACGAGCTCAGGATCGTCTGCATAGATATGCATCGGGCTCGCTAGGATCGTCTTACCGGTGCTCATGTATTCCAGAAGCTTGTGTGCGTTGGAGCGGTCGTACTCGGCCTCGTCATCCACATAGGCCAGCAGGAAGACATCCATCGGCGCCATTGCCTTAGCAAGCTCCGCCTTGTTCAGCGGGCCGTGCAGCCGCACGTTGGGCAACGGCGCGAGGGTCCGTGCCAAGGCGCCGGCCGCGTCAAACGGACCCCAGAAGTTGAAGGTTACATCCGGGTGCGATCCGGCCAGCCGCTTCAAGACGCGGAGATTGATGATCTTGCGGTCGAGGTTGCCGGCGAACCCGGCCTGAATCCCTTTCCGGGTAGGGGTCACTGCGGGTGACTGAGCCAGGTCGGCAAAGACTGGGGCAAGGCCATGATTGACTAGAAGAGTCCGGCCGGCGAACCGTCTGCCGTCAAAGTTGGCCAGGATTTCTTTGGAAACACTGATGATCAGATCCGCTCCCTGCCCGATATCGACCTGCCGCCGTTGGGTCAGGGGATCGACCGGGTGAAAGATCTTCAACGGGGCGCCGAAGGCCGAAAGGTCGGGAAAAAGATTGAAGTCGAAACACCAGACGATGTCGAGTTTGGACGGCAGGCGCTCGGCTATACGCCGCGCGTCTTGGCCAATCAGCCAGCGATAGAGGCCATAGAGATGGAATCTAAGGCGCCTGGGAAAAAAGGGCCGCCACGAGACCACCGTCACCCCAGGGGCGCCCTCGGCGGGCGATAGCCGAACCCCCCTTGGCCCGATGTCGACCGGGGGCTCCAGGAAGAAGACGCGGTTATGCCGCGCCAGGGCCTCGGCATAGTGATGCTTGGAGAGGAAGATATGGTCCCACGGCTGGGGCGAGACCAGAAGGACCGTCTTGTCCCGAAGGATTGATAGGTCCTCGTTCATGGCGCTGTTTCTAGCGGCCGAAGAAGCTCGAAAGGCCAGCCACGACTGCGTCCTGATCCGCTTGCGAAAGGTGCGGATGGATGGGCAGCGACAGGATTTCCGTCGCGTGCCGCACCGCTACAGGGAAGTCAGCTGCCGTGTGGCCCAGGTAATCATAGGCGGGATAGGTTGGCAGGGCCTTGGGATAGTTGATCACCGTCGGGACGCCCAGAGACGCCAGATGGTCTTTCACCGCATCCCGGTCGGGCAGGCGCACAACATAGAGATGATAGACGTGCTTGGCGCCGGGCCGCAGCTTCGGCCTTTGGATCTTGTCGGCTAAGCCCTCCAGCAGGGTGCCGTACCGGGCTGAGATGCGAATGCGCGCCTCGTTCCACTCGATGAGTTTGGTCATCTTCACATTGAGGATCGCCGCCTGCAGGCCGTCCATGCGGCTGCAGATGCCTTCCATCGTGTGATTGTTCTTACCCCCATGACGGGCGAACAGGGCGCAGAACTCCGCCAGATCATCGCGGTCGGTGACCACACAGCCGGCGTCACCCATCGCGCCGAGGTTCTTGCCTGGATAGAAGCTGAATGTGGCGATGTCGCCGAAGGTCCCGATCTTCTGGCCGTTGAGTTCCGCCAAATGCGCCTGGGCGCAATCCTCGATGAGCCATAGGCCGTGCTTCTTGGCGATCGCTGCGATCCTATCGATCGCCGCCGGCTGGCCAAAGATGTGGACGGCTATGATGCCCTTGGTCCTGGGCGTGATCGCCGCTTCGATGAGATCGGGATCGAGGCAGAAATAATCGTCCTCTGTATCGCAGAACACGACCCTGGCGCCGGTTTGAGTAACCGTCTCACTGGTCGAGATCCAGCTGTGCGCGGTGGTGATCACCTCATCGCCCGGGCCGCATCCCAGCGCCTTCATGGCGATGTAGAGGGCGTCGGTGCCGTTGGCGCAAGAGACGCAGTGCTTAAGCCCCGACAGCTTGGCGTAGTTCGCCTCGAAGTCGTCCACGTCAGGGCCGCGGATGAAGGCGGAGTCGCGGATCACCCGTGCGATCGCCTCGTCGAGTTCGGCTTTCAGACTATTGTGTTGGGCGTTCAGGTCGACGAATTGCATCGGGCTCACATTGGATCGAAGAGGTAGAGCTCGCGCCGTTGCTCGGAGCTGCTCCCCTTGGTCAGGATTTCCCAGAGGATGTCGAAGGGCGTTACCAGGACGCCGTTAGCATCGAGCTTGCGCGTGAAGTGCCGCGTGGCCCACAGGGCCGCAAAGGTGTTCTTCAGTAGCAAGCCTCTGCGCTTCAGCTTCTGAATCAGGCTCTGACCGCTGACGCTCTTAGCCAGCAGGGTGGGATGCAGCGACAGACACATCTTGCGCACCCGCCCCGAAGCGAACAGCGGCGCCAGACCCGGAAGGATGCCGTACTCGGCGCCCTCGATGTCCATCTTCAAAACCAGCTTCTCGTCGGCGGAGAGGGTCTCAGCGATGAAGTCGCCCAACACCACCACCGGAATGTCCCAGGAGGTCATACCGTCGGTGTGGAACATGCTGCTGCCGGAGTTGTTGCCGGAATGGATGCTGTAGAGCTTTTGGACGCCGGGGGTCTTGCCCACAAATTTCGGCACCAGCGTTACATTGGTGATCTTGTTCATGGCGAGGTTCTGGGTCAGATCGCCTACCGAGACCGGGTCCGCCTCAAAGCAAAAGACTTGGCGGAACTTGCGCGAGGCCAGCAGGGAAACCGCGCCGATCCAGGCGCCGATGTCGAAGAAGACGTCCTTGCCGCCGGACTCGTCGGTGATGAACTCGAACAGCTTCTGCTCGCTGTCGCCCCGCTCCCAGCTCTTCCAATTCTCAATGAAATAGTCCGCATCCCTGGGAAGCCAGACCACGAAGTTTTCGTCGCTCAGGCGGACGTCGAGGCGATCTTTAGGCTTGGACGTGGATTTGGCGGTCATCAATCTAGCGAAGCTTGCGCGCGGGGTTCCCCGCATAGAGGCCGGGCTCGGTGATGTCACGCGTCACCACGCTGCCCGCGCCGACCACCACGTGATCGCAGATCTTGACCGGCATGACCGTAGCGTTGGTGCCGATCGAGACGTGGTTGCCGATGGTGGTCGACTTCCACTTGCTGGTGTCCCCCCGGGCCGGCCCGCCGCCGGCGAAGGTGTCGTTCACGAACATCGCGCCGTGCGAAATGAAGCAGTCGTCGCCGATGGTCACCAGGTCGCAGATGAAGGCGTGCGATTGAATGCGGCAGCGCCTGCCGACGCTGGCGCCGGACTGGATTTCCACAAAGGGCCCGATGAAGCTTTCGTCGCCTATGGCGCAGCCATAGAGGTTGACCGGCTCAACCACGGTGACGCCCTCACCGAAGCGAACGTCCTCGCGGATGCCGACGCTCTTAAGCCTTGGGGGCATGCCCAGCCGCGGTGTAAATCTTGTCGATGATCTCGACGGTCTTCATGCCTTCGAAGCCGACAGTGCCGATCTGGCCGCCGCCGCGCAGCACCGAGACGACGTTCTCATAGACGTCCTCGTGGTTCGACATAGAGCCTTGGTACTGGCCGTACTCATTGGCCGGGCGGCCGGCGCGCAGGGTCGTCGGATCCATGCCTTCGACGTTTTCGTATTCGATCTCGTTCAGATACTGGCCGCCGATTTTCACCGTTCCCTTTTCGCAGAACAGGGTGAGCGAGCCCTCCATGTTCTTTCCGAAGCTGTTGATGGTGAAATTGATCGAGCCGATGGCGCCGTTGTGGAAGCGCAGCAGGGCGACACCGTTGTCTTCGAACTCGATCGAGTGCTTGTGGGCGAAGTTATCGGTGATCGCCATCACGTCCTTAACATCGCCGACAATCCAGTAGAGCAAGTCGATGAAATGGCTGAACTGGGTGTAGAGGATGCCGCCATCCATGGCGATCGTCCCCTTCCAGCTGTCGGCGTAATAGGCGTCGTTGCGGTTCCAGTAGCAGTTGAGGTGGGCGCTGTAGACGCGGCCCAGCTTGCCCTCGTCCATCAGCTTTTTGAGGTGTTCGATCGGCGGATTGTAGCGGTTCTGCTTGACCACGAAGAGGCGGCGGTTGGCCCGCTCGCCTGCCTTGATCATTTCGCCGCACTCATGGACCGTGATGGCCATCGGCTTTTCGCAGAGAACGTGGAAGCCGGCGTTGAAGGCCTTGATGGTGTGTTCGGCGTGCAGGCCGTTGGGGGTGCAGATCGAGATGACGTCGGTCTTGCCCTTCAGCGCCGCCAGCATGGCGTCGAAATCCGTGAAGACCTCGGCGTCCTGTTCAGCGGCGATCTTTTTGGCCGCTTCGGGGATCAGATCGCAGACCGCGTCCAGGCGGCCGAGTTTGGCGACCTGGGCGGCGTGACGCCCGCCGATACGGCCGCAGCCGACGATGGCGAACCCGACCGAGTTTGGTTTGACGCTGTCGTTCATGGACTTAACCCAATTCCCCCCATCGCAGGCCTCTTGGCCTTGCGCCTAGACCTTGCCGAACACCTCGGCCTTGAGGACGGCCCGGTTCGGATAGTTGACCAGGACCGCCCTGTGCGGCCCTCTGAACACGAAAAGCGCGCCCGCCGCTACTGCCGATGCGTGGCCTTCGGTCACCGCGGCGACGAAATCCGCCGTCGAACCCGCGCCCCCGGCAGCGATCACCGGCACCGGCACCGCGTCGGCGACGGCGCGGATCAGATCGATGTCATAACCCTTCATCACCGCGTCGTGGTCGACGTTGGAGATCATGATCTCGCCGGCGCCCAACTCGACCGCGCGTTTGGCGGCCTGCACCGGATTCATCGGGGTCTTCTTGGCGCCGCCGTGGGTAACCGTTGAGTAGCCGCCGAACATTCCCTTCTTGGCGTCGATGGAGACCACCACCGCCTGGGCGCCGTAGATGGTCGCGATCTCGCCGATCAGTTTGGGATGGTGGAAGAGGGCTGCGTTGACGACCACCTTTTCGACGCCGACGGCGAAGATGCGCTTGGCCTGATCAAGCTCGGTGATCCCTCCGCCGTAGGCCAGCGGCATGAAGCATTCCGAGGCGATCTCGGTGATCATCTTCATGTCGGGCTTGGAGCCGTACCGGGTGGCGCCGATGTCGAGCATCAACAGCTCGTCCACCTGCTTGTCGTTGAGGATCTTCACCGTGTTGACCGGATCGCCGACATAGGTCCGCGCCCCGAACTTAAGGGTTTTGACCAACCTGCCCTTCTCGACAAGCAGGGCCGGAATGACCCGGATTCGTCTCATTGGGCGGCCGGGTTCCAGCGCATGAAATTGCCCAGGAAGGTCATGCCGAACTGGTGGCTCTTTTCGGGGTGGAATTGCACGCCGGCGATGTTGCCCTTCACGATGCCGGCGGTGAAATCATAGCCGTGGTGAGCGGTCGCCGCGACAATGTCATCGCCGTCCGTGCGCACATGGTAGGAGTGGACGAAGTAGAAGGACGGCTCTTCCTCGAAACCGCTCAGGAGGCCAGCATCGTTCTTGGCCGTGACCTCCGCCCAACCCATATGCGGAACCTTATCTTCGGGCCCGAGCCTCGAATTGTCGAATTTCACGCAGTCGGCTTCGATCCAGCCCAGACCTGGCAGCACCCCCTCCTCGCCTGTTCGGCACATGAGCTGCAGGCCGACGCAGATGCCGAGAATAGGCGTCCTTTCCTTGAAGACCTTGTGCTCCATCGCGTCGGCGATGCCGCTCTTGCGGACGCTGCCGGCGCCGAAGTCGAAGGATCCGACGCCAGGGAAGATGATCCGGTCAGCCTTCCTGATGACCTCCGGATCATCCGAGATCACCGACTGGAAGCCGATCTTCTTCAGCATGTTGCAGATCGAGGCGGGGTTGCCGCACTTGTAGTCGACGATGACGTTCACGCCCCGACTCCAAGGCTCTTCTTGGCGAGGTTCGCCAGGCCCCGAAGCGGCTTCAGGACCGGATAGGTGTCATAGACCCCGCGCTCGGTGGCAAAGTCCGTGTGCGGCCTGGGCGGCTGGCGGAGGATCTCCTCGAACTCCTCCACCGTGAAACCAAGTTTCTTGGCGACGAAGACCAGGTCGTCCGCCATCAGTTCCGGCGCATAGGGCGGCTTTTCCAGCTCGGCCAGCGCCTCGGCTTTGGTGATCTGTCCCGAGTAGATGAGGTTGGTCAGGTGGGCCTTGCGCTTATCGACGCCGAACTTCCTGGGCAGGATGTAGCCCTGATAGAAGCGGGTGAAGAGCGACTCGTGGTGCTTGCCGCCGTAGTCGCGCCAGCCCAGCTCCTCGATGATCCGCTGCTTCACCTGCGCCTTGTTGTACGGGACCCAGTTGAGGATTGAGTGCGAGGTGACCTTGCCCAGGAGCTGCAGGCCCTTCTTCAGTTTCAGGTCCATGAAGGGATAGGTCTCGAGCTTCACCGTCCCATAGGCCTTGTGGATGGCCTGGATGTTCACGTGGTCGGACTTGTTGAAAATCCAGTGCGGCGGCAGGACCTGCTCGGTGACCACGTTGGTGCCCGAAAGGATGTGGCGCACGCCGTACTTGCCAGCCAGCTTGTTCACCAGGGCGAAGATGGCGTGATCGCTGACGATCTCGATATCGATGACCGAAGCCTTGAAGTAGGCCCGCTGCAGGTCGCGGAACTCTTCCCAGTTGATGACGTGGGTGTGGAGGTCGAAGTCCAGGCGGCTGACGATATTCTCGATGTTCTGCACCGCCAGTTCGGCGTTCCAGCCGTTGTCCAGGTGCACGGCGAGCGGCCGCAGGCCCAGGCGCTTGGCTTGCAGCGCCACATAGGTGCTGTCCACCCCGCCGGAGAGGCCCACGATGCAGTCGTAGCGCTTGCCCTTGCCGTCCTCACGGATTTGGGCGGCGAGGTCCTGCAGGGCAGCCTCGCCCTCGTTGCTGGTTTTGACGTCCCTGGCCTCAGCCGCCTTGTAGGCGGGGTAGTAGTGGCAGACCCCGTCCGCGTCGAAACGCATGTCTGGGTCATCGCGCGTGTCGAGAACGCCGATGGCGCACTGGCGGTATCGCTGGTCAGTCATTCAACGCCTTCTTGTACAGGGCCTTCAGTCGCGCAGCGAAGGCTCCCCGTCCATAGCGCCCGATGGCCTCGGCGCGAACCCCGTCGCGGTCGAACTGATCGCCTTTGGCGAAGGCTGCCTCCAGCCCGGCAGCCAGAGCTGCGGGATCACCGGGGGTCACCAGGACGCCGGTCGCCTCCGTGACGATGCTCTCCGGTCCGCCGCATCGTGTGGCGACAATAGGAAGGCCGCAGGCCATGGCCTCGATGAGCACCACCCCGAAGGTCTCGAACTGGCTGGGAAGCGCCAGAACATCGGCCTCCAGCATTTCCTGTCGCACCGCCTCGGAGCTGACCTCGCCCAAAAAGGCGACCTGATCGCCGACACCGAGCGAGACGGCGAGGGCTTCGAGCTTGCCGCGCAAGGGTCCCTCCCCCGCGAGACGCAGGATTGCCTCCGGATGATGCGCCGCAAATTTGGCGAAGGCCTGCAGCAGGTGCTGATGGCCTTTGACCGGCAACAGGTTTCCGACGCTAAGGACAACATAGGCGTTACGCCCGCGTTTTGGCCTCGCCGGAAGAGCCGCCTCATAGGCCGGCGGCAGGACATTGGGCAGCACCTCCGACGGCGCGTCCAGCTTGCCGAGGCTCTCCTCCAGCCAACGGCGCAGGGCCGGGCTGACGACGCTGTGACCCTTGGCGTGGACGATGGCTCGGCGCACGAGCGGGAACAGGTTTTTCGGGACCAAGCCCTGGCGAAAATAGGAGCTGTGCTCGGTCAGCACGTACGGGACCCCATAACGCTCGCGAAGCGTGTCCGCCAGGAGCCCAGCGTTCAGAGCATTGTGGGCGTGGATCAGGTCGGGCTTTCCGAATTCGGCGACGTAGCGCCGGTACCCCGCGTGGCCTGAGACGATCCAGGCGGCGTAGTCAGTCTTTGGCGACGGCGGCAGGAAATACAGCCCGGTCGAATGCACGACGTTGCGTCCGCCGATCTTGTCGATCCGCAGGTTGTCCCCTGAGCGCTCCATCCGCTGCCGGAACTGTCCAACGATCGCGCCGGCGGAGAGCTCGCCAAGCTCGTTGTCCACCCGCTTGCCCGCCAGGCGGAAGGCCAGCGCCTTGAGATACATGGGGACGGAATGATGCAGTCGGACCGAGACGACACCGATGGTCAGCTCCGGATCCTCACCGATGGCGTCGATCTGGTTCTTCTGGAAGACCCCCGCCAGCGGCGCTCGGGCGGGGACATATTCCTCGGACGGAATGACCAGGACGTGCAGCGGGCCTAGCCGTTCCGCCGCCACACGAAAATCTCGGTCGAGGGGCCGCGTTTCAGAAGCTTGATCAGGACAAGATCGATGGGAAACAGCACCGCCCCGATGAACTTGCCATGGCCTTCGCTCCTGCCGGCAAAGGCATAAGTCCTGTTGAACAGTTTGCGCAGGACGCGGTTTCGGGAGCGCACAGGATCGTTCATCAGGCCGAACATCGGCTGGATGGCCACCAGCGAAAAACCGTTCTGGACCAGCAGCTCGCGCACAAAGGGCTCGGCCCGTGACAACTGGTGCGGCCCGTGGCTGATAGCCTCCGGCGATAGGTTATCGGAAAAGACCAGATGTCCGCCCGGTTTAACCAGGGCGGCGAAGTTGGCGATCGCCTGGCGGTAGTTCTTGTCGTCAACGATGTGGAACAGCATGTCGAAGGCGCTGACCACGTCGAACTGGCGGCCCTTCAGGCTCTTGGGCAGGGCTGCCCCGATATCGCTTTCGATGAACTTCGCCGCAGGGAACTTGTCGCTGAGCGCCGCGGTGGCCGTGGGTGTCAGGTCGACGCCGGTGACCTCCTTCACCCCGAGCTTTAGCCATTGATCGATGTAGAAACCGGTGCCTGAACCGACGTCGAGGACCGCCAGGTCCGTGGCCGGCTGTCCCAGAGTCTTGAAGGTGCGTATGAAGGCGTGGGCGCGAACCCGGTAGAGATATTCGTTGTAGGCCACCGACAGGCCGATATCGCCGACCCCCTTGAGGTCGAACTGCTGGGCCAGGCGCCCGTCCCAATAGGCCTTGGCGTCGAAGGGCTTGCTCATCGAAGGGACCTGAAGGCGGCGGTCAGTCCGAGGCCCATAGCTTGTCGGTATTCAGCGGCTTTAGAGGGAGATCGCTCTCGCAACAACAGCCGCCAGAATGTCTTGGCGCTTTGCTGCTCCAGTCGCTTCAAAGCCCTGGCCTTTTCATCTTGCGTCAGCGGGCAATCCGGGTGCTCGAGTGCTGCGATGTCGACATCCAAGTGCATCTTCTGACGCACGCCCGGATTGTCATAGAAAGATTCTTGCGCGCCGTGCGTACGGTCCCAGACTAGGTCGCGCGGCAAGGTCGCCATCGGATAGCGACGGCTTAAGATCATCCAATACTCATGGTCGCCGACCTGCCGGACCCCCGTGAAACCACCGCTCTCCTTGAACACGGCATTGCGGATGATCGAGGATCCGGGCGCCCGGCCGAACAGGTCGCGGCGAAAGAAGTGCTCAAGATAGGCTTCACGCGGGCTAAACACCTGCGGGTGTGGTTTGTCCGCCAAGGCTGTCTGCGCCAAGCCAAAACCCGCCTGTGGGCAAAGCTCCATCAGGGACACCATGGCCTGCAGTCCATGTGGATAGATGAGATCATCGGAGTCGAGGTACTTTAGGTACTTGCCCTTGGCGAGGGACGCTGCGCGGTTGCGATTGGGATAGTCCCCCAGGTTCTGAGAATTGAAATGGACCTTCACCCGCGCGTCCTTGGCGCTGAAGCGCTTGGCGATATCCAGCGTCCCATCCGCCGACCCGTCATCGACGACGATTAGCTCCAAATTCTCAAGGCTTGAGGCAAGGACACTCTCGATGGCTTCGCCGATATAGTCCTCGCGGTTGTAGGCGGTCATCAGGACACTGACGACCGGCGCGGCGACCGATGCCGGAGCCTTGCTCAAGTGGATGACGCCTTCAGAGGAATGGGAGGCGTGCCGCAATACTGTTCATGCAGCGCCTGCAAGGCCTCGCCGCCCTTGGCCGTGGCCTGGCGGACCATAATGAGGCCATCGCGGATGGCTCGCCCAAGGTCATAATTGTAACGGATCCATTTAAACCGTTCGGACCAGGTAAGTTTGTTGTTTCGCATGAGCAGCGCAACTGCCCTAAGGAAGGCCCTGCCAAACGCGTGGGGAGGGGTTTCGTACCCCGTCATTTGATAGCGCAGGGAGGCAACCGCGATCGTCCGTTTCAGGATCGTCTGATAGTTTTCCAGATGATAGTGGAAGACCCGCGCGGCCGGATTGAACGCCAGTGCGTAACCCTTGTTCAGGGCGTCGAGCGCGAAAAAAACATCCTCGCCATAGACGATCTTGCGGAACGGGATCTCCAGCAGCACGGACCGCCGGTAAAGCGCCGTCACATCGTCCAAGGACGTCGCCTGCCACCGCGTCTTGGGATCAGCGCGCGCGAAGGCCTCGGGGCTCTCGAAGCGGTACACGGTCACCGCCGGGGTCGAGCGCTGCTGGAACCACTCCACTGGATTGGTGCGTTTTTCAGGCGGCGCCGATTGCGCCCCGCCCACCGCGACGATGTCGGGAGAGGTCAGGCCCTTGAGGAGCTGCTCGATCCAGTCGCTGGCCATGGGTCGCGCATCGCCAACGGTGAAGACGATCAGCTCGCCCTTGGCCTTGGAAACTCCGAGGTTACGGGTGGCGCCGTGGTTGAATTCGCTCGGCGGGATCTCAATCAGCACCGTCTTGGGGAAGCTTTTGACGATGTCCTGGGTGCCGTCGGTCGAGCCGGAGTCAATGACGATGATCTCACGCACCGGCACGGTCTGGTCGAGGATGCCCTGCAGGCAGGCGGCAAGGCCCGCGGCCTCATTCTTGACGGGGATGATCACCGAGATGTCGGGCGCGGTGCTCTTCGCGGGAGCTTTGGGGGGGAGCTTGGCCATGGCGCTCAGAAATTGAACTGCTGAAGGGCCAGGTTGAGTTCGCCCGTGGTGCCGATGTCGATGTACTTGCCGTCCTCAAAGGCCAGGCCTTTGACGGTCATCTTGCGGCGCAGGGCCTCGTCGAAGATGTCGCCCAGGACGATTTCCTTGCCCTGGAACGGACTCTTGTCGAGGTACTCGCCGATCAGGGCCGTGAAGGCCGGCGACCAGGCGCAAGCGCCCCACATCAGCCGCAGGTCCGTCTGTTTGGGCTTATCCACCTGCCGCACGACATTGTTGTCGGCGTCGATCTCCACCATGCCGAACTTCGACGGATTGTCCGTGGGGAACAGGGCGAGCGTCAGGTCCGCCGCCTCGCGCACATGGTAATCCAGCAGGGTCGAGAACAGATCCAGCGGCTGGATGATGGTATCCGGCATGCCGAAGAGGATGGTCTCATCGTTCAGGAACGGCCGGGCCAGGTCGATGGCCAGCGGCATGCCGTGCAGCTGTTCCTGATAGAGATAGCTGATGTTTGTGCCAAAGCGCTTCCCGTCGCCGTAGTAGCGCATGATGTCGCCCTTGCCGTCGCCAAGGATCAGGAAGACCCGCTCCGCGCCGGCCCTGACCAGGTGCTCGATCAGATATTGGCTGACGACCTTTGGACGCTTTTCCTTTGCCCCGTTGATCTCGACATCCTGATAGCCGACGGGAAACAATTCCTTGGGGCAGGGAAACGGCAGAAGCCGGGAGCCGCGTCCGGCGGAGGGCACAATGGCTGCGATCTTCAAGTGGGGCGTCTCGTCATGTTTGGGTGAGCGTGCATGGCACGCCGGTTAGGCGGCCTCAAGCCGCAAGGAAGGCGGGAGTGGCCGGATAGGGTAACTTGCCAAGCGTCGTCGGAGCGCGGAACGGCGTCAGCAGAACATGAGCCAGCGCCCTTGCGCCGGGAACTCGCACTATCGAGGTCTTGTAGAGCAGAACCACCGCGGAGAGCTGAGCGGCCTCGCCAGCGGTAACCACTCCCTCGCGCCGGGCCCATTCGATCAGCACATGGGCCAGGTCGAACTGGTTCGAACGCGCCGCGCCGGCAATGATCTCACCCGTCATAAAACGAGCATCGCGCACCTCGTCCGACCTGCCGTTGGCTTTCAGCAGCGCCACGGCCCGGCGCACCACCTTGGCCCGGCTTTCGGTCTTGGCCGGAGTGAGGAACGATCCACGGCTAAGGCTCGTCGGCGTGACGCGGTTGTGCAGATCCGGCGGCAGATCGAAGAACTTGGCGTAGCGATAGCCCTGAATAAACGACCGGAAAAAGAGGTCGATATCCTGCCAGAGCGCCAGCTCCACATCCCACATGCCGACGCGCTCGAAGGCGTCCTTGCGAAAAAGCATCCCCGTTCCCTGGCAGATCGCGTCCTGCCGGAACTGGCGGGAAAGCTCGTCGACCGGTTTGTCGACATTCCACCAAAGGCCAAGGTCGCCCGGCGTCTTCTCGAACATCAGTGAGGGGAAGATGGCGAAGTCGAGGGCCGGATCTGCCTCCATCGCCGCCACCCGGTTTTCCAGGCAGAAGGGCTCGATGATGTCATCGGTGTCGAGGAACATGACGTACTTCGCCTGGCTCATCGCCACGCCCTCGTTGCGGCACTGGCAGGCGCCCTTGGGAGCGTTCTTGCGGTCGAAAAGCTTGAAGCGCGGATCGCGCGCGGCATACGCCGCAACGATCTCCTTGGTCCGGTCGGTGGAACCGTCGTCGACGATGATGTTCTCCCAGTCCGGCATGGTCTGGGCGAGGATCGAATCGAGGGTCTGGGCGACCAGGTCCTCGCGATTGAAGCTCGGGGTCAGGATCGCGACCTTTGGCGGCGTGGTCCTCACGCCGTGGCGGCCCGCCGCTGCTTGATCCAGTTCCACACGGGCCGAAGCGGCGAGAAGATGGGGTAGCGCCAGAAGAACAGACGGTAGTTGTCGAATTCCCGGTGGCGGCGGGGCGGAGCCTTCATATAGGCCTCGAACTCCGCTGCTGAGAGCTGAAGCTTCTTAAGCACGAACTCCAGATCGGCGGCCTGCATCTCCGGCGGATAGTTGTCCTGCTGGTATTCGCGCAGGGCCTCTTCCCTTGTCATGGCTCCGCAGCAGATCAGGTTGGACAGGTGCGCCTTGCGTTTGTCGATGCCGAATTTCCGGGGCAGCAGGTAGCCTTGATAGAACCGCGTGAAGATCGATTCAAAGTGCTTGCCCGAATATTCGCGCCAGCCCAGCTCCTTGGTGATTTCGGCCCTTACCGCGTTGATGTCATAGAGGATCATGTCGAGGATATTGACGACCTTGATGCCCGAGGCGCGGATTTTCTTCAGCTGCTTGTAGTCCGTGAATGGATAATTACTCAGCCGCTTGCCGCTGCCGAACTTGCGGTAGATGTCCTTGATGTTGACGAAGTCGAGCTTGTCGTAGTTCCAGCTCTCGGGGAGCACCACCTCGGTGGCGATGTTCACGCCGCTGAGGATGTAGGGGATCTTGTGCTGGATCGCGATCTCGTACAGCGCGCCAAAGATGGCGTGATCGGTGAGCGCCTCGATATCGACCACTGAGGCCTTCAGATAGGCGATCTGCAGCTCGCGGAAATCCTCCCAGTCGATGACGTAGGTCAAGAGATCGATATCGAGCTTGCTGACCGTGTTCTCGATATTGATGACCGCCAGCTCGGAGTTCCAGCCGTTGTCGAAATGGACCGCCAGGGGTCTAAGGCCCAGCCGCTTGGCCAACAGGGCGACATAGGTGCTATCCACCCCGCCGCTGACCCCAACGATGCAGTCGTAGGTCTTGCCCTCCCCCGCCTTTTTGATCGCGGCGATGACCGGATCGAGGAGCGCTCGGCTCTCTTCCTCGGTCTTGGGGATGTCGACCCAGGCCGCGTCGAACTTGCGGCAGTGATTACAGAGGCCGGACTCATCAAAGGTGATGTCCGGGTCGTCCATGCGCGTCATGATGCAGCGGACACACTCGACTCTGTTCCCAGATGCGCGGGTCAAAACCACAACCTTCTCTTCCGGTAGGCCGGGAAATCCTCGGCGCGGATATAGCCGACATAGCCCTGCGCGCCGCCGGCCTTGCAACGGTCCGGATCGAGATCCTTCAGCTTTTTCGCGGGATTTCCACCGATGACGCAGTAGCCCGTCTCAAAGGATTTGGTTACCACCGCCCCGGCCGCCACGATGGTGAAGGCGCCAAGCTGCACCCCGGGCAAGATCACCGCGTTCATGCCGATCCAGCAGTCGGACCCGATGGCGACCTTGGCGTGGATGTGGCGGTCATTGTCGTAGAGGTCGTGATTGGCGCTGATGATGCCGACGTTGGACGCGACCTGGGTGTTATCGCCGATCTCGATGCGGCCAATGCCCTGAATATAGCATCCCGGCTCAATCCCGGGATTGGCATTGACGCCGATCAGAATGTTCTCGGGCTGAACCACCTTACTGGTGAAATGCACCGGCCAATAGGCCTTGCGGTTGAAACCCAGCACCTTTTGCCAGAACCACAGCTCGAAGGTGATCGGCGCCTGGGTCGCTCGCGTGTTTTTTATGAAATGGAAGAAGGGCAGGCTCGCGAAGAGAGCGTAGACGCCGCGCCCTGCTACGCGCAAAGCGGCGCGGGCCGCGCGGAGCGGCAGGCGGATAAGGGCGCTCACGCCGCGGAGTCTTGCAGCGCGCGCGTCCGCCGCACCTTCCATTCCAGCTCAGGGTGGAGGACCCCCGCAGGCTTGGCCGCATTGATCGGCCCCATCTGGTTGTGTCCCAGTTCGCCGACATCGAAGGCCATGATCTGGGGCTTGAAGAGCTCCCGCTCCATCGGCACCTCGACGGCGATCTCCAGGCTGTAGCGTCCGGTGTTGAGGAACTTGGCCGGCAGACGGCAAACGCTTTCGTATCGGCCAGGTTTGCGGATGTGCGACTTGTCCTGGAAGAAGTAGTCGCTGGTCGAGAAGACTTCGACCGCATCGGTCGAGGAGGCGGTGACGCTGATCCGCAAGTTTCTCAGGTCGCTCAGCACCTGGTAGCTGACCTTGATGTCGATCGGGTCGGCTGTAGAAAGGGCGGTATCGAACCGTCCGGCCGCATCCAGCACCTCGATGCTTTCCAGCACCAGTTCGGCGTTGCCCGGCGCCTCACCCTTGGGCCAGCGCAGCACGCGGTCGGCCTCGCCGCCGCTCGACAGATAGCGCTCGATGACCTCGGGCGTCCGCCCCTCCATGACCACCCTGCCCCGGTCCATCAGGATCGAGCGCGGGCAGAGCCGCTTCACCGCCGCCATGTTGTGGCTGACGAAGAGCACGGTTCGGTGCGAGTTGCGGCTGATGTCCTGCATCTTGCCGAGGCACTTGGACTGGAACTCGGCGTCGCCCACCGCCAGCACCTCGTCGACGATCAGGATGTCGGTTTCCAGGTGCGCCGCCACGGCAAAGGCCAGCCGCACATACATCCCCGACGAATAGCGCTTCACCGGCGTATCGATGTATTTGGCGCAGCCGGAAAAGGCGACGATTTCGTCGAACCGGGCGGTGATCTCCTTGCGGGTCATCCCCAGGATAGCGCCATTCAGATAGATGTTTTCGCGGCCGGTGAGGTCGGGGTGGAAGCCTGTGCCGACCTCCAGCAGGCTGGCGATCCGGCCGTTGATGAAGATCTTGCCCTTGGTCGGGGCGGTGACCCGCGAGAGCAGCTTGAGCAGGGTCGACTTGCCGGCCCCGTTGCGGCCGATGATGCCGACGATCTCGCCTTGGGTGACCTCGAAATTGATGTCCTCAAGCGCCCAGACATAGTCGCCCCCGGCCTCTTCGCGGTCATTCACCAGGCCCACCTGGGCGAAGGGATCTTCCTTGCCCCGGATGCGGGCGAGGGCGCGGTTGATATCGTGCGCTAAGGTGCCGGTGCCCACCTGGCCAAGGCGGTACATCTTCGAGACCTTGTCGAGCTTGAGAGCGAGGTCGGGCATCTAGACCGTATCCATGAAGTCGTTCTCGACCTGGTTGAAGATCACCAGAGCGACGATCATCAAGACGACGGCGACCCCAAGACTATAGAGCAGCCCGAACCAGCTGTGATTCCCCTGACCCAGGAACCCATATCGAAAGGTCTCAATGATCGGCGAGAGCGGGTTGATCTGGATCAGGATGCGATATTTCTCCGGCACGGCCGAGGCCGGGTAGATCACGGGCGTCGCGTACATGAAGAGCTGCACGGCGAAGGTCAGCAAAAACCGCAGGTCACGATATTTGGTGGTCAGGGACGAGACGATCATGCCCGCGCCGAGGCTGAGCATAGCCAGCAGCAGCACCAGAAATGGCAGCGTCAGAGCCACCAGGTTCGGCGCGACCTTGGCTCCCGAGAACCAGAAATATCCGGCGAAGACCAGGAACAGCACGAACTGCACCCCGAACTTGATCATGTTCGAGACGACGATGCTGAGCGGCATGATGGCGCGCGGGAAGTAGACCTTGCCGAAAATGCTGGCGTTGAGGGTGAAGGTCTCGCTGGTCTTGGTCAGGCTGTCGGCGAAATAGGTCCAGCACGTCAGACCCGCCAGATAGAACACCGGCCCCGGCACGCCGTCTGTGGAGATGCCAGCGATGTTCCCGAACACCACGGTAAAGACAATCATGGTCAGGATCGGCTGGATCACGAACCACAAGGGGCCAAGGATCGTCTGCGTGTACATGGCGACAAAGTCGCGCCGAACCAGCAGCAGGAGCAGGTCGCGATAGGCCCACATCTCGGCCAGCGGCAGGGACAAGAGGCTCCGGCGCGGCGCAAGCACGCGGGTCCATTGCGGCTCCTCAGCCATGGGCGGCCATCTCGTACTCAACCATCATCTTGACCACATCACGCATCTTGGACTTCGCCTGCCAGCCGAGCACCGAATTGGCCTTGGCCGCATCGCCGCGCCCAATCCGAATGTCTGATGGCCGCAGAAGGCCGGAATTGATCGTCACCCTCCCCGCCATTTCCACCCCTGCCGCGGCGAAGGCGGCCTCGCAGAAGGCTTCCAGGGTGTTGGTCTCGCCGGTCGCGATGACGAAGTCGTCGGCGGCGTCCTGTTGCAGCATCCGCCACATCGCCTCGACATATTCCGGCGCCCAGCCCCAGTCGCGGCTGATGTCGATATTGCCGAGCTCCAGGGCGTCGGTCTTGGTTCCCCTGGCGATATCGCAAGCCGCAGAGACGATCTTGCGGGTCACGAACCGGGGCGGCCTTAGCCAGCTCTCGTGGTTGAAAAGGATGCCGGTGCAGGCGAACAGGCCATAGGCCTCGCGGTAGTTGGCCACGGCCCAATGGGCCGCCGCCTTGGCGGTCGCGTAGGGACTCTTGGGGCGGAAGGGTGACAGCTCATTGGCAGGCTCGCCGCCGGTGTCACCGAAGCATTCGCTGGAGCCGGCATTGTAGACCTTCATCGCCGCGCCGCTCAAACGGACCGCTTCCAAAAGATTCACGGCGCCAACCGTGATGCTCTCGATCGATTCCACCGGCTGTTCGAAGGAAAGCCCCACCGAACTTTGGCCCGAAAGATTGTAGACCTCGTCCGGGGCGACCTCCGTCAGTACCTGGATGACGCTGCGAAAATCGGTGAGCGCCATCGATCGCTTGGCGATCTGGCCGTCAATGCCGAGCGCTTTCAGATTGGCGAAGGACGACATCTGCGCATCGCGCGAGGCGCCAACGACCGCATAGCCCTTGTCGAGCAGCAGGGCCGCCAGGTGGGCCCCGTCCTGACCGGTCACGCCGCAGATCAGCGCGGTCTTCATGCGGCTTTCCGCATCGCGGCGTGGGCCACTGCCCTTGCCCGCTTGGCGAAGGCATCGAAGGTGAAATGAGACAGGCCGGCGGGAATGGCGGGTTTTGTCTTCAGCGCCTTCAGGATCGCCGCTTCCAAGGCTGCGGGATCATCGGGGTCGACCATGGCGCCGAGCTTGCCATCGAGGACCGCATCGCGGCTGCCGTCCGCCGTGCTCGCCACCACGGGCACACCGCAGGCCATCGCCTCGAGAAAGACAAAGCCGAAGCCTTCGCCGCGGCTGGGCATGACATAGGCGTCGGCGAGGCGATAAAAGTCCGCCTTCTCCCCCTCATCGACAAATCCGGAAAACACCACCCTGTCCGCGATCCCAAGGCGCTCGGCCTTGGCTTCCAGCGCCGGGCGGTAGTCGCCGTCGCCCGCGATGACGTAGATGATATTGGGAATCTTCTCGGCCACTCGCGGCAGGATATCCATGACCTCATCGAAGCCCTTGGCCCGTTCCTGCGAGACCAATCGGCCGAAGGTCATCAGCACCGTCCTGCCAGTTACCCCCAAACGCTTGGCCAGCGCCGGGGATTTGGGGCCAAGGCCGTAGCGTTCAAGATGCACGGCGTTTGGCAACAGAGCGATGCGATCATCCTCAACCCCGCTCCAGGCGCGGAAGCGATCCTTGGTGAAGGCGCTGATGGCGTAAAATGAGCCGATGCTCACCAATAGCCGCCCCGTGATGGCGCGCTTCGTCGGCTGCCAGGCCTCGATTCCGTAAAGGGCGCCCAGGACGGGCTTCCTGAAGAGCACGCTGTAGAGCCAGGCAAGCGGCGCGAGACTGACGTGGGCGCAGTAGATGAGATCGCTCTCCTTGGCCTCGCGCCAGGCCTTGGCGAACTGGATCAGATACGCTGGCATCCCCTTGGCCGCCGCCACCCGAAAGTCGATCTTGTCCGGCACCGGCGTCATGGGCCGGTCGATCAAGCGGGGCAGGCAGGTGATCTTCTCGATCTTGGGGTCGGCGGCCAGGGCTTCCAGGAAGTCGCGGTTATAGACGGCGATACCGCCGTTCACGCCGTAGGCGTCGGTGAGAAGCGCGAAGATACGCACCGCCCTAGAGCCTTTGGATCAGGCCGCCCAAGCCCGTCCTTCGAGGCCGGCGGGGAGGTCCAGGTGCCGCTCCAGCGTGGCGGCGATATCGGCAAAGCTGTCACGAACACCGATTGAACCGGCGCCGGCCGCGGGGCCAAAGGCAAGGACCGGCACGAACTCGCGGGTGTGATCGCTGCCCGGCCAGGTCGGGTCGCAGCCGTGGTCGGCGGTGATGATCACCAGGTCCCCGGCTTTCAGGGTCTCGATGAAGGCCGGCAGGCGCGCATCGAAGGCCTCCAGCGCCGCGGCGTACCCGGCGATGTTGCGGCGGTGGCCGTAGAGCTGATCGAAGTCGACGAAGTTAGTCATCATCACCCCGCCGTCCGGCAGTTCGGCCAGCGCCTTATCGGTTGCCTCCCACAGGGCTTCGTTCCCGTCGGCCTTGATGATCTTGCCCGTGCCCGAGTGGGCGAAGATGTCCCCGATCTTGCCGACCGACAGCACCGTACGTCCGGCGTCGGTCGCCTTGTCGAGCAAGGTCGGCGCGGGGGGCGGCACCGAATAGTCGCGGCGGTTGCCGGTGCGCTTGAAGCTCTTGGAGTCGGCGCCGACGAAGGGGCGGGCGATCACCCGGCCGACGTTCATCGGATCAATCAGTTCGCGGGCCACCAGACAGGCCTCATAGAGGCGGTCGAGACCGAAGTGTTCCTCGTGCGCCGCAATCTGGAAGACCGAGTCCGCCGAAGTGTAGATGATCGGCTTTCCGGTCCGCACATGCTCCTCGCCCAGCTCGGCGATGATCTCGGTGCCGGACGCGTGACAGTCGCCGAGAAAACCGGTGAAGCCGCAACGCTCAGCCAGGGCGTCGGTCAGCTCCTTGGGGAAGGTCGGGCAGGTCTTGGGGAAATAGCGCCAGTCGAAGCGCACCGGCACGCCCATCATTTCCCAGTGGCCGGAGGGGGTGTCCTTACCTAGCGACTGTTCATGCGCCGCGCCCCATTGGCCACGGCTCGCTGGTCCTTCGAGGCCGATGGGATACTTGCCCGTCGCCATCCTGGCGGCTTCGCCAAGGCCGAGTGCGGTGAGGTTCGGAAGCTTCAGCGGGCCTTGGCGCACGCCAGCCTCGTCAGCTCGGCCGGCGGCGCAGGCGGCGGCGATATTTCCAAGGGTGTCTGCGCCCACATCTCCAAACGTGTCGGCGTCCGGCGCGGCGCCGATGCCGAAGCTGTCCATGACGAGCACGATCGCGCGGGTCAAATCTCACCTCTTTGAACTATCAATACGCTTCGCCTCACGCCGGGACCACCCGGGAAAGATCGGCGCCGGCGCGGGCGCAGGCGTTCCGGGTGTCAACCACGAGTCTGGCGCTCGTCGCGAGCCCCTTGTAGTCCACCCCATCGTGGTCGGTGACGATCAGAACCGCATCGAAGTCGGCGAGCCCCTTCTCGTCCCAGGCCCAGCCTTTGCGGCCCGTAAGCGTCGGGTGTTCGCGGGTCGGCGGAATCTCGTCGATGAAGGGGTCGTGGTACTGAACCTTGGCGCCCCTGGCCTCGATGAGCTCCACCAGGCGCAGCGCCGGGCTTTCCCGCGTGTCGTCGACATTCTTCTTATAGGCCATGCCGAGGATGAGGACGTTCGAGCCCTTCATCGCCTTGCCGGCGTGCTCGTTCAGGGCCCCCATCAAAACGTCCACCACCCGTCCGGGCATGGCCGAATTGATCTGGCCAGCCAGTTCGATGAACCGCGTGGCGACCCCATATTCCTTGGCCTTCCAGGTCAGATAGAAGGGATCAATCGGTATGCAATGGCCCCCCAGGCCCGGGCCTGGATAAAAGGGCATGAAGCCGAAGGGCTTGGACTTGGCGCCCTCGATCACCTCCCAGACGTCGATCCCCATGGCGCTGTAGATGGTCTTCAGCTCGTTCACGAGGGCGATGTTGACCGAGCGGAAGATGTTCTCGGTGATCTTCACCGCCTCTGCGGCCGCGCTGGTGGAGACCGGCACGACCTTTTCGATGAAGACGCCGTAGAGAGCGCTGATCGCGGCGCGCGAGCTATCCTCATCAGCGCCCACCACCTTGGGGATGGTGGCCGTGGTGAAGTTCGGATTGCCCGGATCCTCGCGTTCGGGCGAGAAGCCGAGGAAGAAGTCCTCGTGGGTCGTCAGGCCGCTCAGCTGTTCGAGGATCGGCTGCACCACCTCGCGGGTCGTCCCCGGATAGGTGGTCGATTCCAGCACCACCAGCTGGCCCTTGCGCAATACCTTGCCGATAGCCTGGGTGGTCCCGACCACGTGGGCCAAATCCGGCTCTTCGTGGGCGGTGAGCGGGGTGGGGACGCAGATCAGGACCGCGTCCGGCTCGCCCAGGCGGCCCATGTCGGTGGTGGCGTCGAGCTTGCCTGCCTGGTGGAAGGCCAGCACCGCCGCCGCGTCGATATGTTTCAGATAAGCCCGCCCGGCCGCGATGGCCGCGGGCTTGGCCGGATCGAGATCGAAACCGATGACCTTCAGGCCGGCCTCGCAAAGCGCCATGGAAAGCGGCAGGCCAACATAGCCAAGGCCGATAACTCCGACCACGGCATCGCGCCCTTCAAAGCGGCGGAGAAGCTCGGCGGCGAGCGGATTGGCTGTCATTGAGGGTGACCGTCCTTCAGGTGCCAGGCCCATGCCGTTTCGATAATATTGTCGATGTCGGAGTGCTGCGCCTTCCACCCCAGAATCTCCAAGGCCTTGTCGGCGGAGGCGACCAGGGCGGGCGGATCGCCGGCGCGGCGGCCTTCCTTGATCCGCTGCAGAGGCCGCCCGCTCTTGCGCTCCACCGCGTCGGCGATCTCGGCGACCGTGGTCCCGTTACCGGTGGCGATGTTGAAGACGTCCGAGACTCCGCCGTTCTGCAGATAGTCCAGCGCCCGGCAGTGCGCGTCGGCCAGGTCCGTCACGTGGATGTAGTCGCGCACCGCGGTGCCATCCCTGGTGTCGAAGTCCGACCCAAAGATGCGGAAGGGAGCATCGCCCTTCATCGACCGCTCGATGGCCAGCGGCATGACATGGGTCTCGGGGACGTGGCGCTCGCCGATCTCGCCGTCGATGTCAGCCCCGGCGGCGTTGAAATAGCGCAGCGCGACGTGGCGGATGCCGTGGGCGCGCTCAAAGTCCTTCAACATCCCTTCGACCACGAGCTTGGTGCGGCCGTAGGGATTGATCGGGTTCTGGACGAAGGTCTCATCGATCGGCGTCCGCTCCGGAATCCCGTAGGTCGCGCAGGTGGAAGAGAAGAGGAGCTTGTCCACGCCGCTCGCCCGCATACCGTCCAGCAGATTCAAGGTCCCGCCGACATTGGTCCGGTAATAGGCCGACGGATCGATCGTGGATTCCTCGACGTAGGCCAGCGCCGCGAAGTGGGCGACGATGTCTGGCCTCACCTTGGCAATGGCGCCGGCGACCGCGGCCGCGTCGCGGATATCGCCCTCAATCAGATCGCCCCAGCGCACAAACTCCCGCCAGCCGCGCGAGAGGTCATCGAACACCACCACCGTCCAGCCGGCCTTTGCGAAGGCCTTGGAACAGTGGCTGCCGATATAGCCGGCCCCACCGGTGACGAAGACGGTCCCGCTCAAGCCACGCCCCGCAACGCCCCGCCGTGGCTCAAGAACCACTGGTAGGTTTCAGCAAGACCATCTTTCAAGCCGATGGAATGGCGCCAGCCCAGGCCGTGGAGCTTGGAGACGTCGACCAGCTTACGGGGCGTGCCGTCCGGCTTGGTGGCGTCGAATTCAAGAGAGCCCTGGAAGCCCACGGCCTGGGCGATGCCGGTCGCCAGTTCGCGGATCGTCACCTCTTCGCCCGAACCGACATTGACGATCTCCTCGCCGCTGTAAGTTTTCGCCAGGAAGACCAGGGCGTCGGCCAGGTCGTCCACGTGCAGGAACTCCCGCAGCGGCGATCCTGAGCCCCAGACGGTCATGGTCCTGGCCCCGTCGGCCTTGGCGTCATGCGCCTTGCGCATCAGGGCGGGGATGACATGGCTCTTTTCCAGGTCGAAATTGTCGCCTGGGCCATAGAGGTTGGTCGGCTGGGCCGAGATGAAATCGCAGCCGTACTGCCGGCGGTAGGCCTGGGCCAGCTTGATGCCGGCGATCTTGGCCACCGCATACCACTGGTTAGTGGGCTCCAGCGGCCCGGTCAGCAGGGCGCTTTCCGGCATGGGCTGAGCGGCGTCGCGGGGATAGATGCAGGAGGAGCCGAGGAAGACGAGCTTTCTGGTCCCGGCGATGCGGGCGGCCTCGATGACGTTCGCCTCGATCATCAGGTTGTCGTAGAGAAAGTCCGCCGGATAGACGTTGTTGGCGAGGATGCCGCCGACCCTCGCCGCGGCCAGGAACACCACGTCAGGACGGTTCTTTTCCATCCAGGATTCGACATCGGCCTGACGGCGCAGGTCGGCCGTATCGCGAGGCAAAGTGAGCACCTCGCACCCCTCGTCCGCTAGCCGGCGGACCAGGGCCGCGCCGACCATGCCGCGGTGGCCCGCGACGAAGACTTTCGCGCCGCTGAGCGAAGTCTCAGCCATGATCTTTGCGGTTTTCCGCGGCGATGGTCACCAGGTCGGCAGCCACCATCTCCCGGACCAGTTCGGCGAAATCGCAGGTGGCCGTCCAGCCAAGCTTTTCCTTGGCCTTTGCCGGATTGCCGATCAGGATTTCCACTTCGGTGGGCCGGAAGTATCGCGGATCGACCGCCACCAGAACCTTGCCGCTCGCCCTGTCCACCCCTTCCTCGCCCTTGCCTTCGCCCCGCCAGTCCAGGCTCACGCCCACATGGCTGAAGGCGGCGTCGACGAACTCGCGAACCGTGCGGGTCTCGCCCGTGGCGAGCACAAAGTCATCGGGCGTGTCGTGCTGGACGATGCGCCACATGCCCTCGACATAGTCCTTGGCGTGACCCCAATCGCGCTTGGCGTCGAGGTTGCCCAGATACAGACGCTCCTGAAGGCCCAGGCTGATCGCCGCCACGGCGCGGGTGATCTTGCGGGTGACGAAGGTCTCGCCGCGCAGCGGGCTCTCGTGGTTGAACAGGATGCCGTTGGAGGCGTGCATTCCATAGGCCTCACGGTAGTTCACCGTGATCCAGTAGGCGTAGAGCTTGGCCGCCGCATAGGGACTGCGGGGATAAAAGGGCGTCGTCTCCGACTGCGGGATTTCCTGAACCTTGCCGTACAGCTCGCTGGTCGAGGCCTGGTAAAAGCGGGTCTTCCTTTCCAGCTTCAGAATGCGGATCGCTTCCAGCAGGCGCAGCGTCCCGATGGCGTCGGCGTTGGCCGTGTATTCCGCCGTCTCGAAACTGACCTGCACGTGGCTCTGGGCCGCCAGGTTGTAGATCTCGTCCGGCTGGGTCTCCTGCACGATGCGGATGAGGTTCGTCGCATCGGTCATGTCGCCGTAGTGCAGGATGAGGTGCGGGTTGGCCTCGTGAGGGTCCTCATAGAGATGGTCGATGCGGCCGGTGTTGAACGAGGACGAGCGGCGCTTCACCCCGTGCACGGTGTAGCCCTTGGCCAGCAGCAGTTCGGACAGATAGGCCCCGTCTTGGCCGGTAACTCCGGTGATGAGCGCAGTCTTGGTCATGTGTTTGCGAGGTTTTCCATAGCTACCGCACTCAGGGTGAAAACGCCGCCCCGAGCCATGCAGACGAAAGCTGAACCGGCCCTAGTGACCGACGGGTTCTAGATACCGTTTTTTGCTCAGGAAGCGAGGACGAGGTTCGCCGTTTCGGTGACAACGGGCGCGCGGCCGCCGATCAGTTCCATCAGTATTCTGACCCGCCCCGCTCCCTCGACCCGCTCCAGGGTTCCGATAACGTCGGCGAAGGGGCCGGAGAGGACCTTGACCCGGTCGCCGGGGGCAAAGTCCTGCAAGGATTTTATGAACCCATCCGCGCCCGCGTGGTCGCGCAGGAAATCGATCAGCGCGTCCGGCGCCCGGGCGGGCCTGTCGCCGCACATGACCAGATTGCGCACGCCGAAGGTGCCGTTGACCGACCGCCACGGATCGGTCGCCGCGTTCAGCCGGACGAACAGATAGCCGGGAAAATAGCCGACCAGCCGGTGCTGCAACCGCCGGGCGTGGCGCACCGTGCGCAGCCGCCGCGGAAAGAACACTTCGAAGCCCTGTCTATCGAGATTGAGGGCCGCGAGCGCTTCGCGGTTCGGCTGGGTCTGCACCGCACACCAATAACTTGACGCTTTAGCCACAACGCCTTCCCTGCAAGGGCCCGTCTATCGCCACAAAGCGGAGGATGGTCAACGCTCGATCTCAAGCCGCGGGCCGCCCATAGCGCCGAAAAATCGAGCCCCGCGTTACCCGCTCGATGAGGGAGCGTGGCTCCAGCAGATATTTGCGCACCCGGTAATAGCCCCACGCCACCCCATCGAGAGGACGCCACGGCCGGCCCATGATCGCCTCGAACCGCTGGCGTTTGAAGCGTCGCAGGGTCGCCCCCTGGCGCCCGCCGGCGGTGATCGAGCCCGGGTGGATGCGAAAACTGCTCAGGAAGTCGTCGATCACCTCCGCCTTGGTCGCAAGCTGGTGCAGGTCCAAGAACAGTTCCCCGTCCCAGGAGACCGTATTGTTCAGATTGAACCCGCGTGACTGTCGGTACAGGTCCCGGCGGAAGAAGGTCGACGGCTGGCAGACGCTGCACGCGCCATAGGCGAAGGCCTTGACGTCGAAACGGTCGGAGTAGGAGTTACGCACTCTGGCCCCCGTGTGGTCGATAACGCGGACATGGCCAGACAGGATTTGCAGATCTGGATCGGCCGCAAAACGAGCCGCCACGCGGCTAAGCGCGCCGGGGGAGAGAAGATCGTCTGAATTCAAAAACCCGAATATTTCGCCGGTCGCCACGGCAAAACCGTGGGTCAGCCCCTCCGAGGGACCGCTGTCCTTCTCCCGGACCAGGTTGGCGATCCTGTCCCGGTAGCGGTCGAGGATAGCGCCGCTTCCATCGGTCGATCCGGGATCGACGACGATGTATTCGACGTCGGGATAGTCCTGGTCAACCACCGAACGCAGGGTGGCTTCGAGGAAGGGAGCCTGGTTGAACGAAATGGTGACGATCGAAATCTTCATCAGCGTCCGTTTCGGGCCGAATCCGGCGGGTGGGCTTTCGCAACGTTTGGTAAGGACCTTGTCTGCCGACCTCAACCCGTGATTACGCCATAACAATGAGCGCCGATCGCCTGTCACCGTTCCGCAGACCCAATCTACAGCGGAACGCCGCCCGCCTGGCGCGAGCGGTGAAAAACCCCGCCAACGCAGTCTCGCGCCTCAGGGGTGCGGTGGGTGAGGCTGCGTACCGCCGCGGCCGCAGAATTGAGAACTTGGGCTTCATCGTCGGCTGTGGTCACAGCGGAACGACCCTGCTGGCCACCATCCTCGCCACCCATCCCGACATTCACCTGCCCCTGTACGAGAGCGGGGCGATGATGCCGCCGGTCAACTGGCGCCGGCTGCTGAACCTGGATCAGGAAGCCGCGGCCGCGGGTAAGCCGTTCTTGCTGGAGAAGACCCCGGCTCACGTTGAGCGGATCGCCAAGATTCGAGGACTCCTGCCCGGCGCGAAGTTCATCTTTCTGGTCCGCGATGGGCGCGATGTCACCCTGTCGCTGGGCAAGCGGTACAACAGTCAGGAGCGCGGTCTCGCCCGTTGGATCGACGCCAACGCCAAAGGGGCGGCGCAGATGGACCGGGCCGACGTCCTCACCGTCCGCTATGAGGACATAGTTACAGATGCCGCCCGCGAACTTCGGCGCATCTGCCAGTTTTTGGGCCTCGCCTATACCGGCGATCTTCTGCGCTATCACGAGAAGCGCCAGGTCTGGAATGGCGCCATCGACCTCGACCCCGACGATCCAACGGCGCAGCGGACGCTTCGGGTCAATCAGCCGATCTATGACGGCCGCGGCAAGTGGCGGACCGAACTTCCCCAGTCGATGGTCGAGCGGTTCGAAACAGGCGAGGCCGGCCGCTTGATGCGCCTGTTCGGCTATACCTAGCTTCGGATGCTTCCCGGGATCCATTTCAGACCGATGATCCCGGCCGCCGTGGTCAAGGCCTGGCGCATATCCGGCCCCAGGAACAGGCTCGGCGCGGCGAGCACGCCCGCCAGGGCCGCGCCGCCGACGATCCCCACACCCAGTAGAAGCGACACCAGCGGTCCGGCCTGCAACGCGGCCGCCGCAACCACCGCCACGGCGGAGGCAAGGGCCGTGAGCAGACCCGAGGCCGCGCCGTGCATCTGGCTCCGCAGAAAATCGATGAAGCTCAGCCCGGCGATGCGCACCGACGCGGTGGTCAGAAGGATATAGCTCAAGGCCGCCGCGCCTGTGACGGCCGCCGCGACTCCGACAATGCCGTAGCGGACGGCGAAGGTGCAGCCGATGAGGGTCGTCACGACGACCACAGCTTGCAGCCGCGCCA
Organism: Caulobacteraceae bacterium UBA5005; assembly: GCA_002398405.1. Taxonomy (GTDB): domain Bacteria; phylum Pseudomonadota; class Alphaproteobacteria; order Caulobacterales; family Caulobacteraceae; genus UBA5005. Next base: position 83,027 of record DGYN01000141.1, read on the forward strand.
TCCAGAAGGGTCTGCCGACGCTGCGCAGCAGGCTGGCGTTCACCCGGTCGGCCAGGCGCAGATAGCAAGCGATGCTCAGGACCTGGAATGGGGCGATCGCCGGCGCCCAGGCCTGCCCCAAGATGACCAGCACGATCTTGTCCCCAAATGCGATCATGGCGACTGTCAGGGGGATGCCGATCACAGCGGTTATGCTCAGGGCGTGGCCATAGCCCTCTTTCATCCGCCGGGCGTGGTCCTGAACCTTGGAGAAGGCGGGAAAGGCGATGCGGTCGACCAGGGCGCCGTAAAAGGCGGCCGGAAACGCCATCAGGCCATTGGCCCGGCTGTAGAGCCCAAGATCCCCCGCCGTCAGAGTACGGCCGATGATCAGCCTGTCGCCCTCGGTCGCAGCCCGATGCAGAAAGGTGGTCAGGATATAGCCAACCCCCAGGGTCATCAGCCGCCGGGCTGTCGCGAGTTCAAACCCGAAGGTGAACGGCAGCCGGGTGATGATCACCACGGCCAAGGTGCGCAGCAGATGCTGCGACATCGCGCCGGCCGCCAGGCTCCAGTAACCCCACCCGTTCAGAGCCATGGGGACGGCGATCAGTCCGTTGCCGATGACGCCGCAAACCAGGTCCAGGATCGCGATATCCCGCGCCCTGAGGTCTCTGATCAGCGTCGCGTGGGGAATGCCGACGATTCCGAAGGCCAGGATCATCACCGCCATGAACCGGACCACGCCGGTCACATCGTCGTTGCGGAACCATAGGCTGGCGAGCGGCGCGCCAAGAAGAGCGGCCACGAACAGCACCGCGGCCGCGGAAAGGATGATCGTCCTGACCACCGCCATCTTGGCCGGGGTCAGGTCACGATCCTGGATCATCACCGTCAGCAAGCCCATCTGGCTGAGTTGGCCCATCAGGCTGACCACCAGCGAAGCCGCCGCCACCACCCCGAACTCCGTGGGGGTGAGCAGCCGGGCGAGGATCGCCAGAATCGCCACCTGAATCATCCGATCCAGGGCAAACACCGCGCCGGTGAAACCGAATGCGCGGATCACCGTCTTACGCAGCCCGGCGCCCGGTAAAGGTGCGGTCGGCAAGGGTTGGGCGCTCCTATTAGAACCCGTCGTAAGCGGCGCCACGGGCGGGCGGCGGCGAGATAACAGAAGCAGGGACATCCCCACTCGAATCGCGCCGCGGGCCGCCATTCTGGACCGCCTGTTCAACTCAAGCGAGCCTCCGCTTCGCCTATGTCGGCTTTAGCCTTGCCCGTCTTTAACCTTGCTCATATGACGGGTCGCGCCTGTCAGGCGCCCTCGGTGGGGCTTAAATGTCTGAGCTACATGCGCTCGCTTTTGCCGGCGGCCTGATCGTGACTGCCCTATGCTTGGCCGTGCTTTATCCGGTCGCGGGCAGGCTCGGCCTCATCGACAATCCCGCCGGCCGCAAACAGCACGCGCGCCCGACCCCGATCATCGGGGGCCTGGCGATCGGCATCGGCGGCGTGGCGACCACCATCCTGGCCGTAATGATGGGCCCGCCCAGCCTTATCCTGGTTCTGGGTCAGCACATCGGCTTCCTGATCGGGGCCCTGTTGCTGGCCGTGCTCGGGCTTTGGGACGACCACAAGCCCGTCGCCCCGCGGATCAAGCTCCTTACCCAGCTGACCGCCTGCGTCCTGGCGGTGGTCGTCGACCACGCCCTGATAGACGATGTGGCCGTGCGCATCGCCGGGGTCGACATTTTCCTGGGGATCTTCGCCGTCCCCTTCAGCATCCTGGTCATGCTGACGATCACCAACGGCATCAACATGATCGACGGGGTCGATGGCCTGTCCGGCGGCATCATCCTGATCGCCATGGCCCTGATGGCCAAGGCGACCATGGCGGCGGGCCTGAACAGCTCGCTCTTGATCATGGCCCTGATCGGCGCCCTGAGCGCCTTCCTGGTGGTCAATCTGCCCCTGCGGCCGGGCAAACCCGCTCTGGTGTTCTTAGGGGACTGCGGGACCCTGGTGCTCGGCTTCACCCTGGCCTATTTCGCCATCGAGCTGTCGTCCCTGCCCAATCGCGTCTTCAAGCCCGGCACCGCGCTTTGGTTCTTCTTCATCCCGGCGGCGGACACCATCTGGCTTTATCTGCGCCGCACCTGGGTGGCGCGGGCCCCCTTCGCGCCGGGGCGCGACCATATCCACCATCTGCTGATCGAGCGTTTCGGGCCGCAGCGCGCGGTGTGGCTGCTGCTGTTCGTCAGCGGGTTGCTGGCCGCCGGCGCCTATCTTGCCGAACGCCTGGGCGTCCACGGGCTCATTCTTATCGGCGCCTGGGTTATCGCCTTCCTGATCTATGGCGCGGCGACGCATAGAGGCTGGCGCAGAGCCTGGGACCGGCGCGAAGAGGCGGGCCGCCAGGACATGCCCCCCTCAGACCGCTAGCCAATCATCAGGCGGGCGGCTATCTGGCGTCCACACCTTGGGAATTTCGAACAGAATGAGCGAATACGGGATCACCGACAGGCATCTGACCAGGCGCGTCCTGGTGACCGGCGGATCCGGTTTCCTTGGCTCCCACCTGTGCGAGCGCCTGCTGGATCGCGGCGACGAGGTGATCTGCGTCGACAACCTGTTCACCGGCGCGCGGATGAATATCCGCCACCTGCTGGACAACCACAATTTCGAGTTCATCCGCCACGATGTGACCTTCCCGCTCTATGTGGAGGTCGACGAGATCTACAATCTGGCCTGCCCGGCCAGCCCCGTGCACTACCAGCACGACCCGGTTCAGACGACCAAGACCTCGGTGCACGGCGCGATCAACATGCTGGGCCTGGCCAAGCGGGTCGGCGCCAAGATCCTCCAGGCCTCGACCAGCGAGGTCTATGGCGATCCCAACGTCCATCCGCAGCCGGAAGAATACTGGGGCCACGTCAATCCGATCGGGCCGCGCTCCTGCTACGACGAGGGCAAGCGTTGCGCCGAGACCCTGTTCTTCGACTACTGGCGCCAGTGCCGTCTGCGCATCAAGGTGGCGCGGATCTTCAACACCTATGGTCCGCGCATGCACCCCAACGACGGGCGGGTGGTGTCGAACTTCATCGTCCAGGCCCTGCGTGGCGAGGCCATCACCATCTACGGCGAAGGCGATCAGACCAGGTCCTTCTGCTACGTCGACGACCTGGTGGGCGGCCTGATCAAGCTGATGGACAGTCCAGACGAGATCACCGGCCCGATCAACCTTGGCAATCCCAACGAATTCACCATCCGCCAGCTCGCCGACCTGGTTCTTGAAGGCGTCGGCTCGAAGTCGACCCTGGTGTTCAAGCCGCTCCCCACCGACGATCCGCGGCAGCGCCAACCGAATATCGAAAAGGCCCGCGATATCCTCGACTGGCAACCCACCGTGGCGCTGAAGGACGGTCTTTCAAAGACCATACGCTACTTCGACGACCTGTTGGCCGGACGTCTCAACACGGCCTAGCCGCCTCTCGAAAAACCCCCTATTAGCCGCCCATCCGCTTCGCCCTTAGGAAACGTCCTATGCACGTCACGGTCATTGGCACGGGATACGTCGGCCTTGTCGCCGGCGCCTGTTTCGCCGACCTCGGCCACACCGTCACCTGCCTGGACAAGGACAAGCGCAAGATCGACCTTTTGCGCCAGGGCGGCATCCCGATCTATGAGCCGGGCCTCGAGACCCTGGTCCAGCGCAACGTCCGGGAAGAGCGCCTGTCCTTCGGCACCGAAGTGAACGGATCGGTCAGCCAGGCCGACGCGGTGTTCATCGCCGTCGGCACCCCGCAAAGCGCCAATACCGGCCACGCGGACCTCTCCTACGTCTATGCCGTGGCCGAGGAGATCGCCCCGGCCCTGCGCGGTTTCACCGTGGTGGTCAACAAGTCCACCGTGCCGGTGGGCACCGGCGACGAGGTCGAGGCCATCATCCGCAAGAAGGCCCCCGGCGCCGACTTCGCCGTGGTCTCCAATCCGGAATTCCTGCGCGAAGGCGCGGCCATTGCCGACTTCATGAAACCCGACCGCGTGGTTATCGGCGCCGATGAAGCCCGCGGCCGCGAGGTGATGGCTGAGCTGTACCGGCCCCTGACCCTCAATGAGAGCCCGGTCATCTTCACCGGCCGGCGCACCGCCGAGCTGATCAAGTACGCGGCCAACGCCTTCCTCGCCATGAAGATCACCTTCATCAACGAGATCGCCGACCTCTGCGAAGCCATCGGCGGCGATGTCGAACAGATCTCCAAGGGCATTGGCCTGGACGAGCGTATCGGGGCCAAGTTCCTGCAGCCGGGCCCCGGCTACGGCGGCTTCTGCTTCCCAAAGGACACCAAGGCCCTGGCCTCCACCGCCTTTGACGCCGGCCGGCCGCTGGAGCTCGTCGAGGCCACGGTTCGGGTCAACGAAAAGCGCAAGACCGCCATGGCCCACAAGATCGCGCAGGCCATGGGCGGGGATATCGCCGGCAAGACCATTGCGGTCCTGGGCCTCACCTTCAAGGCCAACACCGACGACATGCGCGAGGCGCCCTCCCTGGTTATCGTCCCGGCCCTGCAGGCCATGGGCGCCAAGATCCGGGCCACAGATCCCGAAGCCCACGGGGCCGAGACCCTGCTCTCCGACGTCGACTATGTCACCGACGCCTATGCGGCGGCCGAAGGCGCGGACTGCGTCGTCCTGCTCACCGAATGGGCCCAGTTCCGGGTCATGGACTTCGCCAAGATCAAGGCCTCGATGAAGAGCCCGGTCCTCGTCGACCTGCGCAATATCTATGAGCCGGGCATCATGCGCGAACTTGGCTTCTCCTATCACAGCGTCGGCAGACCTTAAGGTCGCATTGGCCGGAGACTCCCGGCCCGCTAGGCTGCCTACAGCGTTGATTCGCTTGGGGAGGCCGCATGGCCGGGAAGTTCGCTCCTAAGACCTCTGTTATCGACGGCAAGGCGGTGTTCGTCACCGGCGGCACCGGCTCGTTCGGACGGCGGTTCATCACCAATGCGCTGAAGAACGCCAAGCCGCGAAAACTGATCGTCTATTCCCGCGATGAGCTGAAACAGTCCGAGATGCAGGCGGAACTGGCCGAACAGTTCGACGCCGAGACCATGCAGAGGATGCGCTTCTTCCTCGGCGACGTCCGCGACCGCGAGCGCCTGACGCTCGCCTTGCGCGGCACCGACATCGTCATCCACGCCGCCGCCCTCAAACAGGTGCCGGCCGCCGAGTACAATCCGTCGGAATGCATCCACACCAATGTGCTGGGCGCCGAGAACATCGTCTGGGCGAGCCTCACCAACCGCATCCAGAAGGTGATCGCCCTTTCCACCGACAAGGCCTGCAACCCGATCAACCTCTATGGCGCGACCAAGCTGGCGTCGGACAAGACCTTCGTGGCGGCCAACAACCTGGCGGGGGACATCGGCACGCGGTTTTCGGTGGTCCGCTACGGCAATGTGGTGGGCTCGCGTGGCAGCGTCGTCCCGTTGTTCCGCCGGCTCATCGACAAGGGCGTCACCGAGTTTCCGATCACCGACGCGCGGATGACGAGGTTCTGGATCACTATCAACGAGGGCGTCGATTTCGTGCTCTCCAGCCTGGAGATCATGCGCGGCGGCGAGGTCTTCGTGCCCAAGATCCCGTCCATGACCATGCCGGACCTTCTGAAGGCGATGGCCCCAAACGCCACCACCAAGATTATCGGCATCCGCCCCGGCGAAAAGCTGCACGAGATGATGATCTCCTCGGACGACGCCCGGAACACAGTCGATCTTGGCGACCGCTACGCCATCGAGCCCGATTTCGTCGAATACGCCCGCACATCCTTCCGCAAGGACGGCGCCAAGGGCGTCGCCGACGACTTCGTCTATTCCAGCGACATCAATGATGAGTGGCTGGACGGGCCGGGTCTCAAGCGGATGCTGGAGGCGTAAGCGCGAAGGTGTCCGGCTTCCTTCCCTACGGCCGCCAAACCATCGAGGACGACGATATCGCGGCGGTCGCCGAGGCCCTGCGCGGCGATTTCCTGACCACCGGCCCCACCGTCGAAGCCTTCGAAAAGGCCTTCGCCGCCAAGGTGGGCGCCCAATACGCCGTAGTCTGCGCCAACGGCACCGCCGCCCTGCACCTCTGCATGCTGGCCTTGAAGGCCGGGCCCGGCGACGTGGCCATTGTCCCTTCGACCACCTTCCTGGCCAGCGCCAACTGCGCGCGGTTCGTGGGGGCCGATGTGGTCTTCGCCGATGTGGATCCAGCCACGGGCCTGATGACCCCGGAAACTCTGGAAGAGGCCATCGTCCGGGCCGGCGGCCGCAGGATCGCGGCGGTGATCCCCGTCCATCTGCGGGGCGACGTCGTCGATCTTCCCGCCCTCTCGACCATCGCCGAGCGGGTCGGCGCGGTGGTGATCGAAGACGCCTGCCATGCGGTCGGCTCGACAGCGGATTTCGGCGGCGGCGATGAGCCGGTCGGCAATTGCGCCTACTCGGCCATGGCCTGCTTCTCCTTCCACCCAGTCAAGACCATCGCCACCGCCGAGGGCGGCATGGTCACCACCAACGACCCCGTCCTTGCCGAGCGCCTGCGCCGCCTGCGCGGTCACGGCATGGAGCGGCCCGGGGGCGCGGATCCCTGGGTCTATGAGATGAGCGAGGTCGGCTTCAACTATCGCCTGCCGGACGTTCTGTGCGCCCTGGGGGTTTCGCAGCTCGCCAAGCTCGACCGCTTTGTCGAACGCCGCCGTGCGCTCGCCGCCGCCTATGGGACAGCCCTCGCGCCGCTGGCCAACCTTGTCAGCATCGCCGAGCGGCCGTCCTGGTCCAACCCGGCTTTGCACCTGATGACCGTCCTCATCGACTTTGAGGCCGCCGGGACCACCCGCCGCGCCGTCGCTGACGCTCTCCGGGCCGAGGGTATCGGCACTCAGGTCCACTACATACCCGTCCACACCCAGCCTTATTACCGGGGGATCGATCCCGGCCTTAACCTTCCGGGCGCTCAGGAATGGTACGCCAAGGCCCTTAGTCTCCCTCTCTATCCGGGCATGGCGGACGAGGATCCGGAAAGGGTCGCCGCCGCACTCAAAAAGGCGCTTGGCGCATGATCGAAATCGCGGGCCGCAAGATCGGCAGGGACCATGAGCCCTATATCGTCTGCGAACTGTCCGGCAACCACAACGGCAGCCTGGACCGCGCCCTGGCTCTGGTGGATGCGGCGGCGGCCACCGGCTGCGATGCTATCAAGATTCAAACCTACACCGCTGACACCATCACCATCGATGTTGACCGTCCCGAATTCGTCCTGCGCGGCGGGCTTTGGGACGGCCGCACCCTGCACGACCTCTATGGCGAAGCCTGCACCCCGTACGAGTGGCACGCGCCCTTGTTCGAGCGCGCGAAGACGCACGGCGTGCCGATGTTCTCGACTCCCTTCGACGACACAGCCGTCGACCTGCTCGAAAGCCTTGATGCGCCAGCTTACAAGATCGCGTCTTTCGAGATCATCGACTTGCCCCTGATCGCCCGCGTCGCGGCCTGCGGGAAACCGATGATCATTTCCAGCGGCATGGCCAATGAGGAGGAGATGCAGACAGCCGTGGACACGGCCTTGTCCAACGGCTGTCCGGGCCTGGTCCTGCTGCACTGTACCTCCAGCTATCCCGCTCCCATCGAGGCGGCCAACGTCCGCAACGTCGCCATGCTGGCCGACCGTTTCGGGGTCGAAGGCGGACTTTCCGACCATACCCCTGGGATCGCCGCCTCGATCGCCGCCGTCGCCCTTGGCGCGACCCTGATCGAAAAGCACTTCACCCTGGCCCGCGCCGACGGCGGTCCGGACGCCGAGTTTAGCCTGGAGCCGGCCGAGTTCTCAGCCCTGGTCCGCGACTGCAAGGACGCCTGGCGGGCGCTCGGCCGCGCCAGCTTCAAGCGCGAAGGGGTGGAGACCGCCAACCTGCAGTTCCGCCGTTCGCTCTATGTGGTCGCCGATGTCGCGGCGGGCGAGACCCTCACCGCCGCCAATGTTCGCTCGATCCGCCCGGGCCTCGGCCTTCCCCCCAGGCGCCTCCCCGAGGTGCTTGGCCACACCGCATCGCGCGATCTCAAGCGCGGCGAGCCCCTCGCCGAAGACATGATCCGATGATCGAAACCTGGACCACGGTTGACGGCTTTATCGAAGCCCATCTGGTCGGGGCCGACCCCGTCTTCGATGCAACCTTAGCTCGTTCTGATGAGGCGGGCCTGATGCCGATCAGCGTCTCCGCAAGCCAGGGCAAGCTCCTTCACATCCTTTCCAAGTCTATCGGCGCAAGGCGCATCCTTGAGGTGGGAACCCTCGGCGGCTACAGCGCCCTTTGGCTGGCGCGGGCGCTTCCCAGGGACGGCGAACTGATCACCCTGGAAATCAATCCGCAGAACGCAGAGGTCGCCCGCGCCAACCTCGCCGCCGCCAGCCTCACGGCCCGAGTGGAGGTCAGGGTCGGCCCTGCCATCGATATCCTGCCCACCCTTGAGGGCCCGTTCGACCTGGCCTTCATCGACGCCAACAAGGATCAGAACCCCGAGTACTTCACCCTTTGCCTCGAACGGGTGCGTCCCGGCGGCCTCATCATCGTCGACAACGTGGTCCGCGACGGCGGCGTCATTGACCGGAACTCTCCCGATCCGGCCATCCAGGGGGTCCGCCGCCTGTTCGATGTCCTGGCCTTGGAATCCCGCGTTACCGCCACCGCCATCCAGACGGTGGGCTCAAAGGGCTATGACGGTTTTGCCATTGCCTGGGTGCATTGACCATGCCGCTCGCGGCTCCGGCGCTCCGTCTGCGGGCCGCCACCCTTGAAGACGCGCCCCTCCTGTTTGAGTGGCGCAACGATCCCCTGACCCGCGAGGCGTCTGTCAACGAAGCGCCGGTGGAGTGGGACCAGCACCTGAGCTGGCTCCGCGCCTCCCTTGAGACTGGGGACCGTGAATTGCTGATCGCCGAGGCGGACGGCGAACCGGTCGGCGTCGTTCGGATCGACCATGGCGAGGAAACAGAGCTAAGCTGGACCGTCGCTCCGTCGGCGCGAGGCCGCGGACTGGGCAAGGCCATGGTGCGAATGGCCCTGCCTTCCGGGCCGGTCATTGCAACGATCAAGCGGGAGAACCGGGCCTCCCAGCGGATCGCCCAGGCCGTCGGGCTCCATCTGACCAGAGACGCTGCCTTGCAGCGCTGGGAAGCCGGCGGCTCGCGGGGCTAGCCCTTCCGAAACAGCCACCAGGTCGTGTCATCCAGGCCCGTGGCGCGCTTCCAGAAGAAGCCGTAGTCGACAAGCTTCAGCTCCGGATGCCGGTCCATGTAGACGCTGCCAAAATCGTTGCGGAACAACAGGCCCTCGTTGCCGCGGTACGTCAGGGTCTCGGGCCTGGGCGAGAAATACTCAGAGCAGATCACGTACTTGGATGAAACCCGGACGATTTCGTCCACCGTGGCGTTCAGGTGGTCGGGATGGACGTGGATCAGGACGCCTGTGGTGAAGGCCAGCTCCACCGCCCCATCGCCCAGGGGGATTTTGTCGCCAAACCCGGCGAAGAGCCGGTCGGCCGGAAGCACCCCGTCCTTCAGCACCCGCTCGCGCGCCGCCTCATTGGGCTCGATCGCTGACAGTTCCATGTCGAAGAGTCCCGGCAGGACCCGAAGGTTGAGGCCGAGATTGCAGCCCACCTCGAGCGCCGATTTGGGCGGGTCGTCATGGAAGGCCTGACCCATCCGCGCCCACATCCTGGCCCGCCCGCGCAGGGCGTCGGCGGAGGCGGAATTGCGCTGGGTATATTCCGCGCCGAAGGATCCGGCCCAGGCGTCCTTAGGGTGTTGCTGGGTCATTCAGGAGCCTCCTCGTAGTGGGAAAACGGCAGGGCGCGGATGTCCGCCGAGGTGAAGGCTGGGTTGGCCGGATAGAGGGCTTCATAGACCCGTTCCACAAAGGCGAAATCCTCCGGCGTATCGACGGTCCAGCGAAGCGCGCTCTCGTTGATATCCTGTTCCAGGTAACCCTGGGTGAAGAGGCCGGGATAGCGGTAGAGATAGGGCGTTACGTGCTCGCGGTCATAGGGATCGGTCGCCTCGCGGCCGGCCTGGAGAAGGGCGGCGGTGTCGAACACCTCGACATCCAGGCCCCGCGGATAGGTGCGTTTGCGTCCGTTGGACAGATAGTCGACGCCGAGCCTGGCGTGCAGGCGCACCGCTTCATCGATCACCCCCGGATCGGCCAGCGGGCAGTCGGCGGTGAGACGGACCATCTGGCCTTCCAGCCCAAGGGCGCCGATCGCCTTGACGAAGCGGCCGAGCACATCGGCGAGGGGGCCGCGAAAGACCTCGACGTCGAAGGGTTTCAGGGCGTCCTCCAGGACATCGTCGGAGGCCTCGTCGCTGGTGGCGATGATCAGGCGGTCGAGTGTCTCACAGCGCCGAAGCCGCTCCAGCTGGCGCTCAATCATCGGCGCGCCGAGGATGGGCCTCAGCACCTTGCCGGGCAACCGGTTGGAGCTCATCCGCGCCTGCAGGATCGCAACCGCCATCTAGGTCCCTCACGAAATCACGGCGACCGTAGTCCTGTTCGCTGAGGGCGAAAACCCGGCCCTTGGCCCTCGGGAATGGCACGGGCGACGCCATCGAAAATGAGAACGGAAGACAAAAGCAAATCCACGGTATGCCAGAAAGAAATGTTGTGGGAGGGGAACCGGAATGAGAGCTGGCGCCCGGGCCGTACTGTTGGCTTGTCTACTTCTGGTGGCGAATTGCGCGTCAACGGGTGGGGAGGTGGAGCTCACCGGACCAGACGATGCGGTGTTCGTTGACGCCGTTCTGGGAGAGGACTCGTTCGTTACCTTTGAGGGACAGTCCGGCCTTTTGGTCTGGCATCAGCGTGGCGCGTAGGATGGACGATGAGTGGCTGTTACTGCGCTTCTACTACGGCTACCGATCCGGTGACGACCAGGGCATCCTGGCTAGGCTCGATTCCGGAACTGACAAGAAGCGCTACGCGAGCCGGTGGGCCAAGGGCCCCAATTGCATCGAGGTCGACCAAGCGCTCAAAAACATGAATGCACGAAACATCCTGCGCCTGCCGACACCCTTCGTCGAACTCGGCTCTGTTTCCAGCTTCAGCCGGCCAATCTACCAAGCCTGGGCGAGCGAGTGGTTTGTTTCGCATCACAGCACTCCCCGCGGCAGAATCTATCTAGCGGACATCGAGGGAAGCGCCCTTGCGACCTGGTTCGATGAGACGCTGAGAAGCCTGGAGAAGTGCTGGGTCGCTGACGGACGCTAAAACCCGACCGCTCGAACGCTCTTTTTGTCATCCCGGGTCAGATTCACCACATCCTCCGACAGAAAGGCCGGATCGGTCGGATAGAGGGCTTCGTAGACCCGGGTGACAAAGGCGAGGTCGTCGGGGGTGTCGACCCTCCAGCGCAGGTCGGCCATGGGCGGGTCGCATTCCAGGTTGGCCAAGCGGAAACGGTCGGGGTTGTGCAGGAAGAAGGGCGTGACGAACTCGCGCTCGTAGGGGTCCCTGGCCTCGTGGAAGGCGCTTTCCAGGTGGCCGGTCTTGAAGACCTCGACTTCGAGGCCCTTGGGGAAGGTGTCCTTCTGGTCGTTGCTGGTGAAGTCGGCGCCTTCCTCCAGGTGATGGTCGATCACCGCGTCGATCACCTGCCAGTCGGTCAGGGGACAATCGGCGGTCAGGCGGACGACGTGGCGGGACGGGCCGTGCGCCTGCGCCGCCGCCCAGTAGCGGCCGAGAACATCGCCGATCGATCCCCTAAAGCAGCGGATATTACGCTCCTTGCAGAGGGCTTCGAGGGGCTCGTCGCTGGGGTGCTCGCTGGTCGCGACCACCAGGCGGTCGATGTGCCGGGAGCGTTGGATGCGTTCGATCTGGCGCGCAAGCATCGGCTCACCGAGGAGGGGCCGCAGCACCTTGCCCGGCAGCCTTGATGAACTCATCCCAGCCTGCAGGATCGCGAGCATTTCATGGTCAAGGTCGGCGGAGTCTCGCGCTTAGGCAAGGCTGAGGATTTCGGCGGCGACTCGGGCGGCGCCCTGGCCGTCGACGAGGGCCGCGGCGCGGGTCGACATGGCCCGGCGAATGACCGCGTTGTTGGCCAGGATATCGAAGGCCTGGACGAAGTCGGTGGCGAAACACTGTTCGCGCGCATCGGCCGAAAAGCCGGCCCGCTGGTCAGCGGTGAAGTGGGCCTGGTGGATCTGGTTGTCGGCGAGGACGACGGTGACGCCGGGAAGGCCCATGACGCAGCGCTCCCAAAGACTGCCGCCGCCGGCGCCGACGGCGAAACTGGCGCGGGCGATGAGGCCGGCCATGTCGCGGCTGTTGACGTGCAGGGTGACGCGGGGATCGCGGGCCGCCAATTCCTGCACATAGGAAAGGCTTTCAGCGCCATCGCCCAGGACCACGTCGGCGGCGGTCCAGCAGGGCATGTCTTCCATGAGTTTGAGGACCCGGCGGGTGATGCCGCCCAGGTCGGTTAGGCCCAGGGAGACGAGGATGCGGCCGTCTTCGGGGGCGCGGGGGGTTTCGAGAAATTCGGGGCGGACCATCACATAGTCCAGGCCGCCGAGGACCTTGGCGCGGCCGGGGTAGGCCAGAAGGGTGCGGCCGGGGGAGGCGTCGACGATGAGGTCGCAGTCGTGTTTGCGCATCAGGTCGTCGAGGGCGCAGACCTTGCGGCCCTGGGCGGAAAGGGCGCGTTCGTGGTCGACGCCGTAGTCGTAACCGTCGATGACGGCGATAGGGGCGGGCCAGTCCTTTGACACGACTTCAACCGCTCGGGAGGCGAATGTGGCGAAAATCGATTGGGCCTCGGGGAGGAGGACGAAACCGCAACTGGCGCCGTTACGGACGAGTTCGTTGGCGAGGGTGAGGCAGCGCATGACGTGGCCGCCGCCGACGGTGGTTCCGAAGTCGGGGAGGAAGAGGACGCGGGTCATCGCCAGTCTCCGGCGGCGGCCTGCCAGAGGGTGAGCGCGCTGATGGCGGCGGTGTCGGCGCGCAGGATGCGGGGGCCGAGGGTGGCGGGAGTGACGAAGGGCAGAGAGCGCAGGCGGCCGCGTTCCTCGGGAGAGAAGCCGCCTTCGGGGCCGATGAGGATGGCCCAGGGGCCGGGAGTCACGGCGGAAAGGATGGGTTTGGCGTCGCCGCCTTCGTCGCAGAACAGGAGGCGGCGGGCCGGGTCCCAGGCGTCGAGCAGTTTGGCGAGCTTGACCGGGTCCTGGACGGTGGGGACATCGAGGCGGCCGGTCTGTTCGGCGGCCTCGACAGCGATGACGTTGAGGCGCTCGACGCGGACGCGCTCGGCGTTGGTGCGGGCGGTGAGGACCAGGCGCACGCGGGCGGCGCCGAGTTCAGCGGCTTTTTCGACAATGGTTTCCAGGCGCGTGCGTTTGACCGCGGCGACGATGAGCTCGAGGTCGCAGGGCGCGGTCTGGTCGCGCAGTTTCTCGACCACGGTCAAAAGGACGTCGCGCTTGCCGGCCGCGGCGATCTGGGCCCGCCATTCGCCGTCGCGGCCGTTGAAGAGGGCGAGGCTCTCCCCTACCCCCTTGCGCATCACCTTGGTCAGATAGTGCGACTGCTCCGCCCCCAGCGCGACCCCGGTGTTGGGACCAAGGCCGGCGGGGACGAAGAGGCGGATCACGCGGTGATGGGCTGCAGCTGGCGCCGCACCATCTTGGCGTAGTCATCCATCAGGCTGAGCGAGATATTGCCCGGCGTGAAGCGATGCTCGCCGATCTCAGATACGGGCGTCACCTCGGCGGCCGAGCCGGTGATGAAGACCTCGCTGAACGAGGAAAGCTCGGTCAGCGGAATGGTCCGCTCAACGACTTCGAAACCGCGCGACTTCGCAAGCTTGATCACCGACTGGCGGGTGATGCCGTTCAGGAAGCTATCCGGCGTCGGCGTATGGATGACCCCGTCGCGGATCAGGAAGATGTTGGCGCCGGTGGCCTCGGCGATGTTGTCGTTCACGTCGAGGAAGAGGGCGTCGGCATAGCCGTCACGCTCCGCCGCGTGTTTGGAGATGGTGCAGATCATATAGAGCCCGGTGGCCTTGGCGTGGACCGGCGCGGACCTGGGGTCGGGGCGGCGGTACTTGGCGTAGGTCAGGCGGATGCCTTTTTTCTTGAGCTCCGGGTCGAAATAGCTTGGCCAATCCCAGCAGCAGATGGCGACGTGGATCTTGGTGTTCTGAGCGGAGACCCCGATCATCTCGGTGCCCCGCCAGGCGATGGCGCGGACGTAGCAGTCGTCCAGGCCGTTACGCTTGCAGGCCTCGTCCTTGGCCGCCGTGATCTCTTCCTTCGAGAAGGGGATTTGGAAGTCCATGATCTGCGCGGAATTGAAGAGGCGGTCGGTGTGGGCCTCCGACGCATAGATCACGCCACCATACATGCGCTCGCCTTCGAACACGCCCGATGCATAGTGCAGGCCGTGGGTCAGTACGTGCACCTTCGCCTCGCGCCAGGGCACGAACTGGCCGTCGAGCCAGATAACGCCGTCGCGATCGTCGAAGGGTATGATGGACATGTTCCTTACTCCTAGAAGCTGCCGCGAAACCTTAAGCGTCGCGCGACGGGCTGGCCTATAGCATTATCGGCTACGCATGAACCCCTCAACCGACGGCGGGGGCGGCTACGCCAGGACTTGAAGCCCGTGCTTCTGGACGACCGCGAGCAACCGTAGGGCCATCCCGCTGGGACGCTTGGCGCCAGTCTCCCACTTCTCGACGGTCGAAGAACTGGTGTTGAGATAGTGGGCGAACACCGGCTGACTGACGTGGTTGGCCTCACGCAGCTTCTGAATGTCCTGGGGCGTGAAGGCGGCGGGCGCGATCAGGCAGGCGTCGTCGAAGGTGCGCAGGGTGGTCTTGCTGATCGCGCCAACCTTGTGCAGGGCTTTGGCCGAACCGTGGATCGCTTCGAAGGCGTCGCTCTTGTAGCGAGTATTGATCTTCACCGTCATTCTGGGTCCTGCTCGCAAATCTCTATCCAATCCCTGCCCTCGGTCAGCGCGTCGGCCTGCGCGTCGGTTACATCCGCATAAGCCTTGGCCAGGGCCCGGAAGGCCTTCAACTCGTGATCATCAATATTGGCGCGATCCTGCTTGGCGAACAGATACTCATAAATCCACCAGCGGGCTCCGCGCGCCAGAATGATCGAGCGGTGACGGTTACCCGCCAGCCGCTTTTTGAATACGCCGCCACCCAGATCGTCCGCTTGGCCGACCATGACCTCAGCGATCGCCTTGCACAGCTCGGCATCCGTGATCTTGGCTTTCTTCGCGGCTTTGGCGAACCAGGACGACTTGAAGACGCGCAAACGGCTTGGGTCGACCATAATTCTATGTAGCACTAAGTGCTACTTTTTGCAAGGTGGTCCGCAGAACCCCGTTCGTATCGCGCCTAAAGATTGCGCTTCCAACCTTAGGCGTCGCGCGCAGGGCTCGCCTATAGCATTATCGCCCCAGCATGAACCCCTCAACCGACGCCACGGCCCGCCACCTTCTTGTCGTCGATGACGATGACCGGATCCGTGGGCTGTTGAAGGAATACCTGGCGAGGGCCGGGTTTCGGGTCACCGCGGCGGCGGAGGCGGCCACCGCGCGGCGGTTGATGGAGACGCTCGATTTCGACCTGGTCGTTTTGGACGTGATGATGCCGGGGGAGGATGGGTTTTCGCTGACCAAGGCACTGCGGGCCCGGCCGGGGGCGGCGGGGAAGACGCCCGTGTTGCTGCTGACCGCGCGGGGGACGGCGAGCGACCGGATCGAGGGGCTGTCGCTGGGGGCGGACGATTACCTCTCCAAACCATTTGAACCCAAGGAACTGCTGCTGCGGATCGAGGCGATCCTGCGGCGGGCGGGGGAGCGGCCGCAGGCGCAGGGCAAGCTGACGTTTGGGAGTTTCGCCTTTGACCTGGAGCGGGGCGAGCTGACCAAAGGGACGGCCCTGATCCGACTGACCGAGGCCGAGGCGCAATTGCTCAAGCGGCTGGCGATCAACGCCCATGCGCCGGTCGACCGGCTGGAGCTGGCCAGGGATACGGCGGACGCGTCCGGCCGGGCGGTGGACGTGCAGGTCACGCGCCTGCGCCGCAAGATCGAGGATGATCCCAAGGTCCCGCGCTATCTGCAGACGGTGCGCGGGGTCGGCTATCTGTTGGCGCCCGACTGATGGCGGGAAAGAGGCTCGTCAAACGCATCGTGGGGCCAAGGCTGGCGCGGCGGCTTCTGCCGACCAGCCTGTTCGGGCGCAGCCTGCTGATCATCATCCTGCCGATCGCCCTGATGCAGCTGGCGGTGACCTATGCGTTTTTCACGGCCAGCCAGGACGATGTGAACAGCCGCCTGTCCGACGGGCTGGCGGGAGAGATCGCCGCGGTGGTGGGGCTGTATGAGGACACCCCCGACCGCCTGCAGGACCTGGCGGGCCGCGCGCAGCGGACCATTGGCCTCGATATCGCCTTTCGGCCAGGGCCCCTGCCGACCAGCGACCGCACCAACTTTTTCCGCTCGCTCGACCGCACGCTTCGGGAGCGGCTGGAGGAGCACCTGAATAAGCCGTTCTGGTTCGACACCACCCGCTATGAGAACAACATCGATATCCGGGTGGCGGTGGACGGCGGGTCGCTGCGGTTCATCGCGCCCAGGGACCGGGCGTTCGCGAGCCAGGGGCCGAAGTTCATCGCCTGGCTCGCCGGGGCGACTCTGATCCTGACCGCGGTGGCGGTGATCTTTATCCGCAACCAGGTGCGGGCGATCGAGCGCCTGGCCGAGGCCGCCAACACCTTTGGCCGGGGGGGCGATATCAGCGACTTCAAGCCGCACGGGGCGCGGGAGGTGCGCGAGGCGGCCGAAGCGTTCCTGGCCATGAAGGACAATATTCAGCGGCACCTGGAGCAGAGGACCGCCTTGCTGGCGTCGGTCAGCCATGACCTGAGAACGCCGTTGACGCGGTTGAAACTGGAGCTGGCCTTGGCCGAGCCGAGCAGCCGGTGCGAGGCGATGAAGCGCGATCTCTTAGAGATGGAGCACATGATCGACGAATACCTCGACTTCGCCCGCGGCGAGGGCGGGGAGGCCATGGAGCGCCGGCCGTTGTTCGCGATTGTCGAGGCGGTGGCCGAGGGGGCGCGCCGGGCGGGGGCGACGATCACCGTGGAGGGCGATCCCGACCTGTCGGCGCCGGTGCGGCCAAACGCTTTGAGGCGGGCGCTGGCCAACCTGGCGGGGAACGCAGCGGCGCACGCCGACGAGGTGCGGATCACGGTGGAGGGGCGTGATGGTGTCGTGGACATCATCGTGGATGATGACGGGCCGGGGATAGCACCGGAGCGCAGGGCCGAGGCGTTCAAGCCGTTCAACCGGCTGGATGAGAGCAGGAACCAGAACGAGAAGGGCGTGGGGCTGGGTTTGGCGATCGCGCGGGATGTGGCGCGGTCGCATGGGGGGGACGTGGCGTTGGATACTTCGCCGTTGGGGGGGTTGCGGGCGGTGATTACGTTGCCGGCGTGAGGGGGGCGCTACCTTGTCGCCTTCAGCCCTTGTCGTTCCAGGTCAGAATAGATGCAGTCGCCCTTTGGCCCGTGGTTGGGGTTCTCCCCGTCAACCTGCGCTGCCCAATTTATTCCGGCCTTGGTGGGCTTGAAGTTGGGAACGCCACATCGAGCCGCAGCGTCGATAACCTGGCGTCGGGTAGCAAACCCCTCGCTGCCCTGAGTGCAGGCCGAGAGCGCGACGCCCGCACAGACGACTGCGGTCCAGAGATACTTGATTGGATCCACTGACAGTCCCCGGGGTCCTCGAGCACGTTGCTCATTCTGGGATCGATAGCTTGTCGCAGTGCAGGCCCGATGCAGGCACCGTGAATATCCGGAAGGGATCGAGAGCAGACAAAATATAGGCAAAGGATATCCTGGGCCCATAAATCCGGGTGATTGTTTGCCGGCGCTGGCGTCGGAGGCAGGACTCGAAAGCGATTGATGAAGGATACCATGAGCGCCGAAGACGATGATCATCCTTCTGTTGTACCCGCCGAACACGAAGCTGAAATTGGGCGCGTGGCGCGTAATTATGGCCACCTGGAATACCTGATCGACCTAACTATTTGGGAGGCGGCTAGGGTCGAACAACAGTTCGGCGCCTGCCTCACAGCGCAGATCATGCAGGTCGATCAGCGACGAAATCCGGCGATCGGACGCGCCAATCGCTCGATACGATACCTATTCCCCTATTCGCGAAAAACCTGGGTCCCCGCCTGCGCGGGGATGACCGGTGGGGTGGTGGGCAAGACCCTCCCCTCCCCTGACCCCTCCCCTGCGGGGAGAGGGACGAGAAGGTCTGGGGCCCCGCCTCCCTCCTAAGCCGAAGCTGCGGAGGGCGGGTCGCGGGGATGAGCGGTAGGGGTGGGAATGCCGTTGCCGGTGGGTCAGGCGCCCGGACGGGTCACATAGGCGGTCTGAAGCAGGTCATGGCTCGCGAGGAATTGCGCCAGGCTTTCGTAGGTGGCGGTGCGGACGGGGCCCTTGTGGTCGTCGGTGCGCAGGCGCGGATCGACCATGGGGCCGAACAGGCGGGTGAGGCCATTGGCCGGGATGAGTGAGGGCTTGAAGCTGGCCCTCAGGTTGGTCGAGAGGCGCGTCTGGTCGTCTGTCTGCCACAGGGCCGCGGCGACGACATTGAGCATGAAGGTCGTGCAGTTCTGGTACCTGGCTTCGAAGGGATTGGAGACCAGGGAGTAGGTCTTGTTGTGCAGGCGCTCGTAGGCCGGGCTGTCGATGACGGTGAGCAGGCGGCGTTGCAGCTCGGGCGCCGGGATGATGATCGCCAGGTCGTCAACGGCCGAGCCGCGCACGAAGTCCAGAGGCCAGTCCTGAATGAGCCGGCTTTCGGTCTTTGGCCAGGCGCTGTCCGGGCCGCCGGCGTAGAGGTTGTAGACCGCATAGCCGCCCTGGGCGCCGCCGTCCTGCGTCGAGACGGTGCGGTAAACCCAGAAGGCGCCGTGGGTGTATTCGATGCCCTTTGGCAGGGCGTCACGGGGCCGGCCGGTGCGGAAGACCAGGGCGACGCGCGCGCCCCGGCTGGCGAGGTCCTTTTCAACCTGTTTGGAGAACCGGGCGGCCTGCGCGCCCGTGAAGCGGGGGGCGACCTGCTGAGCTGAGGAGGCCTGGGCGGCGGCGGGGGCCGGGGCTAGGGGGACGGCAGCCGCCGCAAGGAGCAGCAGGCCCGGGAGAAGGCGCCTCATTGGTGCGCCGGGGCGGGCTTCAGTTTCGGCACAGGCTGGGGCGCGAGGATCACGGCGTCGCCGACCTTCAGCGGGGCGTCCCAGGCGTCGTCGAGCAGTTTGCCCGCCCCCTTGCTGAGCTCCGAACCGGCCTCCAGGGCCGACTCGCCGGCCGCGGCGGAGACAGACCCTCCGATCATCGACGCTCCGCCGATCACCGACACAGGCAAGGCCACCGACCCGGCCGTGGCGAGCACACCGGCCGCGGCAAGTTCGACGACGGCGACGGAGGCATGCTCGCTGGCCCGGCTGGCGTAGGTGAAACTGTCCTGCGCCGCGGCAGGCGCGGCGATGAGGGCTATGGCGGAGGCGGCGGCAGCGGTGATTTGGGCGTTTGGCATGGCGGACTCCGGGGGGCGGATGAATGCCAGGCGAGGGTGTTCCGTCGCGGACGCGCCTTCAATGAACAGGGGGGTCGGGATGTCCGGTAGCGGACAAAGGCGGTGAATTGTCCGGGAGGGAGGCTGTTCGCGCTCAATTCAAATCCCTCGACACCATACCTATCCCTATTCGCGAAAAAACCTGGGTCCCCGCATTGGCGGGGATCAGCCTTCGCTGAAGCTTCCGCCTACGCCGAGGCTTTGGCGGATACGTCGGCGGACACGTGACCGGTGGGGTGGTGGGCAAGGCCCTCCCCTCCCCTGGCCCCTCCCCTGCGGGGAGGGGGACGGCTGGCGGCGGGTGGGACGCGCGCGCCTTTTCGACCCCGGTTAAGCTTCTGCTATGAGAGCCTCGACCGGGGCGCTCGACCCCAGTTTCAGGATGGGAGGAACCACCATGGCGGACCCGCGGTACGAAGCGTCGGCTTATGAGTTCGCCAAGCTGGCGTTGGGATCGCTGATCACCTCGTGCAGCGGGGCGCTGATCGGTCTTATGGCCTTTGCGGGGCAGCAGCCGGACCTGCCGCGCGAGGGGGCGGAGCGGTTGGCGCTGGCGGCGGGGGCGTTGGGGGTGGCGCTGTTGCTGGCGCTGGTTTCGGCGCTGTTAGCGTTTTCCAATCATGCGTGCCTGGCGTGGGGCAAGCCCCGGTTGTGGCTGCGGAGCCTGGCGACGGGGGTGGGGATTGTCAGTCTGGGGAGTTTGACCCTGGGCGGGGTGGCGGCGGTGGGGATGTTGTTGTCGGTGGTGCGGTAGGGGGGCGTGGCCGTGACGGGCGCTCTCGACCTGAAAGCAGGCGCGCTCCGCCTTAGAACCCCCTCCACCGCTGC
>DGYN01000141.1:103858-104280 GCA_002398405.1 Caulobacteraceae bacterium UBA5005
TCCCCCTACGGTGGAGGATTTGCCGCGGTGACTACGGCGGCGCTGAACTACCGGCCGTCCGCCAGGGGCTGCGCCAGGCCGATGAGGAGGCCTTCGGGGCCCCGGAGGTAGCAGAGGCGGTAGGCGTTTTCGTATTGGACGACTTCGCCGACCGGCGTGGCGCCGTGCTTTTTGAGGCGGGCGAGGGTGTCGTCGATGTCGCTGACGGTGAACATGGCGCGCAGGTAGCCCAGCGCGTTGACCGGGGCGGTGCGGTGGTCGGCGATGACCTCCGGTTTGTGGAACTGGCAGAGCTCCAGGCGGCTCACGCCATCGGGAGTGACCATCATGGCGATCTCGACGCGCTGACCGGGAAGGCCGGTGATGCGGCCGGCCCACTCGCCCTCGACCATGCCGCGGCCCTCGAGGGTGAGGCCAAGCTC
>DGYN01000141.1:104497-104758 GCA_002398405.1 Caulobacteraceae bacterium UBA5005
CCCTCGAGGGTGAGGCCAAGCTCGGTGAAGAAGGGGATGGCGGCGTCGAGGGATTCGAGCGCGATGCCCATGTTGTCCATGCGGAGGAGTTTGCTGGGGGTCATGGTTTGGTCCCTGGAGCGGCGCGGGTAATTCGGCGACAGTGCACTTTTAGCGGAATACCCATCGCGAAGGAGATATCCCCATGACCGATCCCGTCGTCGACCGCCGCGGCATGCTCGCCGCCGCGACCTTCGCCGCCGCCGGGGCGGTCGGTACATT
>DGYN01000088.1 GCA_002398405.1 Caulobacteraceae bacterium UBA5005
AAGACCTATGGCTGGGATGACAGCGCTTCGGAATCTTTCGTCGGCTAAAATCAGCAGTGGCAGTCGCCTCCGAGGAATCCTCAGGCAGCATTTCAATCGCACAGCGGGAACCTTTTCCCGAACTCTCCATCCAATGCCTGTCACATACCCGGCGCAGGCCGGAAAGGAGAGACTTCATGTTAAATTATGCGATCCTCTGCTTCGCCGCCGCCGCTGTTGGTGGCCTGATCTTGGCTGCATCGGTTCTCCGCGGGCGCCTCGCGCCTTGGGCGTTATCCCTAGTACATGCAGTGATGGGGGCGCTTGGCCTCGTCCTGACTTTCGCAACTGTCTTTCAAGGCGCTGCATTTCCGGTCCGCATCGGCTTCGTCGTCCTGATCGTCGCGGCGCTGGGCGGATTCTACCTAGCTTCTTTCCACCTCCGCGGCCGCGTCGGCCCAAAGCCGGTTGTCGTCATTCATGCGCTCGCGGCCGTCACGGGCGTCGCAATCCTCGCCGGCGTCAGCCTGGGATTGGTGTGAGAATGGCCATGCGACTGTTTGGACATCCCGTTCATCCCATGCTGGTACATTTTCCCCTCACGCTCTGGTCGATTGGATCCGTAAGTGATTGCTTGGCGCTGCTCGGGTTCCACGAGTTGTGGCGGATGGGGTCATTGGCGATCGGGGGCGGCCTGATCTTGGGGCTGCCAGCGATCATCGCCGGTCTGATCGACTACGTCGCACTGAGGGAGCGCGTCCTGGCATTAGCTAATACGCACATGATGCTGATGGGCCTCGCTTGGCTTGCCTATCTCGCAGCGATCTTCATGCGCAGCGAAGAAGGCTTAGTGCTCATCAGTCAACCCGATCCTGTGCCTGTCGCAGCGAGTCTGGCCGGCCTTGCATTACTTGCCGTTGGCGCGTGGTTCGGTGGTCAGATGGTTTACCGCTTCGGCGTCGGCGTACATCAAGATATTGAACCGACAGACGAGAATTGAGATCAGTCGACCGGACAGATGTGAGGAGTATTCGCCCTTCATCTTCACATACGAAAACGAGCCGATCATTCCGGCTGAAAGCGTCTATGCCGTCTTCGAGGCAAAGCAGACGGCGGACGCCGCTCTTGTCGCGTATGCGCAGGAAAAAGTTGCCAGCGTTCGGCGTTTGCACCGCACGAGCCTCCCCATTCCTTATGCAAAAGGCGTCTATCCGGTGTCAAACGGCGTTCAAAACTGACCCCCGATCGGCGTCCAATATTGACCCCTCTAGCCTCTGTTCCCGGACCGGCGGCGAGGCGCGTAGCGGTCAGCTAGCGCAGCGCGTCGCCGCCTAGTGAGCCGCTGATCGATCAGCTGCCCGGAGGGGGTCTGGGGGAGGTTGAACAAGTTGTGGATGACGCTGGGCGCGCCGATCAGGCGCGGTTCCTGAGCCGCCAGCTGTCGTTGCCGGTCTCGACGATATCGCAGTGATGGGTCAGGCGGTCGAGCAGCGCCGTGGTCATCTTGGCGTCGCCGAAGACGGTGGGCCACTCCCCGAAGGTCAGGTTGGTGGTGATGATCACCGAGGTGCGCTCGTAGAGCTTGCTGATCAGGTGGAACAGGCGCTGGCCGCCAGACTGGGCGAACGGCAGGTAGCCCAGCTCGTCGAACACCACGACGTCCAGGCGTGAGAGCTGGGCCGCCAGGGCTCCGGTCTTGCCGCGCCGGGCCTCGTCCTCGAGGCGATTCACCAGATCGACGGTGTTGAAGTAGCGGCCGCGCGCCCCGGCCCGCACGACATTGGCGGTGATGGCGATGGCCAGGTGGGTCTTGCCGGTGCCGGTGCCGCCGACCAGGACGATGTTGCGGTGATCGGCCAGGAATGAGCCGCCATGCAGGGCGCGGACCAGGCCTTCGTTGATCGGCGAGCCGTCGAAGGTGAAGCGCGCCAGATCCTTCATCGCCGGCAGCTTGGCGGCGGTGATCCGGTAGCGGATGGAGGCGGCCTGGCGGTGCGCGGTCTCGGCCTTGAGCAGGTCGGCCAGCATCTCCAGGGCGGTGCGATTGCGCTGCAGGCCCGTGGTCACCGCGTCGTCAAACGCGGCGGCCATGCCCTTCAGGCCCAGTTGGCCCAGGGCCTCGATCATCTCATGCCGCTGCACGGGGACCTCGCAGCAGGTCGTAGCGGGCGCAGTCGGCGATCGGTGGGTGGCGCAAGGCCAGGGCCTGGGAGGTGGTGATCGCCTCGGGCCTGGGCGGCTCGCGCCGGCGGGCCAGGATGTTGAGGATCACCTCGTCGCTGGCGGCGCCGGCGTCGAGAGCTTCGCGGACTGCGTCGTCCACGGCATCCAGGCCGTCATCGAGGACGCTGGCCAGCACCCGAACGAAGCGCCGATCGGCCTCGTCACCCGAGCCCAGCCGCTTGCGCAGCCGGGTCAGGGCGGGCGGAAGAGACCAGTCCTGGAACGGCGCGCCGTTGCGCAGCGCCCCGGGCTTGCGGGCCAGGACCGGCAGGTAGTGCCAGGGATCGTAGACGGTGTGGTCGCGGCCAAAGCCGCGGGGATGATCGGCCACCACCTCGCCGTCGCACAGGACCATGACCCGGTCGGCATAGGCGCGGATCTGCACCGCGCGCCGCGCCGCCCTGGCCTCCACCGAGTAGCGGTTGCGGTCGAAGTTGATCAGGCAGGTGGCCTGGGCGACGGCCTCGACCTGGTGGAAGCCGTCGAAGGGACCCACGAACGGCGCCAGGAACGGCCGCTCGGCCTCGAACACCTCCTGGACCGTGCGGTCGCGATACTCGGGGTGACGATCGTTGCGGGCCCGGCGCTCGCACTCGGCCTCCAGCCAGCCGTTGAGCTCCTCCAGGGTCCTGAACCGAGGGCGCGGCTTGAAGATGTTGTCGCGGGCGTAGCCGACCTGGTTCTCCACCTGGCCCTTCTCCCAGCCCGAGGCCGGGGTGCAGGCCACCGGCTCGATCAGATAGTGGGAGCACATCTGCTCGAAGCGCCGGTTGAAGCGCCGGGTCTTGCCGGCGAACACCGCCTCCACGGCGGTCTTCATGTTGTCGTAGATACCCCGCCGGGTGACGCCGCCAAACAGCGCGAAAGCCCGGGCGTGGGCGTCGAACACCATCTCCTGGGTCTCGCGCGGATAGGCCCGGATGTAGAAGCGGCGGCTATGGCTGAGCCGCAGGTGGGCCACCTTCACCGTCAGCGGCGTGCCGCCGATCTCCACCTGGTCGTGGCTCCAGTCGAACTGGTAGGCGTCGCCCGGCGCGAAGCTCAGGGGCACGAAGGCCTCGACCGGCGAGCTGACGCCCCGGCGCTGATCAGCCCAGCGCCCCGCGTAGCGCCGCACGGAGTCGTAGCCGCCATCATAGCCCTCGCGGCTCAGCAGGTCGGCGATCCGCGTCAGGGTCAGCCGGTCCTTGCGGGCGCCGGACGCATTGGCCTCCAGCATGCCCTCCAGGCGCTCGATGAAAGGCCCCAACTTGGGATGCGGCTGCTCGCGCCGCTCGTACTCCAGCGAGGTCTCTCCCGACCTCAGAACCTTGCGCACCGTGTTGCGCGCCAGGCCCATCTCTCGCGCGATCGTCTTCACGCCCTTGCCCCGCGCGAAGTGCTCGCGCCGGATCTTCGCCACCGTCTCCAATACCAACATCCCCGTCTCGATCCGCAGCTCCACAAGCCGCCGATCTGGCCATCAAAGCCTCAAGGACAGGGGGTCATTTTTGGACGCCGATATCCCCGAGAAGGGGGTCACTTTTGCAAGCCGAAACACA
>DGYN01000070.1:0-2585 GCA_002398405.1 Caulobacteraceae bacterium UBA5005
ATGGTCCCCCTCCCCCTACGGGTGAGGATTTGGCTCGTCAGCGCCGAACGCCTCACTGGTGCGCCTCGCGGATCGCCTGGGCCAGGAGGCGTTTGGCGAGGGGGATTTTGAAGGCGTTCTTGCCGTGGTGGCGGGATTGGGAGAGTTCGGCGGCCACGGCTTGTTCGAAGTCGCCACCCTCAGTGAGCACCGACTCGCTCTGGCGGGCGCGCCAGGGTTTCAAGGCGACGCCGCCGAGGGCGAAGCGCTTGCCGGCCGCGGCGACCGAGATCAGGGCGAAGGCGAAGGAGGCGCGGTCGCGGACCTTGCGGTAGGTCTGCACGCCCTCCGGCGGTGGCGGGAGGGTGACGGCGGTGATCAGTTCGCCGGGGGTCAGCTGGGTCTCCAGGTGAGGGCTGGCGGCGGGGAGGGCGTGGAACTCGGTGATGTCGTGGCGGCGCTCAACGCCTGCCGCGTCGACGGTCTCGACGGTGGCGTCGAGGGCCGTGAGCGCCACGGCCATGTCTGAAGGGTGGGTGGCGATGCAGGCCTCGCTGGTCCCCAGGATGCCATGCATCCGGGTGTGGCCGCCAAGCGCCGAGCAGCCGCTGCCGGGGACGCGTTTGTTGCAGGGTTTTGTGCGGTCGTAGAAGTAGAGGCAGCGGGTCCGCTGCATCAGGTTGCCGGCGGTGGTCGCCTTGTTGCGCAGCTGCTGCGAGGCGCCCGACAGGATGGCGCGGGAGAGCAGGGGGTACAGGCGCCGCACCCGCTCGTCCGAGGCCACGGCGGTGTTGGTGGCCAGGGCGCCGATCCGCAGGCCCCCGCCGGCGGTCTCCTCGATGGCTTTGAGAGGCAGGCGGTTGATGTCGACGACAAGGTCGGGCGCCTCGATCTCGCCCTTCATCAGATCAAGCAGGTTGGTGCCGCCGGCCAGGACCTTGGCGCCGGGCTCAGCGGCGAGCCGCGCCGCCTCCACGACGTCCTTGGCGCGTTCGTAGCGAAATGGCTTCACTTGGGCCCCGCCACGTCGCGGATGGCCGCCAGGATGTTGGGATAGGCTGAGCAGCGGCAGATGTTGCCGCTCATCCGCTCGCGGATTTCCGCGTCGGTGAGGGTGGGGGCGGCGGCGAGGTCGGCGGCTGCGTTGCTGGGCTGGCCTTGTTTGGCTTCTTCGATCATGGCGAGCGCCGAACAGATCTGGCCTGGGGTGCAGTATCCGCACTGGAAGGCGTCGCGCTCAAGGAAGGCGGCCTGCAGGGGATGAAGCTCGTCAGGGCCCAGGGCGACGCCCTCGATGGTTCTGATATCGTCCCCGTCGTGCATGGCGGCCAGGGACAGGCAGGCGTTGATGCGGACGCCGTTTACGAGGACCGTGCAGGCGCCGCACTGGCCCATGTCGCAGCCCTTCTTCGTGCCCGTGAGCCTGAGATTTTCGCGTAGGGCGTCGAGCAGGGTGGTGCGCGGGTCGAGGTCGAGCGACCTCGGCTTGCCATTGACCACCAGACTGACGCGCAATTGCGGCCCCTTCCCTCGTCGCCATTCATATAGGCGAAGGCCTGCCCAAGGCGAAAGCGCATTCACCGCCCGTTCAGCCAAGCTCATGGCATAGCTTGAACATTGGGGGCGAAGTCTGCGAACCCTTGGCGGGTCAGACGAATATCCCCTATTTGAGGGGGGTCTCTATAAGGGTGTGGCGTGGGCGGACGGTTTCCAGCGTTCTTGTTATCCTGGACGATGCTCAAGGGCATGGCGCCCGGCCGCGCCGCGTCGAGCCGCAGCCATGTCTGAGCCGGTCCCGGCTTTTCGCCGCGCCATCATCGTCGAGGACCAGGCCGAGACCCGCGCCTGGCTGGTTGAGGCCGTGGGCCAGGCCTTCAGCGGGATCGAGGTGGCGAGCTTTGACAGTCTCGCGCCCGCCCAGGCCTGGTTCCGCAACCAGAGCGATGCGGCGCGGGATACGCCGACCGTGGCGCTGATCGACCTCGTCCTGCCCGATGGATCGGGGGTGTCGCTGATCCGGGAGATCGCCGATCTGCACCCGGCCGCCTCACCCATTGTCATCTCGATCTATGACGATGACGCCCACCTCTTCGACGCCATAGCGGCGGGGGCGCAGGGCTATCTGTTGAAGGACGAACGGCCCGAGGCCCTGATCAAGAACCTGCGGGCGATCGAGCAGGGCGAGCCGCCGCTGTCGCCCACCATCGCCCGGCGGATGATGGCCTATTTCCAGAACCGGACTCCTGCCGCCGCGGCCGAGGGGCAGGCGGACGCCCTGCTCACAAACCGCGAGCGGGAGGTTCTGGGCCTGCTGGGCCGGGGTCTTCGCCTGATCGACGCGGCGGCGGAGCTGGGCCTCACCCGGCACACGGTCGCCGGCTATGTGAAGGTCATCTATTCCAAGCTCAACATCTCGTCCCGCGCCGAGGCGGCGGTCGAGGCGATGAAGCGGGGGTTGATTTAGACTCACCTCACCCGCGAAGCGGCGGGAGGAGGACCGCGCGTAGCGCAGCGAAGCGTGGTGGAGGGGGCGAGCGGCAAGCGCCGGTGCGTGGGGCCCGCCCCCTCCACCACGCCCCGATGGGGCGCGGTCCCCCTCCCGCCGT
>DGYN01000070.1:2757-3394 GCA_002398405.1 Caulobacteraceae bacterium UBA5005
CCCCGCCAGCAACTCCCTGACCTTGGGCATGATCGCTGCCGCCCAGATCTCGTAGCCTTTCAGGTTGGGATGCAGACCGTCGGGCATGATGTCGGTGGAGAGCGTCCCGTCGGGGGCGAGGAACTTGTCGCCGATGTCGAGGTAGTGGACCTGGCGGTTGTCGGCCAGTTTGGCGAGGTGGCCGTTGATCTCCTTGATCTTCGGGCGGAAGGCGTTGTCGGCGGCGCCGCCGCGCGGGAAGACGCCCAGGAGCAGGATCTTGGCCTGCGGCTGGCGCTTCTTGAACTCGGCGATGATGGCCGCGTCCCCGGCGGCGATGTCGGCGTTGTCGTTGCGGTTTATGTTGTTGGTGCCGAGCATCAGGACGATCAGCTTGGCCTTGAAGCCGTCCAGCTCGCCGTTCTGCATGCGCCAGAGGACGCCCTGGGTGGTGTCGCCCGCGATACCGAAGTTGGCGGCCTTCAGGGGTGCGAAATTAGTCTCCCAGGCGGGGAGGCCCCGCTGGGGCTGGCGCCACCAGTCGGTGATGGAATCGCCGACGAACAAGAGGTCGATGTTCCCGGCCTTGGCGACCTCGAGGAAGCTCTGATGGCGGGCGTCGTCGCGGGGACGCGGCTCGGTGGCCGGCGATTCCATC
>DGYN01000105.1:0-5808 GCA_002398405.1 Caulobacteraceae bacterium UBA5005
CCGGCTGAGCTGGCCGCCATGCCCGGTCTGGCAGGCGATGGGCCCATCCATATCCATGTGGCCGAACAGACCAGGGAGGTCGAAGACTGTCTGGCCTGGTCCGGCGCCCGGCCGGTGGAAGCCCTCCTCGCCAACGCCCCGGTCGATCCACGCTGGTGCCTGATCCACTCGACCCATGTGACCGAGGCGGAGTGGCGGGGCGTGATCGAACGGGGCGCCGTCATCGGCCTGTGCCCGATCACAGAGGCCAATCTGGGCGACGGCGTCTTTCCGGCCGCCGCCTATGCGCGGGCGGGCGGGCGGTTCGGCGTGGGGACCGACTCCAATGTGCAGATCGGCGTGGCCGAGGAACTGCGGATGCTGGAATACAGCCAGCGGCTGGCCTTGAGGCGCCGTTCGGTCATGGCGGATGCGGAGCGCTCGACAGGACGCGCCCTGTTCGAAGGCGTGCTGGCGGGCGGGCGCCAGGCCGCGGGCGCGGCGAACGACCTGGTCATCGGCGGATCGGCCGATCTGGTTTGCCTGGATACGCGCGGCGCCGGCTTCCATGGCCGTTCGGGCGACGCCCTGCTGGACAGCTGGATCTTCGGCGCGCCGGCGGGCGCCGTCGCCTCGGTCTGGCGGGCGGGGCGGCAGGTGGTGCGGGACGGGCGGCATGTGGCGCGCGACGCCATCGAGGCACGGTACCGCAAGGCCCTGAACACGGTGCTGGGATGACGCCGGAGCCGCTGCACCGCCGAATCTACGCGGACCTCGAAGGCCGCATCCTCTCGGGCGAGCTGTCGCCGGGCGCACGCATTCCCTTCGAACACGAATTGACCGCCCAGTACGGCTGTTCGCGCGCCACCGTCTCCAAGGCCCTGTCGGAACTGGCGGGCAGGGGACTGGTCACACGGCGGCGTCGCGCGGGCAGCTTCGTGGCCCAGCCCAAGGCCCATGCCGCCTTCCTGGCCATCCCCGATCTGCGGGCCGAGGTGATGGAGCGGGGCCAGGCCTATGGCTACAGGCTGCTGGACCAGATGGAACGCGATCCGGACGGCGGCGCTGAAATCGAACTCGCCGCCGGCGGTCCGCTGCTGGCCTTGACCTGTCTGCATAGCGCCGATGCGGTCCCTCTGGCCCTGGAGCATCGACTGATCGCTCTGGCCGTGGCTCCCCAAGCGATAAGGGTGGATTTTCAATCCACTCCGCCTGGAACCTGGCTTCTGGACTATGAACCCTGGACCGAGGCGGAGAACCGGATCGGCGCCATGGAGGCCGACGCCGTGACCGCGCGTCTGCTGCAGATCAAGCCCGGCGCGGCCTGTCTGTGTGTCGAAAGGCGGACCTGGCGCGACGGCCAGGGCGTGACGCGGGTTCGTCAGCTGTTCCCTGGGGATCGCTATGATCTGGTCGCGCTTTTCTCTTCCGCCCACGCCAAGGACCTGAGCCGATGAAGGCCGACCGCCTGCTGATCGACTGTCACGCCGCCACCATGGTTCCGGGCGGGGCCGCCTATGGGGCCATCCGCGACGCCGCCGTGGTCATCGCCGACGGCCGTATCGCCTGGATCGGACCGCGCGCGGATTTGCCGTCCGTGGAGGCGGTCGAGACGGAGCGGCTGGGCGGACGCTGGCTCACGCCGGGACTGATCGACTGTCACACGCATCTGGTCTTCGGCGGGGACCGCTCGGGCGAATTCGAACAGAGGCTGGGCGGGGCCACCTATGAGGAGATCGCCCGCGCCGGCGGCGGGATCGTCGCTTCGGTCAAGGCCACGCGCGCGGCGTCGGAGGACGAACTGTACGCCTCCGCCATGGACCGGCTGCAAGGGCTCAAGGCCACGGGCGTAACCACGGTCGAGATCAAGTCGGGCTATGGACTGGATCAGGACAGCGAATTGAAGATGTTGCGGGTCGCCCGCCGCATCGGCCGGGAAGGCGGGGTTCGCGTGCGCACCACCTATCTGGGTCTGCACGCCGTTCCGCCCGAGCATCGGGCGAACCGCGCCGCCTATGTCGATCTGGCCGTCGATCACATCCTGCCGGCCGCACAGGCCGAGGGGCTGGTGGACGCCGTGGACGCCTATTGCGAGCCTATCGCCTTCTCGATCGAGGAGGTGGCGCGCCTGTTCGACAAGGCCCGCACCCTGGGCCTGCCGGTCAAGCTGCACGCCGATCAGTTGTCGAACGGGGGCGGCGCGGCCTTGGCGGCGCGTTACGGCGCCCTGTCGGCCGACCATATAGAGCACGCGACGGAAGATGGGATCAAAGCCATGGCGCGGGCAGGGGTGACGGCGGTTCTGCTGCCCGGCGCCTTCCTGATGCTGCGCGAAACCCAGGCGCCCCCGGTCGGTCTGTTACGCGCCCATGGCGTTCGCATGGCCGTTGCGACCGACTGCAATCCCGGCACCTCTCCTGTCGCGTCCATGACCGACGCCCTGAACCTGGCCTGTGTTCAATTTCGCCTGACCCCGGAAGAAGCCCTGGCGGGCGCGACGCGGGAAGCCGCATGGGCCCTGGGGCTGCAAGATCAGATCGGAACCCTGGCGGTCGGCAAGGTCGCCGACCTGGCGGCCTGGGATGTCCAGCGCCCCGCAGAACTGGCCTATTGGCTGGGCAAGCCCATGCTGCACGGCCGCTGGAGAGACGGCGTCAGGACAAGCGCCGATCCTGCAAGGATCGACGGTCCGCCTGATCTCTAGACCTGGGCGACGCCCATGACCTTCATCAGGGCGTCTCGAACGGCGGCCTCGGTGAAGGGTTTCTGAATGGTGGTGGCGCCGCGCCACTCTTCCGGCAATCCACCTTCGCCGTAGCCGGTGGAGAAGACGAAGGGCACGCCGCGCGCCTTCAGCGCCTCGGCGACCGGGAAGACCTGACGGCCGGCGACATTGACGTCCAGCAGGGCGGCGTCGAGATCGACAGTGTCGCGCGCCATGGCTTCACCATCGTCGATATTGGACGCGGGGCCGACGGGAATGCACTCCATGTCCTCGAGGATGGTCTCGAGCAACATGGCGACCAGGGATTCGTCTTCCACCACAAGTATGCGGCGACCGTTTAGAGGTTGGGTCATGGGGCGGGTGTCCTGTCGAGTGGAACCGTCAGTTCCGCAATCAATCCATGGCTGGCGTAGACTAGATCGATCTCCCCCGCCAGATCGTGGCGAATGTTTCGTTCAATCAATCGGCTACCGAAGCCTCTTCTGTCCGGTTGCGTAACTTTCGGACCGCCTATTTCACGCCAGACAAGCTTCAGCTTTCGATCGCGTTGATCGGCCAAACTCCAGTCGATCAGAACACGCCCATCGGGCGTGGAAAGGGCTCCGTATTTGGCGGCGTTTGTCGCAAGCTCATGGAAGATCATGCCCAGGGACAGGGCTGTGGCGGGGGGCAGCGCCGTCGCAGGGCCGTTGAGATTGATGCGGGTGGGACCGAAGGCTTCGGTTTCGTGTTCCAGGATCGCCCGCAGATCCGCGCCTTCCCAATGGGTTCGCGTCAACAGGTCGTGGGTGTGGGACAGGGCCAGTATCCGCGACTGGAAGGTTGCGGCGAAGGTGGCGGGGTCGATGTGGGAACGCGCGGTCTGGATGGCGATCGACTGGACCGTGGCGAGGGTGTTCTTAACCCGATGGTTCAACTCGTCGATCATCAGCTTCTGGCGCTGGGTCGCCAGGACGTTGGCTGTGACGTCATGGCCCTGAACGAAGATGCCGACCACGGCGCCCGCCTCGTCACGGATCGGCTGATAGATGAAGTTGAGATAGAGGGTTTCCAGCGGGCCGCCGGGAGTCCTTTGTAATTTCGCCAGGCTCTCTCGCCCTTCGTAGGGCTCGCCCGTTTCGAAGACGGTGTCCAGAAACTCGTAATAGCCCTGTCCGACCAGTTCCGGCAGGGCGTCGCGTATGGGCTTGCCCGCGATGTCGCGATGGCCGATCAACTGGCTGTAGGCGTCGTTGTGCATCTGGAAACAGTGGTTGCGTCCGGTCAGGATGGCCACGAACCCCGGCGCCTGCATGAACATCTCGACCAGACGGTTGCGCTCGCTCTCCAGGCGACGATTGTCCTCCTGAACCGACTGGGCTCGCCGCAGGACCGACCCGCCGATCAGGGCGTCCAGGGCGGTTGTCGGTTCATCTGTCCGGATCGCCGGCGACAGGTCGGTGATGTCCATGGTGTGCTGAAGAAGCAGCACGACCTCGCCATCAGCGTTCAGGATTGGCGTATGGGTCGCGCTCCAGATTCGTTCCTCGAACACCTCCTGGTCGTCGGACAATTTGCGCGGCATGGCGTATCGCACGACGGCGAGGTGGTCGCGCTGGCGGGTGTCGCGCGCCTTTTCGAGGGACGCCCGGACCTGACGCACGTTTTCGGGCGCATCCTCGCCGGGGCCGGCGTCGAAGGTCGTGAACAGGGGACGGCCCAGGATGTCCTCGCGACGAGCGCCTGTGACCTCGACATAGGCCTGATTGACCTCGGCGATGCGCAGATCCGGCGTAAGCAGAAGATAAGGATTTGGCGACGCCTCGAAGGCCGCCGCCAAATCGACTACGGAAGCGCCCGGTTTCACTTGTACTGTCAATCTACACCCCAGCCCAACCGGTGCCGAACGCGCGAGGAGGCAAAGAGTTCGCTACCGTACCCAGAATTCGCCTTTCACCTGATCGTCATTGGCGTGTCAGGAGAATTTGCTAAGGACGGGACATGACATTTGCCGGCGCCTTGGCCACCCTCTCCCTCATGATGGCTCAACCGACAGATCAGCCGCCTCCCGAACAGCCGGTCGTCCAGTTGGCTCAGGGCGTGCTGGCCGGGCGGGCCGACGACACGGTCGCCGCGTTCAAGAACATTCCCTATGCCGCCCCGCCGGTGGCGGAACTGCGCTGGCGGCCGCCGGGCGCGGCCCCGACCTGGGAAGGGCGGCGCGACGCCTCGACCTATGGGCCGATCTGCATCCAGGCCACGCCGCAGGGCGACCCCGGCGTGGGGCCCTTGCCGATGAGCGAGGACTGCCTGAACCTGAATGTATGGCGGCCGACCGACGTCGCCGCGTCGCCGGCTCCGGTCATGGTGTGGATCCACGGCGGGGGCCTGGTCAATGGATCGGGCACGGCGGCCCTGTACGACGGATCCCATCTGGCCCGTCAGGGCATGGTCGTGGTCTCGATGAACTATCGGCTGGGGCGGTTGGGCTTCTTCGACCACCCGGCCCTGGCGGCGGAACGACCGGCGGACGAGGCGGCGGGCAACTACGGCCTGATGGACGTCATCGCGGCCCTGCAGTGGGTCAGGGCGAACATCGCGGTCTTCGGCGGCGACCCGGCCAATGTGACGATCTTCGGGGAGTCGGCGGGCGGCGCCATCGTCACCCGGATGATGATTTCGCCGTCGGCGCGGGGCCTGTTCGACCGCGCCATCGTGCAGTCGGGCCTGGGGCGCGAGTTGCAGACCCCGCTGGACCGGCGCGGCGCCTATGATCTGCCGTCGGCGCGTGAGCGGGGCGAGGTCTGGGCCCACGGTCATAACCTGTTGACTGCAGCGGATCTGCGCGCTGCGCCGGTCGAGCTGCTGCTGACCCCGGCGCCCGTCTTCGCTAACGGAGATCTGTCCCTGATCGACGGCCGGATCGTGCCTGAGACCGTGGAAGCGGCCTTCCGGGCCGGGCGGCAGGCGCCTGTGCCGATGGTGATCGGGACCAACAGCGCCGAGTTCTGGTGGATGAAGCCGACGGACCGCAACGGCTACGGCATGATCGACGACGACCTGACCTGGCTGGAGCGGGCCACGATCACGGCGGCCTATGGCGGGGGGGCGGGCTTCGACCCGGG
>DGYN01000105.1:6050-6334 GCA_002398405.1 Caulobacteraceae bacterium UBA5005
CGGCGCGGCGGCTGGCGCGGCTGCACGCGGCGGCGGGGCATCCGGCCTATCTATACCGGTTCGACATCTCGTCGCCGGACAATCCCGAACCGCACGGCGGGGCGACCCACGCCATCGAGCGCCCCTATGTGTTCGGCACCCTGCCGCTGCTGCCCTATCCGGTCCGGGAGGCGGATGTCGCGGCCTCGGCGGCGATGATGGGCTACTGGACCGCCTTCTCACGGTCCGGCGACCCCAATGGGGTGGGGCGGCCGGACTGGCCGATGGCCGGGGGCGGCGACACT
>DGYN01000105.1:6533-6769 GCA_002398405.1 Caulobacteraceae bacterium UBA5005
ACACTCAGCTGATGCTGTTCCGCAACGACGGCCCCAGCGCCACGCCGGTTCCGGACAGCGCGCGGCTGGATCTGATCGGACGGTTCCGGGAGCGGCCTCACGCTATCAGCAAGTCGCCACAAGCTACTGTAAAAACGCACTATTAGACAGATGTTCGGTCGGTCAAGGACGCCGCCGTCACCCCGCCGAGGTCGCGCCCGACTGCTTTTCTCTCATCGTGACCAGTTCCTCGGCCA
>DGYN01000105.1:7034-11356 GCA_002398405.1 Caulobacteraceae bacterium UBA5005
CTTCACGGCGATGGCGGCGAGCTGGATCATTTCCGGGCTGTCGGGCCCGACGATGTGGACGCCGACGACCCTTTGGCTTTCGGCGTCGACCACCAGCTTCATGAGGACGCGCTCCTCTGATCCGGTGAAGGCGTATTTCATCGGCCGGAAACGGGTCAGATAGACATCGACCCCGGCCGAACATGACCGACGCGCCTCGGATTCCGTCAGGCCGACGATGCCCACAGGCGGCTGGCTGAAGACGGCGGTGGCGACGGCCTCGTAGTCGAAATGCTGGGGATTGTCGCGATAGACGGTCTGGTGGAAGGCGACGGCCTCGCGGATGGCGACGGGGGTCAGGTTCATCCGGTCGGTCACGTCGCCGATGGCCCAGATATTGTCGGCCGTCGTTTTGGACCAGGGATCGACCTTGATCGCGCCCTCGTCGTTCAGTTCGACGCCGGCCGCCTCCAGGCCGAGGTCCTTGACGTGGGGGATGCGCCCTGTGGCGAACATGACCACGTCGGTCTCCAGCTTCATCCCGTTCTCGAGGTGGTTGACCAGGCCTGTGGCGGTCTTCTCGATCTTCTCGTGCTGGCAGCCCAGGACGACCTTGATCCCGCGCTTCTCGATCTCGCCGGCCAGGTGGGCGCGCACATCGTCGTCGAAGCCGCGCAGGATATTGGGGCCCCGGTAGATCAGGGTCGTCTCGACGCCCAGGCCGGCGAAGATCCCCGCGAACTCCACCGCGATATAGCCGCCGCCTGCGATCAGGATGCGTTTGGGCAGTTCGGGCAGGTGGAAGGCTTCTTCGGAGGTGATGGCGTGTTCGATGCCCTCCAGGCTTTCCGGCTTCCACGGGCGGCCGCCCGTAGCGATCAGGATCTTCTCGGCGGTGAAGGTCTGGTTCTTGCCGACGATCTCGACCGTATGGGCGTCCTTCAGCACGGCGCGCCCATGAACCAGCTCCACCCCGGCCTTGCCCAGGTTGGCGGCGTAGATGCCCGACAGGCGGGCGATCTCGACGTCCTTGGCCTCCAGGAAGGTCGGCCAGTCGAACCGGGCGTTGTCGAAGGACCAGCCGTAGCCCTCGGCGATCTCGAGCGCGTGGCTGACCTCGGAGGCCATGACCATGAATTTCTTGGGCACACAGCCCCGGATGACGCAGGTGCCGCCGACGCGGTACTCTTCGGCCACCGCGACCTTCTTGCCGCCCAGGGCGGTCAGGCGCGCGGCGCGAACCCCGCCGGAGCCGGCGCCGATGACGAAGAGGTCGTAGTCGTAGTCCATGTTCAACTCCGATTATCCCGGCGAAAACCGGGACCCAGGCGTTCTTGTGTTCCTTAGCGGCCGCCAGGTTGGAAACGAAAAAAACCTGGGTCCCGGCGTTCGCCGGGATGATCGGTAGGCGTTAGGGCAGCATCCGCTGAACACCGCCGTCCGTCCCTATCAGCGCTTCCTCCGCAAGATCTAAAAACAGCCCGTGCTCCACCACGCCTGTGACGTGCTTGAGCGCGTCGGCCAGCAGGGCGGGCTCGGGGATCGCCCCGCAGGCCGCGTCATAGATAAGGTTGCCGCCGTCGGTTCGCACCGGCTGGCCGTCTTTGAGGCGAAGGCGCGGGGCGATGCCGAGGTCGCACTCAGCCAGGGCGTCGCAGATCCGGGCCTGGGTGTGGGGGTGGCCGAAGGCCACGACTTCGATTGGGAGGGCGAACTGGCCCAGGACTTTCACCACCTTGGCGGCGTCGGCGATGACCACGCAGCGGCGGGAGGCTTCCCAGACCAGTTTCTCGCGCAGCAGGGCCGCGCCGCCACCCTTGATGAGCGAGAGACCCGGTCCGATCTCGTCGGCGCCGTCGACGGTGAGGTCGATGCCCTTTACCTCGTCCAAAGTCGCGAGCTTCATGCCGAGCGACCGGGCGAGGTCCGCCGTGGCTTCCGAGGTCGGCACGCCGCGGATGTCCAGCCCCCGCGCGGCCAGAGCTTTCACGAACCAGGCGGCGGTGGAGCCGGTGCCCAGGCCGACGGTCATGCCGTCCTCGACCAGCAGGGCGGCCGCCTCGCCGGAGATGCGTTTCTGGTCGTCAGCGGTCATTTGTCTTTCCGTTTGGAGAGTTTCATGGCCCGGAAGCGGGCGGCCCAGCCGGGCTTGTCCACCTGCTGGCCCCGCTCCAGGGAGAGGGCATCGGCGGGGACGTCGCGGGTGATCACTGAGCCGGAGCCGGTCATGGCCCCGTCGCCGACCGTGACTGGCGCGACGAGCGCGGTGTCGGAGCCGATGAAGGCCCCTGCCCCCACGTGGGTCTCGTATTTGTCGAAGCCGTCGTAGTTGCAGAAGATCGTCCCGGCCCCGATGTTGGCGCCCGCGCCCACCGTGCCGTCACCCAGGTAGGAAAGGTGGTTGGCCTTGGCGCCCTTGCCGACCTTGACCTTTTTGACCTCGACGAAGTTGCCGATGTGGGCGTCTTCGCCGATGTCCGCGCCGGGCCGCAGCCGGGCGTAAGGGCCGATGATGGCGCCCTTGCGGACCACGCAGCCCTCGAGGTGCGAGAAGGCGCGGATCACGGCGCCAGTCTCAATCGTCACGCCGGGTCCGAAGACGACATTGGGCTCGATGGTCACCCCGGCCTCGATCATGGTGTCGGCGGAGAGGAAGACGGTCTCAGGCGCCGTCATCGACACCCCGTTCTCCATCAGCCTTACCCGCGCCGATCGCTGCCAAATCGCCTCGGCCTCCGCCAGCTGACCCTGGCTGTTCACCCCCATGGTCGCCTCCTCCGGCGAAAAAACCGCCGCCACCGTCTTGCCCGCCTGGTTGGCGAGGCCGATCACGTCGGTGAGATAGTATTCGCCCTTGGCGTTGTTGGGCTGGACCTGTGCGAGGAGTTCGAACAGCGTTTTGGCGTCCGCGGCGATTACCCCGGAGTTGCAGGCGGTGATCGCCTTCTGCGCCTCGGTCGCTTCCTTTTCCTCGACGATGGCCAACAACTTTCCATCCCGGATCACCAGACGCCCATAGCCGAAGGGATCGGCGGCCTCGAAGCCGAGCACCGCCACGTCGGCCTCAAGGCCAAACACCGGCGCGATGGCGGCGGCATCCATCAGCGGCGTGTCGCCGGCGGTGATGACCACCTCGCCCTCGAAGCCGGCCAAGGCGTCCTTGGCGGCGAGCACGGCGTGGCCGGTGCCCAGCGGCGGGTCCTGGATGGCCGTGGAGCCGGGGCCCAGGCGCTTTTCCACATGGGCGCCGACCTGCGGGCTGTGTGCGCCGACCACCACCACGATCCTGTCGCAGCCCAGGGCCTGCGCCGCATCAATGGCCCGGTCCAGCAGGGTGCGGCCCGCCACCTTGTGCAGGACCTTTGGCGTTGGGGACTTCATGCGCGTCCCTTGCCCTGCGGCCAGGATGACGGCGGCGCGTCTGGTCATGGAGCTCCTAGCGAGTCGGGCGTTGCGCTTCATCGTGATCTAGCCCAAACGGCGAGCGGTTTCGACAAAGGATACTTGAGTGAGCCTTCCTGACCTCACCGGCTGGACCATCGCCTTCGACCTGGACGGCACCCTGGTCGACACGGCGCCCGACCTGGTCGGCACCCTGAACGTCGTGCTGGCCGAACAGGGTATTGCCCCTGTGCCCTTTGAGCGGGCCCGCGACATGGTCGGCCATGGGGCCAGGGCCCTGATTGAAAAGGGGTATGCGGCGACGGGCCTGGCCTTGTCGCCGGATCTATCGCCCCAGCTGTTCGACCGGTTCATCGAGCATTACCTGGCCAATATCGCCGTCCACAGCCGGCCCTTCGAGGGCTGTATCGAGACCCTGGAAGCCCTGGCCGAGGCGGGTGCGACCCTGGTGGTGGCGACCAACAAGCGGACCGATCTTTCCGAGGCCCTGCTGGGCGCGCTCGACATGCGCCATCACTTCGCCGCCGTGGTAGGACCGGACCTTGCTCCGGCGCCCAAGCCGGACGCCCGCCACATCCTCTTCGCCATCGAAGAGGCGGACGGCGACCCCGGACTCGCCCTGATGGTCGGAGATTCCGCCACCGACGTGAACGGCGCCAAGAACGCGGGCGTCCCGGTGGTCGCCATGAGCTTCGGCTACACCGCCGTTCCGGCGCGCGATCTTGGCGCGGACGGGGTGCTGGATAGCTATGCGGAGCTGCTTCCCTGGATCACCGCCCACGTGGGTAGGCGATAGATTTCTACCTCCCCCGCGAAGCGGCGGGAGGGGGAGCGTGCGAAGCCGCAGGCGAAGCGTGGTGGAGGGGGCAGGCGGCAAGCGCCGGTGGATGAGCCCGCCCCCTCCACCACGCCCCGATGGGGCGCGGTCCCCCTCCCGCCGT
>DGYN01000105.1:11632-52950 GCA_002398405.1 Caulobacteraceae bacterium UBA5005
CTTCGGTCACGGGGGAGGTAGGGCCTCTGCATCCAAACCGGGCTTGAGCGACGTCTGGTCCTTTGAGGCATCTCGCCTCCGGGGAGACCGGCATGGATGTTCAACTCAACTCAATCGCGCGCTCACACGGTGAGAAGACTGGGATCCGTGCCGGCCGCCCTTGGCGCCTGGCTTTCGCAGGGGCGCTGGCGGCCTTGCTCGGGGGAACGGCGCTGGCGCAGACGGCGGTAAAGCCGCCGCTAGTCTATACGCCGACTTCGCTGAAGGCCGAGCCAGGTCTGCCGCGTACGCCGCAGGGAACACCCGACTTCCAGGGAGTGGTGTGGGAGAGCCAGTATTTCGCGGGCCTCACCGGCATTCCCTTCATCACGCCGGCAGAGCTGGTGATCACCGAAGCCCAGTCGAAGCAGGCGCACGAGGGCTTCGTCAAGATGTTCGCCTCCAACCCGATCGCCATCCTTGATCCCGAGATCGTTCCGCTTTTCGAAGGCTTGAAGGGCTTTCCCGTCGTGCGCGGTCAGCGGCGGTCACGAACCCTGGTCCTGCCCGCTGACGGCAAGCTGCCCCTGACACCACAGGCCCAGGCCGAGGTGAACCGGGTCAATGCGTCCCTCATGGGCGATATGAACAAGGCCGACAACCCGGAGGACCGCAACGTGATGGAGCGGTGCATCTACCTGGGCGGCGCCGCGCCCCTGGCGGCGCCGAACATGTTCAACCCCCTGCAGTTCGTTCAGACCAAGACCCACGTGGTTATCCATATGGAAAACGGAGACGAGGCGCGGATCATCCCCTTCGCCAAGGATCAGGGGCCGCCCCTGGGCGACGCCGTCGCCCACTGGGAGGGGGACACCCTGGTGGTGAAGACGACCAATTCTCCGGCCAATCAGCGGCTCCGCGTCTCGCCGCTGGGCAACATCATCGTCAATCCGGACGCCGTTGTGGTCGAGCGCTTCACCCGGGTGACCAAGGACGAGCTGCTCTACCAGTTCACCATCATCGATCCGAAGGTCTATTCCGCGCCATGGATGGGCGAGTTCTCGATGTTCCGCTCGGCGGGCCGCATGTACGGCAGCCATTGCCATGAGGGAAACTACGGCCTGATGAACATCATGGCCGGCGCCCGCTATGAAGAGCGCCATCCGCCGCCCGTGTGGACCAACCTTCTGACCGAGGAAACCGCCGAGCCCAAGGCAAGATGGACCAACTCTCTCAAGTCCGCCCTCGATCAGCGGTCCTGGGCGGTGCTGGCCAGGAAGGATGGCGCGGGCGAGGCCAAGGTCGCGTTGCGCATCGAGCGCGCCACCCTGGGCATGGTGGCGGGCGTCCCCCCAAGCCTTTCCGAGCTGAATGTCTTCGCGGTCGATTGTGCGGGGCAGCGCGTCAAGATGACATCCCTGACCACCTACGCCGCCCGGAACCTGACCGGGGAACGGGCCGAAAGCCCGCCCCCTGCAGCCTGGCAGCCGGCGGCCCAGCGTCCGGCCATCGCCGAGGGCGTCAAACAGGCATGCGCGTAGGGGTAGGAAAAAGTTCTGCGCTGCGGCGCCTCCACCGGCGATGATGGCTCCGTCACTATAGGTGAGCCACTCAGCTCGAAGGAGATACCGGTCATGGTCGTCAATCTGGGGATCGCCGCATTCTGGCTGGCCGTAGGAGCCTGGTTCGTGGCCATGGCGCTCTCGCCCTGGCTGCGGCAGCGGGAGATCCAGCGCACGATCCGCGTGATGATTGAGCGCGACGGCAAGATCGACGCAGACACCCTGGAGATGATCAAGGGCAAGGGGGCTGACACCCTCTCCCAGCAGGACCCTCAGGCCACCGAGGATTTCGGCCGGCGAATGTTCGGGGCGGGGATATTCGGGGCCGGCCTGTTTCTCGGGTTCTTCACCTTGATGTTCCTGCTAGCGTCACCGTCGATGACCGGAATTCCGCCCGTGGGAAGGTTCTTCTGGGGAGCGGGCAGTTTCATCGTGTTTGTCGGCGTGGCCGGTCTGATCGCCTATCACGTGGCCAAGCGACCCAAGCCTCCCAAGGCCGGCGACTGAGATCGCCTTGAGCCGGGGCCTGACAACGGCGCCGGAAAGCTCGGTCGTGGCCCTGGCCATGACCGGGGACGACCGCGCGTTCCATGAATTGGTGCTGCGGCGCCAGGGAAAGGTGCGCGATCTGTTGCGCAGGCTGTGCCGCAATCACGCCCTGGCCGATGATCTGGCGCAGCAGGCGTTTCTCAAGGCGTGGAAATCCCTGCCGAGCCTACGCGAGCCCGAAGCCTTCGGCGGGTGGTTGCGCAGCATCGCGCTCAATGTCTGGCGCGAGGAAGCGCGGCGCGGTGGCGTCATCCTTGAGGCCGACGACGGCCGTCTGGATGAGACGCCTGATCCGGTCTCCCGCCACGCGGGGGTGGAAGCGCGGATGGATCTGGAAGAGGCATTGAACCGCTTATCGGCGGGGGAGAGGCTCTGCCTGGTGCTCTCCCACGCCGAAGGCATGAGTCACGGCGAGATCGCGGCGGCGGCCGAACTGCCGGTCGGCACGGTGAAATCTCATATCGCCAGAGGAGGGGAGAAAATCCGCCGCTGGCTTGCTATAGGAGAGGGCGATGACTGACGCCGACGACGTCATTTCCAGGCTGTTCCGCGAGCCCTCCACGCCCGACCGGGACGAAGCCTTCGCCGCCACGGTGCGGGCCGAGGTTGCGCGCCTGCGCCGTCGCGCGACCCTGCTGCTGACGCTCAGGCTGGCCGCGGGGCTTGCCCTGCTGGCGGTGGGAGCGGCCTTGATGACGCGCTTTGGTCCGGTGCTGCCGGACCTGTCGAAGCTTTATGGCGGGTTTGAGATCCTGTCGGTGCCTGCGCCGCTGGTGTTCATCGCCCTGCTGGCGGGTCTGGCCTTTCAGGCCTTCACCGAGCTTAAGCGCCGGGGCTGGATCAGAGGCTAGGTCGGCAGACGGACCCTGGCGGTGATGCCGCCGCCGGCGCGGTTCGAAAGGGTGGCGTCGCCGCCGTGGGCGCGGGCGACGGTGCGCACCACCGCAAGGCCAAGACCGATGCCGCCGGTGTCGCGGTTGCGGGACGGTTCGCGGCGGTAGAAGGGCTCGAAGATCCGCTCGATCTCGGCGGCCGGAACGCCCGGCCCGTCATCATCGATCTCGACCACGGCGTTGTCGCCCTGGCTGAAGACCCGCACCCGGGCCCTGGAGCCATATTTGACGGCGTTCTCCAGCAGGTTGGTGAAGAGGCGCTTCAAGGCGACGGGATCACCCTCGAGCACCACCTTGTCGGATCGCTCCATGGTGACGTCGGAGCCGGTGTCCTGCATTTCGTCCGCTAGGCTCTCCACCAGGGAGGACAGCTCCAGCCTGGTGCGGGGGCTGGTTTCGGTGGCGTCGCGCACGAACTGCAGGGTGGCCGAGATCATGGCCTCCATCTGGTCGAGGTCGGAGGACATCTTGCCCTTCAGCTCGTCGTTGGTCCCCTCGATGCGGAAGCGCAGGCGGGTCAGCGGCGTGCGCAGATCGTGGGCTATGGCGCCGATCATGGCGGTGCGGTCCTCAACGTAGCGGCGCAGGCGCTCCTGCATGTCGTTGAAGGCGCTGGCGGCGACGCGGGCTTCGGAGGCGCCGCTGATCTGCAAGGGCGGCGCGCCGGGATCGCGGCCGAGCCGCTCGGCGCCCTCGGCCAACTGAGAGAAGGGCAGGGTCAGTCTTCGCGAGAAGAGGTAGGCGGCGCCCAGCACCACCAGGGAAGTGACCAGGAACGACAGGATGGCGCGCTGTTGCCAGGGGTCGATGCGCAGACCCGGCTCGGGCGTCACGATGCGCCAGCTGCCATCCGGGTGGGGAATGCTGACGCGCATGGGCGCAATGACGAAACGCTCGTCCTGCTCCAGGCGGGTATTGGCGTCGCGGGTCAGGCGATAGACGCGGTCGTTGTACCAGCGCTGGCCGGAGGTGTAGGTGCGGATCTGATCTGGCAGGACGCGTGGTCCGCCCATTTCGGCGATTTTCTGAACCAGCTGGCGGCGGAATTGGATGTTGTAGGCGGTCACCGCCTGGGTCTGTTTGGGCGTCACATTAGTCTTGCGGACCACGAGCTTGGGCGCTGAGGTCAGCTGCGGCTGACCCAGGTAGGCGCGGGCGATCTCGGAGGTGCCATGCGTCTCGGGCGAGGGCGGCGGCAGGTTGTAGAGGACGATGAGATTGATGAGCTGGGCGACGATCAAGCCGCCCACCATCAGCGCCAGCACCTGGACGAAGAGCGAAGCGTCTACCGCGCGAGTACGCGGTTTGGTCAAGTCCGCGTCACCTTGGCGGTAAACATATAGCCCTCGTTGCGGATGGTGCGGATCAGCTCCTGGCCGCCGGGGCCGTCTTCCAGCTTTTTGCGCAGCCGGCTGATCTGGACATCGATGGCGCGGTCATAGGCTTCGGTGTCGGGCCCGCGCGCGAAATCGAGCAGCTGGTCGCGGGTAAGCACGCGT
Source organism: Caulobacteraceae bacterium UBA5005 (assembly GCA_002398405.1). Classification (GTDB taxonomy): domain Bacteria; phylum Pseudomonadota; class Alphaproteobacteria; order Caulobacterales; family Caulobacteraceae; genus UBA5005. The sequence continues at coordinate 16,115 of DGYN01000105.1, forward strand.
TGTGGACGTTCGACAAACACGCGGAGCAGGGAGAACTCGCCGGACGACAGATTGACCACCACGCCTTCTGGCGTGCGCAGTTCGCGGCGCACCAGGTCGAGCCGCCAGCCGGCGAATTCGCAGCCGGCGCCGATACCTTCTTCCGAGCTCTTAGGCTCGTGGCGGCGGCGAAGGACCGCGCGGATGCGGGCCAGAAGTTCCCGCGGGTTGCAGGGCTTGGGCAAATAGTCGTCGGCTCCCAGCTCGAGGCCGACGATGCGATCGGTTTCCTCACCCATGGCCGAGAGCATGATGATCGCCGGGCCATCGGGCTTTGACAGACGGCGGCAGATCGCCAGGCCGTCTTCGCCCGGAAGCATGACGTCGAGCACGATGAGGTCGACCGGCCCGGCGGCCAGCACCTTTTCCATCGAGGCCGCGTCGGCCGCGGTCTCGACCACATAGCCGTGGCGGGTCAGGAAGTCCGACACAACGTCCCGGATGCCGGGATCATCGTCGACCATCAGGATTCGGGCGCCGCGGCCTTCATTTTCCATTTCGTCCATGCCCCGGTTCTGTCAGGGGCGAGTCGCCCCAAGATTGCCAACTCGTAACATGCCCGCAAACCTTTGTCCGCGCTAGCAAAGTCAAGCTCCAGCCAGCACGGAATCGGCGACAAACGGATTGGTTTGCCGCTCCCGGCCAAAGGTCGACATGGGCCCGTGGCCAGGCACAAAGGCGACATCCTCGCCCAGGGGCCAGAGTTTTTGGGTGATGGCGTCGATCAGATCCTGGTGGTTGCCGCGGGGGAAATCCGTGCGCCCGATGGAGCCTTGGAACAGGACATCGCCCACCTGGGCGAAGCGCGCCTGGCGGTGGAAAAAGATCACGTGGCCGGGGGTGTGGCCCGGGCAATGGATGACCTCGAACTGGGTCTCTCCCAGGGTGACGACATCGCCATCGCCCAGCCAGCGGTCGGGGACAAAGGCGCGGGCGCCGGGCACGCCGTACTTCCTGCCGCTGTCCTCGATGCCGTCGATCCAGAACTGGTCGTCGGGGTGCGGGCCTTCGATGGGGACGCCGGTCGCTTCCTTCAGCCCCGCCGCGCCGCCGGCGTGGTCCATGTGGCCGTGCGTGATGAAGATCTTTTCGATGGTGAGATCCAGTTCCTTTAGCGCGGCGAGCAGTCGCGGAACTTCGCCGCCCGGATCGATGACGGCGGCCTTTTTGGTCTTGGTGCACCAGACGATCGTGCAGTTCTGTTGAAGCGGCGTCACCGGCAGGATGACGGCCTGAATTGGGCTTTCCATAGGTCCCTATATCGGGGGGAACGGGGCCAAGGCAAAGCGCGGACGTTGCGGTAGACGTCAACCGATGTCTATCCTGCCTGCCAGAGGCGGTTTCGGGGATCCGCCGGGGGAAAGATGACATGAAGTTATTCACCAAGAAGCCCATCGAGGCGCTTGTCGCCCAAGCCAATAACGAGGGCGCGGACAGTCTGAGGCGCGACCTTGGCTGGCCGTCGCTGACCCTTCTAGGCATCGGCGGTGTCATCGGGGCGGGCATTTTCGTCCTGACCGGCCAGCAGGCGGCGGTCAACGCAGGACCGGGCATCATGCTCAGCTTCGTGATCGCCGGCGTGGTCTGCGCGTTCGCGGCGCTTTGCTATGCCGAACTGGCCTCCATGATCCCGGTGGCGGGGTCGGCCTATACCTATACCTACGCCACCATCGGCGAATTTTTCGCCTGGCTGATCGCCTGGGATCTGATCCTTGAATACGGCATCGCCGCCGCCACCGTGTCGGCCGGTTGGTCCGGCTATTTTGGGCGAATGATGTCAGGCTTCGGCGTCACCCTGCCCGAGCAGTGGTCGAAGGCGCCCTATGATTTCAACGGCGAAGAGATCATCCGCACCACGCTTTCCGACGGCAGCCACGCCATCCTCAACCTGCCGGCCATCGCCATCGTGACCCTGATGTCGATCTTCCTGATCGCCGGCATCACCCAGTCCAAGATCGTCAACAACCTGATCGTGGCCCTGAAGGTGACCATCGTCCTGATCGTCATCGCCTTCGGCGCGGCTTATGTGAATCCGGACCTGTGGAGCCCGCTGATCCCCGACCGCATCCCGCCGACGCCAGAACTGCCCAATGGCTCGTTCGGTTTTGCCGGCGTCACCGCCGCCGCCGCGGTGATCTTCTTCGCCTACATCGGGTTCGAAGGGGTATCCACCGCCGCGCAGGAGGCTAAGGATCCGCAGAAGACCATGCCGATCGGCATCCTTCTGTCGCTCGGAATTTGCACCGTCCTCTACATCGCCATGGCGGCGGTGCTGGTGGGCATCGCGCCCTATCAGACGCTCAACGACCCGGCGCCGGTGGCCAAGGCGCTCAGCGCCATTCCCGAACTGAAATGGCTGACCCAGCTGATCAACATCGGGGTCGCGGTGGGTCTCGCCTCGACCATCCTGTCGCTGCTCTATGGCCAGTCCCGCGTGCTCTACGCCATGGGTCGCGATGGCCTGTTGCCGCCCGCTTTCTGCAAGGTGAACGCCAAGACCCGCACACCGATCTGGGGGACCGTGATTACCGGGGCCTTCGCGGCCCTGGTCGGCGGTCTCTTCCCTATCGGCATTCTGGGCGAGCTGGTCTCGATGGGGACCCTGCTGGCGTTCGTGCTGATCTGTCTGGCGGTGCTCTATCTCCGCTATAGCGAGCCAGGCCTCAAGCGGTCCTTCAAGACGCCGGTCATCTGGCTGACGGCTCCGCTCGGCGCGCTCGGCTGCGGCTATCTGATCATGCAGCTGCCGCCGGCCACCTGGTCGCGGCTGTGGATCTGGATGGGCGCAGGCCTGGTCGTCTACTTCGGCTACGCCTACTGGCACTCGCGTTATCACGAGAAGAAGCTGGCCGCGCCGCCGGCGGAATAAGCTAAGACCGGCGGTTCATGCTGCCGATCCACGACGTTCTCGACGAACTGAAGGCGGCGCTGGGGGCTTCCTCCAGCGCCGTTCTCGTTGCGCCGCCTGGCGCGGGAAAGACTACCGTCGTGCCACTGGCCCTGATGGGCGAGGCCTGGACCAAGGGCGGCAAGATTATTGTGCTGGAGCCCCGGCGTCTGGCGGCCCGCGCCGCCGCGGCGCGGATGGCGAAGACGCTGGGTGAGGGGGTGGGGGAGACCGTTGGGTTCCGGGTCCGGATGCAGGCGAAGGTCTGCGCCAGGACGCGGATCGAGGTGGTTACCGAGGGGGTCTTCTCGCGGATGATCCTCGATGATCCAGGGCTTTCCGGGATTGCAGCCGTGCTCTTCGACGAGTTCCATGAGCGTAGCCTGGACGCCGATCTGGGCCTCGCCTTCGCCCAGCAGAGCCAAAGCCTGCTCAGGGACGACCTTCGCCTTCTGGTCATGTCCGCCACCCTGGACGGTGCGAGGATCGCCAAGCTCCTTGGTGATGCTCCCGTGATCGAAAGCCGGGGGCGGATGTTTCCGGTCGAGACCCGGTACCTGGGCAAGAACCCCGCTCAGCGGCTGGAGGAGCAGGCCGGGCGCGCCGTCCAAAAGGCGCTGGCCGAAGAGACCGGCTCGGTTCTGGTCTTCCTGCCCGGCCAGGGGGAAATCCGGCGGACGGAGACATGGCTGAAGGAGCGTATCGCCAATCCGGCGATCGACATCGCGCCGCTCTATGGCGCGATGGAAGGCCGCGATCAGGACCTGGCCATCGAGCCCCCCGCGAGCGGTCGCCGCAAGGTGGTGCTGGCCACCTCGATCGCTGAGACCAGCCTGACCATCGAAGGGGTGCGCGTCGTCATCGATGCGGGCCTGTCGCGGGTTCCGCGCTTTGATCCGGCCAGCGGCCTGACCCGCCTGGAAACCGTCCGGGTTCCGCTAGCCGCCGCCGATCAGCGGCGGGGCCGGGCTGGGCGCACCCAGCCCGGGGTCTGTTACCGGCTGTGGGATGAGCCGGAGACACGGGCGCTGACGCCCTTTATCCGGCCGGAGATCCTGGAGACGGACCTCTCGCGCCTGGCCCTGGACCTGGCGCGTTGGGGGGCGAAGGACGCCTCTGAGCTGGCCTTCCTCGACCCGCCGCCCAAGGCCGCCATGACCGAGGCGCGGGCCCTGCTGGCGCGCCTTGACGCCCTTGACGACCAGGGCGCGCTGACCGCCCACGGCAGGCTGATCGCCGACCTGGCGCTGCCGCCGCGCCTGGCGCACATGGTGGCGCTGGGCGGCGAGCGGGCGGCGAGGATCGCCGCCGTGCTGAGCGAGCGGGGCCTAGGCGGAACCGACGCGGATCTGCGCCACCGGCTCTCGAACCTTGCCCGCGACAACGGCCAGAGGGCCAAGGACGCGCGCACCCTTTCCGACCGCTGGGCGCGGGGCATCAAGGGACGGCCCATGAGCGACGGCGCCCTGCTGGCGTTGGCCTTCCCCGAGCGGATTGCCAAACAGCGGGGCAAGACCGGCGAGTACCTACTGACCACCGGCCGGGGCGTTTATCTGGAGCCGACGGACGCCCTGGCGCGAGAAACCTTCCTGGCCGTGGGCGACCTGGGCGGCGGGGCAGGGCGCGACCGCATCCTGCTGGCCGCCGCGATCGAGGAGGCCGAGATCGAGGACATCTTCGCCGGCGATATCCGCGTCGAGGAGCGGATCGTGACGGATGACAAAGGAAAGGTCCGCGCCAAGCGGATCAAGCGCCTGGGCCGGTTGATTCTCGAAGAGCGGCTGATCGACAAGCCGGATCCCGCCCTAATCGCGGCGGCGCTGTTGAACCGCGTCCGGGACGAGGGGGTATCGGCGCTGCCGCTGGGTGAGGCCACCGAACGCCTGCGCTCGCGCCTGGCCTTCGCGGGCGCGCCTCTGACCGATGAGGCCTTGATCGCGTCTGTGGAGGATTGGCTCGCGCCCCTGGTCGAGGGCAAGACCAGCCTTGCCCAGGTCACCGACGGCCAGATCGCCGACGCCCTTGCCGCCCTGGTTCCCTGGGAGGTCCGCCAGCGCCTGGACCGCGAGATGCCCGCCCGCTTCGCCGCCCCGACCGGCAACAGCTTTGCCGTCGACTATGGCGCTGAAGGCGGACCTCGCGTCGAGGTGAGGGTGGGAGAGCTCTATGGCCTGGCCGAGCATCCCAAGGTTGCCGGAGTCCCCCTAACGCTCAGCCTGTTGTCGCCCGCCCATCGTCCGATCCAGGTGACCAAGGACCTGCCGGGCTTCTGGAAGGGGTCCTGGGCTGATGTGCGCAAGGACATGCGCGCCCGCTATCCCAGGCACGTCTGGCCGGAAGACCCCGCGGCCGCGGCGCCGGTGACGCGGGCCAAGCCCCGCGGGACCTAGGTCGCTGCGTAGATCATGATCCCCGTCGCGACCGCCAGGTTCAGGCTGTCGGCGCGGCCGCGCATGGGAATCTTCACATTGAGGTCGCAGGCGGCGGCTAGCTCGGGCGTGAGGCCCTTCTGCTCATTGCCCATGAGGATCAGGGCGGGCTTGCGGTAGGGCGCGGCGCGATGGTCGGTCTCAGCGGTCAGCAGGGTGCCAACCACGGACCCCGGCCAGGATCTGCGCCAGGCCAGGAAGTCTTCCGCGCTCGCCTTGACGATGGGAACCGCGAAGACCGAGCCCATGGTCGCCCGCACCGCCTCTACCGAATAGGGATCGCAGCAGTCGCCGACCAGGACCACCGCGCCACAGCCGGCGGCGTCGGCGGTGCGGATGACGGTGCCGAGGTTGCCGGGGTCGCGCACGGCTTCCAGGGCCACGAAACACGTCGCCGAGGCGGGGTCGATATCGGCCAGGGCGGCGAACTTCTGTTCGAACACGCCGAGCACGGCCTGCGGATTGTCCCGCCGGGCGATCTTGCCGAGGATGGCCGGCGTCACCTCGATCGCTTCGGTAGCGACGGCGGCGGCTTTCTTCAAAAGCGGGTGGTCCGCCACCTCACAACCGTAGAGCAGGATCTTCGGCGCGTGGCCGAGCTCTACCGCCTCGGTGACGATCTTCAGGCCCTCGGCGAGGAAGAGGCCGGTTTCCTCCCGCTCCTTGCGCATATGCAGGGCGCGGACGGCTTTGACCGTCGGATTGGTCAGCGAAGTGACTTCCCGGCTCACGAGGTCCACCGCGCGAAGAAGGAGAGTCCCACGCCGCGATCATCGGTCTCTTCCATCAGGGCCAGTTCGCCCCAGTCGATGGTCCCCGCACGGCCCTCCAGGGCGTCGGCCAGAAGCGTCGCCAGGGCGACGCCCGAGATGCGCTCGGCATAGGCGTTCAGCAACAGGAATGACGCGTCCTTGCTAAGCAGTTGGGCGCACTGGGCCATGAGCCCTGGCAGGTCGTCGTACAGTTTCCAGACTTCGCCCTCGGGGCCCCGGCCGTACTTCGGCGGATCGAGGATGATCCCGTCGTAGAGATTGCCGCGCTTGACCTCGCGGGCCGCGTAGCGCCGGGCGTCCTCGCAGATCCAGCGGACAGGGCGGTCGTCGAGTTTGGAGAGGGCCGCATTTTCCCGCGCCCAGCCGATAGCCTTTTTGGAGGCGTCGACGTGGGTGACTTCGGCCCCAGCCGCCGCGCAGGCGAGGGTGGCGACGCCCGTATAGCCGAACAGGTTTAGGATCTTCAGGGGACGGCCGGCGCCGCGGACGCGCGCATCGAGCCACTCCCAGTTCCCCGCCTGCTCCGGGAAGAAGGCCAGGTGCCGAAAGGCGGTGAACCGCCCATGGAAAGATACCTCGCGCCATTTTAGCGGCCAGGTTTCCGGCGCCGGCTTCGAGAACCGCCAGCGGCCCTGGTCCTCCTCGCCGCTGGGATCGAAGACCGCGTCGGCCTTCCAGGCGTCTTCGGAAAGGCGGGGGGGCCACAGGCACTGCGGCTCGGGCCGCACCACGGTGAAACGGCCGTAGCGCTCGAGCTTTCGGCCCGCGCCGCTGTCGATGAGCCCGTAGTCCGCCCACGCCGTCGTGCGGGCGACCGTTGGCACAGATTGGATCGTAGGCCGGACCATGCGGCTCGATACGCGTTAAGCGGGGCCGTCGTCTAGGCGGGGCGAAGGATGAAGGTTCTGCAAAAATGAGTCTTCACCTTAAGTCCAGTAGGCGACATAGTCAGCCGGGGGCCTGGGCTAAACTCCACTATAGGGAGCACTAAGGCCTCGTCAGTTGGGGGAGTTGGAGTGACAGGCATCGTGACGGGACCAAGGTCCAATCGCAAGGCCAAGGGCGCCGGGGGTGAACGCCGGGCCGAAATCCTCGCGGTGGCCGAGCGCATCTTCCTAAGTGGCGGATATGAAGGGGCAACGATCCGCAAGATCGCTGATGAGGTCGGAGTCTCACCTACCGCTCTCTACATGCATTTCCCCGACAAGCACGCCATGCTGATGGCCATTGGCGAAGAGGCCCTGGACGCGGTCCTTGCCGAATCACAGGCCATTGCAGCGGGGCCTGGCGACCCGGCTGACCGGGTCAGAGCGGTCCTCCACGCCCATATGAACTTCGCGCTGAAGAATAAGACCGCCTACCAGGTGGTGTTCTGCGAGGGCGCCAGAGCTATCGCCAAGAACCAGAGCCGCACCCGCGAACTGTGCGAGCGCTACTACCGCGTCGTCGCCGACCTGGTCGCCGAACTTGGCAAGGCCGGCCGCCTGAAGCAGGGCTCCTCTCACGGTGTCGCCCAGACCCTGTGGACCGGCTGCCACGGCCTGGTCACCTATCTGATCACCAATCCCAACTTCGGCTACGTCGAAGTCGACGAACTCAAAGCCTTGATGGTCGATGGGCTGGCGAGTGGGTTGATAGACTAGTTCCCGGCCACGCGGCTGTAACCGCCGCGCTTCAGGTCGGCGCTGGGCTGGATAGGGGCGGCGCCTCCAGCGAGCCTCGCGCGGTAGATCTGCACGTTCTCCATGACCCGCATCATGTAGTTGCGCGTCTCGGTGAATGGCACGCATTCGATGAAGTCCAGGGGATCGCTCGTCGCGCCTCGAGGGTCGCCGCAGAACGGCGTCCATTGCGGGGCCCTGGCGGGGCCGGCGTTGTAGCCGACCGCCGTAAGCAGGAACGACCCGGAATAATCGTTCATCAACTCGCCCAGGTGGAAGGTGCCAAGCTGCATGTTGTAGTCGGCTTCCCAGAGCTTGCTCTCGACCCAGGGCACGCCCAGGCGCCGGGCGACGCCGCGTGCGGTGGAGGGGAGCAGCATCATCATGCCCCGCGCATCGGCCGAGGATCTGATCTTGGGATCGAAGCTCGACTCCTGACGGGTGATGGCCATGACGAAGGCAGGGTCCGGGGCGCCCGGCACCTCGGGTACGGCGCGTAGCGGATACATCCGCTCGGGCAGCAGGAAGCCTCGTCCCGCCGCGGCGCGACCGGCCATCATGGCGGCGAAGGGCTCGCCGTAGCCGCGGGTCATGTCCATGAGGAGGGCGTATTCCTCGGCGGTCGGCAGGTTGTCGTCGATGTGGCCGACGAAGACCTTGAACAGGTCCTTGTCCCCCATCTCCGCCAGGATGCGGGCGGCGCGAACGCCCGGCCGTCCTTCGAACCTGGCCCGGTCGGCGTCCGTGGGCTGCGGCTCCTTGGGGAGGCTGATGGTCGTGATGCCGGCCTTCTCGGCGGCGAGCTGGCCGTAGAAGGCGCCGATGTACTGCGCCCCTTCCTTGTAGAAGCCCTGGGCTTCCTCGGCCTTGCCCAGGGCCTCGGCGGCGCGGCCTTGCCAATAGAGCCCCCGTCCCTGGGTCAGGGGGGTGCGGCCCGCCTCGCGGATGCCAGCGAAATGGCGGGCGGCGGCCTCTGGATTGTTCAGTTTCGTCAGGGCCAGCCAGCCGGCGAAGAAGTCGGACTCGGCCTTGCGCTCGCCGGACGCGAAGCCCGCGTCCTTCATGGAATCATAGGCGGCGCGGTGGTTCTGGGCCTTCAGCGCCTCGACATAGATGTTGCGCCGCTCGGTCCACATCCGGGCGTCACCCGCCTCGAATCCGGGCGCGGGTCCAAGGCCGCCGGCGATGTCGAAGGAGGCGCTGATGCGTCCGGCGCGGCGGTTGGCGGCCACCCGCTCGAAGATCAGGCCCGGATGGTTCTGCAGGTGGGCCGGAACATTGGACCAGCCGCCAGCGCCGGTGCGGACGTTGATACGGGCCTGAGCGAGCGCGCGGTCGTCGGGGTTCAGCAACGGCAGCATGTCGCGCGCCGCCGGACCTTGCTGGCCGTAGAGCAGCATGTCAGCGCGTTTGGCGTGGTCGTCCGGGGTGAGGAAGGATCCGAACCGGGCCAGGGCCTGCTTCTGCGGCTCGGCCTCGATCACCTGGGTGCGCCAGGCGGTGCGGATCACCGCCTGGCCTTCGGGACCCCGCCCGGCGGCGATCAGGGCGCCGCCCAAAGCGATGGAGCCGGAGCCGGTGGCCGGCTTATCCATGCCGAACCAGTCGATGATCGCTTGCGGGGCCATGCCGGCGTCGGCGATCTTTTCCTCAGCCAGGGTCTGGCGGCGCCCGCCCCTGGGCCAGCCGGCGAGGTCGCGTCTGGCCTGGTCGATCTGGAAGAAGCTTAGTTTCTCGCCCGCCGCGTCGGCCAGCGCCCAAGTGGCGATGCGGCGGACCTCACTATCGCCGATCTGGGAGAAGGCCGCCTCGAAGCGGGAAACGTCCTGGGCTCGGGCGGCCGTGATCGCCGAGCGCAGGGCTGTCTGGTCCGACGGCGATATGGACGGCGGTGGCGGAGCGGGGGGCGTTGTCGCCTGGGCGATCAGAGCGTCCAGAGGGTCCTGCGCGGCCGCGATGGGCGAGCAGAGCCCAAGGATCGCCACCGACAGGATCGCTTTTCTCAACAAACCGTACGGACCCCTTTGAGTCTCAATCGCGCCGCCCGATGGAATCGGACGTTGCAGCCGACCGGGACAGCACCATATTGTCCGCCCAACTCCAAAGGCCGCAACCTAAAGCGGCGAAACATCACGGCATCTTGCGAAAACCCATGTCATTTCCGCTCATTCACGGCGCCTGCACCGCCCTCGTCACTCCCTTTCGCGACGGAAAGGTCGATGAGGACGCCTTCGTGGCGCTGGTCGAGCGGCAGATCGCCGCCGGCATTCACGGCTTGGTCCCCATGGGCACCACAGGGGAGGCGTCCACGGTCAGCCCTGAGGAGCACAAGCGGGTGGTGGAGCTGTGCGTCGCGACCGCCGCTGGACGCGTGCGCATCATCGCGGGCGCTGGATCCAACTCCACGGAGGAGGCCATCGACTATGTGCGCCACGCCAAGGAGGTGGGGGCTGACGCGGCCTTGGTGGTGACGCCCTACTACAACAAGCCCAACCCGGAAGGCGTCTATCAGCACTACAAGGCGATCAATGACGCGGTGCAGTTGCCGGTGATCGCCTACAATGTGCCTAGCCGCACAGTGCTGGATGTCTCCAACGAGACCTATGCGCGGCTCGCCAAGCTGCCCAACATCGTCGGGGTCAAGGACGCCACCGGCAAGATGGAGCGGGCGGCGGGCCAGCGGCTCGACTGCGGCCCGGACTGGATCATGCTGTCGGGCAACGACGACTCGGGGCTGGGCTACATGGCCCATGGCGGCCATGGCTGCATCACGGTGTCTGCCAATGTCGCGCCCGAGGCGGTGGCGAACTTCTACAACGCCTGCATGGCCAAGGATTGGGATACGGCGCTCTATCTGCAGGACCGCCTGGCGCGGCTGCACGAGGCCATGTTCCTGGATTCGTCGCCGGCCCCCGCCAAGTTCGCCCTGGCGCACCTGGGCCTGTGCAAAGATGAGCTGCGGCTGCCGATGACGCCCTGCTCAGACGGTGTGAAGCCCGCGATCCTTTCCGCCATGCGGGAGGTTGGGGTCATCAACTGATGACCAAGCTCATCGCTGAGAACCGCCGCGCCCGGTACGACTATTTCCTGGAAGACGCCATCGAGGCGGGCCTGATGCTGACCGGCACCGAGGTCAAATCCCTGCGCAACGGCCGGGCCAATATCGCCGAGAGCTATGCGGCGGTGGAGAACGGCATGATCATGCTGATCAACGCCGATATCCCGCCCTATGCCGGCGGCAACCGTTTCAACCACGAGCCGCGCCGGCCGCGGAAACTGCTGCTGCACGCCAAACAGATCCAGAAGCTGATCGGCCGGGTGCAGCGCGATGGCCTGACCATCATCCCCACCAAGCTCTATTGGAACGAAAAGGGCATCGCCAAGCTGGAGATCGCCGTCGCCAAGGGCAAGAAGGCCCACGACAAGCGCGAAACCGAGGCCGCCCGCGATTGGCAGCGCGACAAGGCGCGGCTGATGCGCAACCTCGGCTAGTCAGGTCCTGCCAATTGACGATTGTCCGCCTTACGCTGTAGCGAACACCCATTCGCATCAGGGGGCGTCGCCGTGAAAGTCTTGTCGATCTGTATGGGCCTGATGCTGGCCGGCGCCGCCGCGACGGCTATGGCCCCGGCGCCGCAGAATTCCACGGCGGGTGGGCGGTCGGTGACCAAGGGGAAGGGCGTCGCCACCATCCCCAAGCTGGTGGATTGCTCAGCGGTGCGCGGCCGGCCGACGCCCCTTGGGACGATCCGCTCGACCGACGGCAAGACGTGGGTGAGTCCCGCCGAGGTGAGTTTCGCGAAGGGTCCCCGCGCCACCGACCTTTATAACGACTGCACCAATGTGCGCCTGACCGGGATCAAGGACCTCGATTTGAGCAAGGTCCCGATCCAGGAGGTCGATCAGGGCGGCGAGGTGATCACCGGCTATCTCTTCGCCGACAACTATTTCGAGCTCTATGTGAACGGCAAGCTGGTGGCGGTGGATGCGACGCCCTTCACCCCATTCAATTCCTCCGTCGTCCGCTTCCGCGCCAAGCGTCCGGTCACCTATGCGATCAAGGCGGTGGACTGGGAGGAGAATGTCGGCCTGGGCACCGAGAGCGGCGGGGCGGCTTCACCGCACCATCCCGGAGACGCCGGCCTGATGGCGAGTTTCAGCGACGGCACGGTCACCGACGCCAGCTGGAAGGCCCAGAGTTTCTATATCGCGCCCTTGGACAGCCCCGACCGCGTGGTCGAGCGGGGCAATATTCACGACTCCTCGTCTGTTGGCGGGCGCACCTATCCGAGCGTCCCGGGCAACGCCGCCTGCGGGGAGAACTGTTATGCCGTGCGCTATCCCGTGCCGGCTGACTGGGCCTCGCCAAGGTTCAACGATGCGGGCTGGCCGAACGCCTTTACCTACACCGAAGCAGAGGTGGGCGCGAGCCAGCCGGCCTTCCGCAATTTCCGCGATCAGCTGACCGCGGGCGGGGCGGGTTTCATCTGGTCGAACAGCCTGGTGCTCGACAACCTGGTGCTGGCGCGGAAGACCGTCCGCTAGCTGTTGTCTTCGGTCGGGGCGCCCGGGCCGTTCTTCTTGATGGACTCGATGGCGTTCTGGGCGCTGGCCTTGGAGCTGTAGCCCTCGGTCGAGAAGATAGTCTCGGAATTGTATTTGAACCGCACCCGGAACTCCCCGGCCTTGTCCTTGTAGATCTCGAAAGTGTGGGCCATGGCAGGAACTCCTTTTGGGGGTGACTTCCCGCAAAACCTGCAACGCGCTTGGTAACAGTGTCAACCTTGTCGGATAGCCGACTTAGCCGTCGAGAAGCTGGCGAACCCTTGCGAAGATGTCCTCGAACATCGGTGTGGTCAGCCGGCCGGTGTTCGTGTTGAGGCGCGAGCAGTGGTAGCTATTGATCAGGGTAATGGGCCCGGCCTGGAATTCTGATCCGTGGCCGCCGATCGCGGCGGAGGCCTTGTAGCCTAGGGTTTTCAGGGCATTGCGGCGGGACACGTCACCCAGGGTGACGATCACCTTGAGGCTCGGCAGGGCGCTGATGCGGGAAATGAGAAACTGGCGGCAGGTGATCTCTTCGCTGGACTCCGGCTTGTTGCCGGGCGGGGCGCAGCGCACGGCGTTGGAAACCATGCAGTCGATCAATTCCAGCCCATCGTCGGGCCGGGCTTTGTACTCACCCCTGGCGAAGCCGAACTTGATCAGGGTCTCGTAGAGCAGGACGCCGGCGAAATCGCCGGTGAAGGGCCGGCCGGTGCGGTTCGCGCCCTGGCGGCCGGGGGCGAGGCCAAGCACGAGCAGGCGCGCGTCGCTCGGCCCGAACGATGGGGCTGGACCGTTGAACCAGTCGGGATGGGCGGCCTGGTTTTCAGCGCGGTAGGCGACGAGGCGCGGGCAAAGGGGGCAGTCGCGGGGTGGCTCGGCTTCAGTCCTCATCGTCTTCCCCGGAGATGAACCGCGGCATGGCCTGTTCGCGCTTGGGGCGGCCGACGATCGAAGCGAGGTCGGAGAGGTCCACAAAGTCATCGCACTGGCGGCGAAGATCGTCCGACGCCTGGGGCGGGGAAGACTTCACCGTCGAGACCACCGTCACCCGGCAACCCTTGGCCTGGACCGCTTCCACCGCACGGCGGAAGTCGCCGTCGCCGGAGAACAGGACAATGTGGTCGCAGCGGTCAGCGAGGGCCAGCATGTCCACCGCCATCTCGACCTTCATCTCGCCCCGCCAGCGTTTGCGCCCTTGCGCGTCGGTGTAGGAGCGGGCCGGTTTGGTCACCAGGGAAAAGCCGTTGTAGTCCAGCCAGTCGACTAGGGGGCGGATCGGCGAATAATCCTCATCCTCGGCGATGGCGGTGTAATAGTAGGCGCGGATCAGGACGCCGCGTTTCTTGAATTCGTCCAGGAGCTTCTTGTAGTCGATGTCGAGGTTGAGCCCCCGCGCCGCCGAATAGAAGTTCGCGCCATCGATGAACAAGGCGAGCTTGTCGGTAGGATAAAAAGTCATTTCAAATAGTTCCGATAACGATCTGGATCAAATGGATGAGGCCGTAATCATCGGCCTCGGCTCAAGTATGCCGGGGCACTATGCCTCGGTGGAGGCTCTGCTGGAAGCGGCCTTGGAGGCCTTGCACGCCGCGGGCTTCACCGTCGTACAACGATCCCGCTGGTGGCGTTCGGCCAGTTGGCCTGACCCCTCCAATCCGCCGTATCTGAACGGCGTCGTCCTGGTCGATACGGCGCACTCGCCCAAGGAGGCCCTGGAAGCCCTGCACGAAATCGAAGCGCGGTTCGGGCGTGAAAGGCGCGAGCCGAATGCGCCCCGATCGCTCGATCTGGACCTGATAGCCCATGGCCGCCGCGTGGGCGAGGGGCCCCAGACCCCTCATCCCCGGGCGCATGAGCGGCGCTTCGTCATGGGCCCGTTGGCGGAGATCGCGCCGGACTGGCGCCACCCGGATCTTGGCAGGACCGCTGCACAGCTTTTGGAAACGGCGAGCGTCGGTCTGGATGCGACGCCAACTTAGTTTGCGTCGCATACAATTTATTGCGCAACCCGGTCCCGCGAGGTTAGGCTGCTCCAGGCAATTCCAGGGAGACATCCATGAGCCGTAAGCTTGCCATTCTCGCCGCCGGCGTCTTGCTGGTCGGCGTGCCGCTGATCGGCAACGCCCAGGTTCCGGTGGCCGTGGCCACGGACCAGGCCGCGCTGCTGAAGAGTTCGGACCCCAAGCTCGCGGCCAACAAGAAGCTGGTCTACGACTTCTGGCGTGAGGTGTTCCTGACCGGCAACGCCGACCTGGCGACCAAATACATGGCCGAGGGCTATATCCAGCATAACCCGGGCGTTCCCACCGGCCGGGCGGCGTTCCAGAACTTCGTCAAGACCCGTCCGAAGGCGGCGGTTCCGGCGACCATCCCGAACCTGGTGACGATCCGGGCCGAGGGCGACCTCGTCATCCTGGCCTTCAAGCGCGACTTGCCGGAGCCCACCGACCCGTCCAAGACCTATTCCACCACCTGGTTCGACATGTTCCGGGTGGAAAACGGCATGGTCGTCGAGCACTGGGATTACGGGACCAAGGCCGCCCCTGCGGCGAAATAGGTCCAATTCGGCGGATTAAGTGCTTTCGCTGCATTGCGAAATGCGGCGCGAACCCTTATTGTCCCTGCCTCCCAACTCCCTCCACTGAGAGCGTTCATGGCCCGCGTTACCGTCGAAGACTGCGTCGAAAAGGTCCCCAACCGCTTCAGCCTCGTGCTGCTGGCCGCCCATCGCGCGCGCAGCATCTCGGCCGGTGGCTCGATCCTGGTCGATCGCGACAACGACAAGAACCCGGTCGTGGCGCTTCGGGAAATCGCCGAGGACGTGCTGGACGCCGACGGCGTGCGCGAGAACCTGATCACCTCCCTGCAGCGCGTCGATGAGCGTTCGGAGGCCGAGGAAGAGGCCGAGACCATGGCCCTGATCTCTGATCCCACGCACATGCAGATGAGCGAGATGGAACTGGTCCGCGCCCTGCAGAGCGACCGTGACGGCGGCCAAGAGGAACGGTACTGAGCCCCCCGGGCACAGCGCCTCTCCCTCAAGAGGCGGCGAACGACGCCGCCCCGCCTTCTCCCCTGCCAGAGCTTGCCGCGCCTTCCGTTGCCGCCGCCGCGCCTCCGCGGCAGAAGTTTCTGCGCCAGTACGAGCTGATCGAACGGGTCAAGGCCTATGACCCGACCGCCGACGAAGACCTCCTGAACCGCGCCTATGTCTTCGCCGTCCGCACCCACGGATCGCAGAAGCGGGCTTCGGGCGATCCCTATTTCGCCCACCCCATTGAGGTCGCGGGCATTCTTACCGAGTACAAGCTCGATACCGCCTCGATCGTCACGGCCCTGTTGCACGACATCATCGAGGACACCGACGCCACCTACGACGACATCAAGAAGATGTTCGGAGACGAGGTCGCCGAACTGGTCGAGGGGGTCACCAAGCTTTCGAAGCTTGAGCTCGCCTCCGACCACGCCCGGCAGACCGAGAACCTAAAGAAGTTCATCCTGGCGATCTCAAAGGATGTCCGCGTCCTGCTGGTGAAACTCGCGGACCGCCTGCACAACATGCGGACGCTGCAGTTCATCAAGCAGCCGGCCAAGCGCGAACGTATCAGCCGTGAGACCCTCGACATCTATGCGCCGCTGGCCCGCGCCATCGGCATGCACCGAATCTGTGAGGAGCTGGAGGAACTTGCCTTCAAGCACCTCAACCCGCGGGCCCGCGACGCCATCATCCGCCGGCTGGACGTCCTGAGGTCAGAGCAGGGTGGGGCGATCACGACCGTCAGCGGCGAGATCAACCGCTGCCTATCGGAGGCGGGCATCGCCTCCCGCGTCTACGGCCGCGAAAAGCATCCCTATTCGATCTGGCGAAAACTGCAGCGCAAGTCGATCGGATTCGCCCAGATGAGCGACATCTACGCCTTCCGCGTCATCGTCGACACCGAGGAGGACTGCTACCGCACGCTCGGCGTCATCCATCGCACCTGGCCAGCGGCCCCCGGCCGGTTCAAGGACTACATCTCAACGCCCAAGCGGAACAACTACCGCTCGCTGCACACGACCATCATCGGCCCGCGCGGCGTGCGCATCGAGTTGCAGATCCGCACCGAGACCATGGACCGCGTCGCCGAAGAGGGCGTCGCCGCCCACTGGCGCTACAAGGACAAGAGCTACGGCTACGACGACACTGCAGCGGCAGAGGCGGGAGGGCGCGACCCCTTCGCCAACATCCGCCAGCTGGTCCAGCTCATGGACGAGGGCGACGTCGACGAACTGGTGGAACACGCCAAGCTCGAGATGTTCCTCGAACAGGCTTTCGTCTTCACGCCCAAGGGCACCCTTATCAGCCTGCCCCGCGGGGCCATGCCACTCGACTTCGCCTACGCCCTGCACACCGACATTGGCGACACCACCGTGGGAGTGAAGATCAACGGCGAGTTGCGCCCCCTGCGCACGCCGCTCAACAACGGCGACGTGGTGGAGATCATCCGGGGCGGAAAGCCCAACGTCCCGGCCGACTGGGAGAGCCTGACTATCACCGGCCGCGCCCGCTCGGCGATCCGCCGGCGCTTTCGCCAGACCAACAAGCAGGAATACGCGCGCCTGGGTCGCGCTTCCCTGGACCAGACCTTCGAGCGGGTGGGGCGCAGCCGAGATGAGGTGTCCCTGCGGCCGGCGCTGGATCGTTTCGCGGTGGCGACCGAGGAGGACCTTTTCGAAAGCATCGGCCGGGGCCGCACCTCACCCCACGCGGTCCTGGAGACCGTCTTCCCGGCGCTCAAGGAAAGCGAGCTCGCCGACGCCGCCGCCCGCGCCCCGCTGGATGGCCGCCGCGCCGCCGGGCTGCATGTGCGGGGCGCGAAGCTCACCGCCGGCACCGAACTTCGCTTCGCCGAGTGCTGCAACCCCGTCCCCGGCGACCGCATCGTCGGCATCGATGAGCCGGGCTCGGTCGGCATCACCGTCCACGCCATCGACTGCCCGCGCCTCGCCGAATTCGAGGGCCAGGAACAGCTGTGGCGCGACCTGCAGTGGACGCCCGAGGCCTCGCGCAACACCATCTCTCACGCCCGCCTGACCGCCACGATCAGGAATGCGCCGGGGGTTCTGGGCCAGGCCTGCACCATCATCGGCGAAAGCGGCGGCAATATCCTCAATCTGGAAATGAAGAAGTCGCATCAGGACTATTTCGACGTCGACTTCGACATCGAGGTGAAGGACGCCAGGCACCTGACCCATATCGCGGCGGCGCTTAGGGCGTGTCCGAATGTGGAAGAGGTGGATCGGGCGAGGCGGTGACTATTCTAAATCCTCCCCCAACGGGGGAGGATTTTACCCGCGCGCGACGCCTTCGTCTTGTGCTAACCCGCCGCCATGACCTCTGACGATGTGCTCGAAGAATTCCGCCAGGCGGGGGCCCTGAGAGAGGGGCATTTTGTGCTGTCTTCGGGACTGCATTCGCCGGTGTTCCTGCAGAAGAACCTGGTGTTTATGGACGCCGCGCGGTGCGAGCGGCTGTGCAAGGCGCTGGCGGCCAAGATCACCGCGGCGGTGGGCAAGGTTGATGTGGCGATCTCGCCGGCCGTGGGCGGCATCATCCCGGGCTATGAGACGGCGCGGCATCTTGCGGTCCCCTCGATGTACGTCGAGCGGGAAGGGGGCGAGTTCAAGCTGCGGCGCGGCTTCCACGTCGAGCCGGGCCAAAGGGTGGTCATGGTCGAGGACATCGTCACCACGGGGCTGTCGTCGCGCGAATGCATTGCGGCCATCGAGAAGGCCGGCGGAACGGTCGTGGCGGCGGCCTGTATCGTCGACCGTTCGGGCGGCCGGGCGGACGTGGGCGTGCCCCTGGTCGCGCTGGCAACCCTGGACGTCCCGGCCTATCCGGCCGACGCCCTGCCGCCGGAGCTGGCGGCGATCCCGACCACCGATCCGGGAAGCCGGAGGCTTGGGGCGTGAGCCGTATCCGCCTGGGGGTCAATATCGACCACGTGGCGACGATAAGGAACGCCCGGGGCGCGGCCTATCCCGATCCCGCCCGCGCGGCGATGGTCGCGCTGGAGGCCGGCGCCGATGGCATCACCGCCCACCTGCGCGAGGACCGCCGCCATATCTCCGACAGCGATATCGAGCGCCTGTCCATCATGCTCCGCGAGCAGGGCCGGCCCCTGAACTTGGAGATGGCCGTGACCTCCGAGATGCAGGAGATCGCCCTTCGCCACCGCCCGCACGCCGTCTGCCTGGTGCCGGAACGCCGCGAGGAGCGCACCACCGAGGGCGGACTGGACGTCGCCGGCGGCCACAACTGGATCGCCCCCTTTGTCACCAAGCTGCAGGAGGCCGGCAGCCGCGTCTCCCTGTTTATCGGCGCCGATCCGGCGCAGATCGAAGCGGCCCACCACGTCGGCGCCCCGGTCGTTGAACTGCACACCGGCGCCTTCTGCGACCTGATGCGGGAAGGGCGAGCCATGGAGGCTGGCCAGGCCCTCGACGCCCTGGTGGCCGGCGCGCGCCAGGCAGCGTCCCTCGGCCTGGAAGTCCATGCCGGGCACGGCATCGACTATGAAACCGTCGAGCCCATCGCGCGGATTCCTGAGGTCGCGGAACTCAACATCGGTCACTTCCTGGTGGGCGAGGCTATCTTCGTGGGTTTGGCTCCCGCCATCAGCCGGATGCGCGCCTTGATGGACGAGTGCCGTCCATGATCGTCGGCGTGGGCTCCGACCTTTGCGACATCCGCCGTATTCAGAGCTCGCTGGACCGTTTCGGCGACCGCTTCACCCATCGCGTTTTCACCGACCGGGAACGGGCCAAGGCCGAAAGGCGGGCTGACAAGGCGGGAACCTACGCCAAACGATTCGCCGCAAAGGAAGCCTGCACCAAGGCGCTGGGCACCGGACTGCGCCGCGGCGTCTTCTGGCGGGATATGGGGGTGGTCAACCTGCCCAGCGGCAAGCCGACCCTGGAGCTTTCCGGCGGCGCGGCCGAGGCCCTGGCGCGGCTGATCCCCGACGGCATGAGGGGCGTCATCCACCTGAGCCTCACCGACGATCACCCCTACGCCCAGGCCTTCGTCATCATTGAAGCGTTGCCCCAGTAGGCCGCGACGGTCCGCCGCCCTTGCGGGCGCGACTCCGAACCGCTAGCTAACCCCTCACTTTGCGTAGGTCTTGAAAAGCCACGCGCCACAGGACCCCACGCCGAGCATGGAACTGAAACTCGCCGATACGCCCGACGAAGTCGTCCCGCCTGAACAGGAGGCCCCCAAGGCCAAAAAGGGCGGCGGCGGCGCGGCTGACGAGTTCATCGAGATCATCAAGACGATCGTCTATGCGCTGTTGATCGCGCTCGTCCTGCGCGTCCTGCTGTTCCAGCCCTTCACCATTCCCTCAGGCTCGATGATCCCGAACCTGCTGATCGGCGACTACATCATCGTCTCCAAGTACTCCTACGGCTATTCCAAGCACTCGATCCCGTTCTCGCCGGCCATCTTCAACGGGCGTATCCTGGAGCGCTCGCCGGAGCGCGGCGATATCGCCGTCTTCAAGTTCCCGCCCAACCCGCGCATCGACTACATCAAGCGGGTGATCGGCCTGCCGGGCGACAAGATTCAGGTGCTCAACGGCCAGGTCTTCCTGAATGACAAGCCGCTGAAGATGGATGAACAGCCGCAGGATCCGGCCGACGCCTACGGCAGCATCAAGACTTTCCTGGAAACCCTTCCTGACGGCCGCAGCTACGTCACCCGCGACATGGGCCCGGACTCCCAGACCGACTCGACGCCGATCTTCATCGTGCCGGAGGGCCACTACTTCATGATGGGCGACAACCGCGACAACTCCCAGGACAGCCGCGTCGACCAGGCGCAGGACGGCGTGGGTTACGTCCCGGCGGAAAACCTCGTGGGCAAGGCGCAGATCATCCTCTTCTCCTGGCGGGAGGAGGCGTCCCTGTTCAAGCCCTGGACCTGGTTCACGGAAGCCCGGCCCGGCCGGTTCTTCCATCGGCTGAAGTGACGGTTAATCCTCGCCTCGAAGCCGTCGCCGCCCTGGAACAGGCGCTGGGCCACAGCTTCACCGACCGCGATCTGTTGAACCGCGCGCTCACCCATTCCTCGGTCGGGGACGGGGCCAAGTCCGTGCGCCACTACGAGCGGCTCGAATTCCTCGGCGACCGGGTGCTGGGCCTCCTGGCCGCCGAACGCCTGCTGGCGTTGGAGCCGGACGCGCGGGAAGGGGAGATGTCACCCAAGCTCGCGGCCCTGGTGAACGGCAAGACTTGCGCCCGCGTGGCCCGCCGGATCGGCCTTCCCGAAGCCATCAAGCTTTCCACCGGTGAGACCAAGTCTGGCGGCCGCGACAAGGACACCATCCTTGGCGACGCTTGCGAGGCCCTGATCGCCGCCCTCTATATCGACGCCGGGCTGGAGCGGACGCGGGCCTTCTTCCTCGAGGCCTGGGCCGACGAGTTTGAAACGGTCGACGCGCGGGACTCCAAGGATCCCAAGACCCAGCTGCAGGAATGGGCCCAGGGCGCCGGCCTTGGGCTTCCCCGCTATGAGGTGGTCAAGCGCTCGGGCCCCGACCACGCCCCGCGCTTCCGCATCGCGGTAAAGGTCGAGGGCTACCAGGATGAGGTAGGCGAGGGCGGCTCGGTGCGTGAGGCCGAAAAGGCCGCCGCCGTGCTGATGCTGATGAATCGAGAGGGCAAGGCATGACGCGCGCAGGATTTGTCGCGGTGATCGGCGCGCCCAACGCGGGCAAGTCGACCCTGGTCAACCGCCTGGTCGGGGCCAAGGTCTCGATCGTCACCCAAAAGGTGCAGACCACCCGATTCCCGGTGAAGGGCGTCGCCATGGCCGGCGAGAGCCAGATCGTCCTGGTCGACACGCCCGGCATCTTCAAGCCGCGCCGCCGCCTGGACCGGGCCATGGTCCGCGCCGCCCAGACCCAGGCGGCCGACGCCGACGCTGTCGTCCATCTGCTGGACGCCCACGCCGAGGAAAGCTCCAGGGCCGGTGACAAGCGCTCGGCCGAAGACGCCGAAATGATTACTGAAAGCTATGTCAAAAGTGGCGGCAAGGTGATCCTGGCGCTCAACAAGATCGACCTCGTCAAGCGCGACACCCTGCTGGCCCTGACCCAGCGCCTGTTCGAGAGCGGCGCCTATTCCGAGGTCTTCATGATCTCGGCGGCCAACGGCTCCGGCGTCGAGGACCTCAAGACGCGGCTGGCCGAACTGATGCCGGAGGGGCCGTGGCTCTATCCCGCCGACCAGACCGCGGACCTGCCGGTGCGGCTTCTCGCCGCCGAAATCACCCGCGAGAAGCTCTATCTCCGCGTCCACGAGGAATTGCCCTACGCCGCCGCCGTGGAGACCACTGCTTTCGAGGAAAAGGCCGACGGTTCGGCGAGGATCGAACAGACCATCTTTGTCGAGCGCGACAGCCAGCGCCCGATCATCCTGGGCAAGAACGGCCAGACCCTGAAATGGATTGGGCAGGCGGCGCGAACCGATCTGGCGCAAATCCTCGACCGCCCGGTGCACCTGTTCCTGCACGTGAAGGTGCAGGAAGGCTGGCAGGAGGTGCGGGAGTTTTACACGGGCGTAGGCCTCGACTTCGACGTCTGACATTCGGGCTTGACAGCTTCAACTACGCCTGTAGTTCTATGCGTGAGAACTACAAATGTAGATGAAGGAGCCTCTCATGCGTGCTTTCCTGTCTGCCGCGGTCATTGCCGCCCTGATAGCCACGCCGGTCGTTGTTTCGGCCCAGGCCCAATCCACCCGCAGCCTGGCGTGGGACGGGTCCTCCCGTCTGGTCCACAGCCTTGGCGGCGACCTGACCTACGTCCAGGGGACGGATGCCCGGGTGACGGTGACCGGTGATGCTGAATTCGTCAGCCTGGTTATCGTCAAGAATGGCGTGCTCACCATCGATCATGAGCGGGCCAAGGATTACTGGACGCAAAACAGGCGGACGGGGCCGGTGAAGGTGACCGTCACCGCGCCGTCGGTGGACCACATCGTCTTCAATTCGGGCGGTGAGCTGGCCATCCGGGGTTACGCGCAGCCCTCCCTCCATCTGACCCTGAACGGGAGCGGCAAGACCATGGTCGCCGGGACCACCGAAGATCTTGATCTCACGCTCAATGGCCACGGCCGCGCCGACTTGAGCGCGCTCAATGCCGGCAACGCCCGGGTCGTCAACAATGGACGGGGCGACATTGACTTGGCCGCCAGCGAGACGGTGAACGTGCGCGTCGCCGGCGGTGGCGTCGTGCGCCTCCTGAAGACCCCGCGCACATTGACCAAGCGTGTGATCGGCGGTGGGCAGGTGATCACAGCCGGCTGATCCTTGCGCCCGTCGGCGCGGTGAGGCCAAGCTTGCCTCATTTCCGCCATATCTACGGGCGTAGTTCTGGACTCAAACTACGGATGTAGATGAACTATGAATATCACCGCCGCTGAAGCCGAATTGATGAAGGTGCTGTGGGAGCGCAGCCCGATCCCGTCAGAGGAGCTGGTCGCCGCCCTTGGCCCCGCCCAGAGCTGGAGCGAGACAACGATCCGCACCCTGTTGTCGCGCCTTGTCAAGAAGGGCGCGGTGGCGACCGTGGCCGAGGGCCGGCGCTTTCTCTACCGGCCGATGGTCAGCCGCGACGACTATCTGCACGACGAAAGCCGCGGCTTGATCGAGCGGTTGTTCGATGGCCGGGTCGGGCCCTTCGTCGCCCAGCTGTCAGCGCGGGAAAAGCTTTCGCCTGAAGACATCGCCGACCTGAAGCGGCTGATCGGGGAGCTGGAAGATGGCGAGTGAGATCCTCGCGGTTCTGATCCGCATCAACCTCGCCGCCGCCGCGGCGATTCTGCTAGTGCTTCTGCTTCGCCAACCGGTTCGGCGCATCGCCGGGCCGCTGGTGGCCTACGCCCTTTGGCTCGCTGTGCCGGTTGCGGCGATCGCCAGCCTCGCGCCGCCGCGCAAGGTCGTCACCTTTGTCCCCCAAGCCGCGTCCCAGCCGATCACCGCTGTTGGCGACAGTGACGGGTTCGCCGGCATCGAAGCCTTTGAGGCGCCCGCTTCCCTCCTTTCCGCCATCGATTGGATGGCCGCCGGCGTGGCGGTGTGGCTGATCGTGGCTCTCGGGGCAGTCGCTTGGCTCGCTTGGCGACAGCACCGGTTCCTGCGCCATGTCGGAAAGACCGAGCGGCGCGGCGCGCGCATCCACGCCCTGCGCTCCGATGTCGGCCCGGCCGTGGTCGGCGTCCTGAAACCTAGGATTCTGGTCCCCGCCGATTTTGACGCCCGCTTCAGCCCGCGCGAACAGGACGTGGTCCTGGCGCACGAGACCTTTCACTTGAAGCAAGGCCATGCTCAGACCAACGCCGCCGTTCTGCTGGCCCAGTGCCTCAACTGGTTCAACCCGTTGATCCATGTGGCGGGACGTCTGCTGCGCCTGGACCAGGAACTGGCCTGCGACGCGGCTGTGGTCGCCCGCTATCCCAAGGCGCGCCGCTCCTATGCCGAGGCCATGCTGAAGACTCAGCTTGCGCCCACCGCCCTGCCGCTCGGGTGCTACTGGCCGGCCAAGGGCGCCTCGGCGCTCAAGCAGAGGCTCGCCATGCTCCAAGTGGCCCCGCCGCCGCCCTGGCGGATGGGAGCAGGGGTGATGGCGGCGCTTTCGCTTTCCGCCGCCGCCGGTGTCGCCGCCTGGGCGGCTCAGCCGCCAAAGATCGTGCATGTCGCTGCGCCTCCCGCAGCGCGGGCGGCGCCCAAGGCGCCCGCGACCGCCAAAGTCCAATTGGCGCAAAACGCCCCTGAGACCTCGCTCGCGGTAATGGCGGATCTGCCCGCCGCCGAGGTGGCAAAAGTACAGGTCGAAGCCTTGGCCATTGCTGACAGCGCCACTGCGGGCGGTTTTGTGGAACAGGCCCGCACGGAGCTGACGGAAGAGCTCAATCAGGCTCGCCAAGATCTTGAGGCGGTCCGTCGAAGCGGCGCTGGCGACGAGGAGGTGCAGGATGCCCTGATGGAAGTTCGCTACATGGAAGCGGCGCTCGAATCCTTTGGCCGCGCGGCCAACCCAAAGCGTCGCGCCATTGCGCCGCGCCCGCCCCGTGACGTCGTCAGCGTCATGCCTGGGCATACGGTCATGGTGGAGACTTCTACGGTGACGCCTGACGGAAGGGCGATCGGGGGCGAGGGCGTGTTCACCGCCGGCGATTCCAATATTGGCGGTTCCTACACGGGCGACGCACATTACAGCCTGATCTCCGACATTCGTCAGATTGGCGATCAGGTGGAGTTGACGCCCAAATTCTACCTGGACGGCAAGCTGATCGGGACGACGGTGGTCCGCCTCCATTCCGGCGAAACCCGTGACGTGCCGCTCAGCAACGGCCAGGTCATTCGCGCCGCGGTCAAGATTAAGCAACTGCGGACGGCGAAAGCGCTCGATGGCCGGACCTACGCTTCGGCCTACGCCACCGCCGCGGCCTATTCCGCGCTGGGAGATGTTACGACCCGCACCCTGCCTTGGACTGGCCAGGAGCTCGCGGTCAATCTCAGCGCCGACGTCGTCTATCGCCGTGGGTCCGCCGCGAGCGTCGCCATCACCGGGCCCCAAGAAGCGGTCGACCGGGTGGTCGTCGATGACGGCGCTATCCGTTTTCAGCGGGACTCGATGCAGCGGTTCGAGCGCATGCCGCGACTCAAGATTGTGGTCACCGCGCCGGCGGTTACCGAATTCCGCGCCAGTGGGTCGCAGGTCCTGACGATCCAGGACTATGCCGCCGATGACATTGATATCCACGTCAGTGGCTCTGCGACGGTGCGCGTGTCCGGGCGGACGCGTGTCGCCGATATGCTGCTCTCAGGCTCAGGGCGGATTGATCTGAGCGCCCTTAGAATTGGCGAGGGCGATTTCAGAGTGTCGGGCTCCGGCTCCATTCTGGCCGGGACCGTCGAAGATGCCTCTGCTGTGGTCAGCGGTTCGGGCGTGATACGCTTCAACGCCCAGCCGCGCGCGCTTTCCCAACGCGTTTTCGGATCAGGACGCATCATCCTGCCAGACCGGGCGGCTAAGTCGCCGCCTAGGACCAGCTAGACCCCGGCCGCCAAGGGCCGCCTTGGCCCCCGTCTCTCGCAAAGACCCGTCAGCCCTTGGGGCGCCGGCTAACCCCCTGCGCCAAGATCAGGAGCCCCCATGCCCGCAATCCTCCTCGCGTCCCTCGCGCTCGTTGCGGCTGAACAGCCGCCTGCGCAGCCTGCCCCGACCCCGCCGTCCGCCGCGGCGGCGACCGAAGGCGCCAAGGTCGTGCCCTATCCCGCCGCCTTCTTCGCACAGTACCGGCCGGATACAGCGATGGACATGCTAAACCGCCTGCCGGGTTTCACCCTGGACGGTGGGGGCGGCCAGCGGGGCTTTGCGGGCGGGGAGGGCAATGTCCGCCTCGACGGCCAGCTTCCCGCGTCACGTGGCGACAACATGACCGCCATCCTGCGCCGTATCCCCGCGTCCTCCATCGAGCGCATCGACCTGGTCACCGGCGGGGCCGAGGGCATCGACATGCAGGGCCAGTCGGTTATCGCCAACATCATCCGTAAGCCCGGCGGAGGCGTTCAGGTCACCACCATGGCCGGCATGACCGTCTATGAGGACCGCGACGCCGTTCCGACAGCGCGCCTGGAGGTCCAGAAGTCTGATAACGGCCGTCTGCTGGAGGGGATTGCCCTCTATTTCGACGAGCCGTTCGGCGCTTCCGGGACCCGCGTCCGAGGCCTGACCACGCCGGTCAATTCTCGCTATGACAACGTCGTACTGAACGAAAACGCCCGGGTCAGCGGAGCCTATGAGACCCCGCTCATCGGGGGCAAGGTCCGGGTCAACGCCACTTTTGGCCAGACTGAAACAGACGTATCCACCGTCGACACACCGATCGACACAATCCCGCCATCCGTCGAGCTGAACCATGGGATCGCTCAGATCGCCGAAGCCGGCGGCCGCTATTCCCGCACCCTGGCCGGCGGCGCCGTGATCGAGGCGTCGCTGTTTCATCAGTACCGGCGCAACGACAACGACGCCAACTTCACCCAAGGGACGCTCACCCAACGCTTTGTTTCAAAAAACCGGATCAATGAAGACATCCTACGCGGCGTCGTGCGTCTGCCCAAACGCGGCGCCTGGGCCTTCGACGGCGGCGCGGAGACTGCCTTCAACGCGCTCGATTCCGCCAGCAACCTGATCGTCAACGGCGCACCGGTGGCGGTCGCCAACAGCGAGACCGAAGTCGACGAGATCCGTGGCGAGGTGTTCGGCACCGCCGTCTGGACCCTCAGCCCCAAGTTCAACCTGCAGATGGGTCTTCGGGTCGAGGCCTCGACCATCACCACCGACGGCGCCGCCGACCTCGAAAAGAGCCTCACCTTTCTCAAACCTCGCCTGGTGGCGACCTGGCTGCCGGCCAAGGAACACCTCGCGGTCCTGCGTCTTGAGCGCTCGGTCGACCAGCTGTCGTTCAGCGACTTCTCGGCCAGCGCTTCCCTAACCAACGGCATCATCGTCAGCGGCGCCCCGGAACTTGATCCCGCCGAGAACCTGACAATTGAAGCCCGCTACGAATACCGCTTCGCCGGGCGGGGCGCCTTCGTGGCCGCCTACACCCACATGGACATCGACAATGTCGTCGGCCGCACCCTGTTCATCACGCCGACGGGGACTATCGAGGCGTCGGACAATATCGGCTCTGGCACGCGCGATTTTGTCTCCGCGATCCTCACCGCCCCGCTGGACAAGGTTGGGGTGCCCGGTGGTTTGCTCCGGCTTGCCACCATTCACCGCTCCTCGAGCATCATCGATCCGGTCACCAAGACCGGGCGGCGCTTTTCCAACGAAACCCCCTGGGAATGGGGCCTGAACTTCAGCCAGGACATCCCCAAGTCCAAATGGCGCTGGGGCGTCGACGCCTTCACGGTTGGCGACCTGGTCACGTATCTGCCGCGGGAAACGCAGGTTGGTGCGGTGACCTACAACGTCGCGGCATGGCTCGAATATAAGCCGGCGGCCAACGTCACCGTCCGGTTCGACGGGCTCAATCTTACAGACCGGGAATCGGTCTTCATCCGGGAGCGTTATGCCGGTGACCGCAGCAGCGGCGTGGTGAACTTCCGGGATGTGCGCGAGACCCACGGGCTAAATGGTGGACGCGGGTACAAGCTGACAATCCGCAAGTCCTTCTAGGGACGGGGCGGTTGGGATAGCTTCGCCGTGTGAACAGGCGAACGCTTATCCTGTCGGGATCGCTTTGGGCGGGAGGTCTCGCCGCCGCCCGTGCGGCAGCGCCAATGACGGCGGAGCGACTGGCTGGCCTTTGCAAACGGGCCGGCGCCTCGGGCATGGCCTGCGGCGCGGCGGTGACGGGGCGCCCCCCGGTGATCTGGGCTACGGGAAAGCGCGCGCCCAAGGCGGCCCAGGCAGTGCATCCCGACGACCGCTGGCATCTCGGTTCGATCACCAAATCCATGACCGCCACCCTGGCCGGGCGATTGGCCGATAGGGGGCTGATCACCTTTCAGAGCACGGTAGGCGAGGTCCTGGCCAAGGACTATCCGACC
The DNA here is from genome assembly GCA_002398405.1 of Caulobacteraceae bacterium UBA5005. Classification (GTDB taxonomy): domain Bacteria; phylum Pseudomonadota; class Alphaproteobacteria; order Caulobacterales; family Caulobacteraceae; genus UBA5005. The sequence goes on from DGYN01000105.1 coordinate 44,062, forward strand.
CTCAATCCCGCCTATCGCGAGGTCACCCTCTGGCAGCTCTTCACCCACCGCTCGGGCATGCTCCACGATCTCAATCTCGGGGTAATGCGGGGCAACCGGCCTAAGGCTGAGATCATCAAGCTGGCTCTGGAAAGCAAGCCAACTGAACGGGCCGATCCATCGGCGGCAAGCTATTCGAACCTGGGGATCGCGGTCGCCGGCGCCATGCTGGAGACCCGAGGCGGGGCGTCCTGGCGCGACCTGATGGCGGCCGAGGTGTTCAGGCCGCTTGGTCTTTCGTCGGCCGGGTTCGGTCACCCGGCCGGCGATGAGCCGCAGGGGCAATGGGCGCCCGGCTTTGTCGCTAGCGCCCTGCGCGGCCTGTCGGCCTTTGGGCCGGCCTATATGTCGGCGATCGCTCCGGCGGGAGACGTCCACATGAGCGTCCCGGACACGCTCATCTATCTCGCCGCGCACCGTGACCGCACCGCGCTCCTTTCCCCCGAGACTTGGGAGTTCCTGCATCGCGATCCGCTGGGCAAGGGGATCGCCATGGGCTGGGGCGTCGATCCCACGGGCAAACTCGGTCACACCGGTTCGGATGGCTTCTTCTTCGCCCAGGTGCTGATCGACCCGCGCTCCGGCATTGTCGCCATCGCCGCGGCCAATCGCGGCGGCGCTGATGGTCCCGTCCGTGAGGCGCTCGACGGGGCGGTCGCCTCGGTGAAGGGCTAGGTCCGCCGCCTGCAGGCGCGGGCGTGGTCGCGCAGGCCGGTGAAGGCGTAGTCCATCTGGCTGACGTCCTTGAGGAAGAATTCGACATTGTCGAACTCCACCTTTGTCCCGTCCGGTGTCGTCGCCGATGTGGTGTTGCGGCCGTAAAGGATAAGCCCCGGCTGCTGGTGGTAGGCCGTCTGTTCGACGTCGCTGATGAAGTGCTTGCGCGTCGAGATCTGAACGTTGCGCACCCGCTTCCAGTCCAGGGTCCAGCGCACTGTCGCCGCGCCCGGCGCCACCAGGTCGAAGCTGGAGGTGCAGGCCCGCGGGTTGTCCCGCCAGTTGTCGACCTGGGCCAGGCGGCTGGTCGACAGGTGTATGCGGCCCCGGGCGTCGGCCAGGTAGTCGGAGGGGGATGCGGCCAGGGCCAGGGCCAAAAGGGCGATAAGCATGGCCTGATCTTGCCATGGACGGGCGCCGTATCGAAGCCTATCTCGGGCGCATGGAATTCGACGACGAGGCCTTCGTGCTCTCCGCTCGCGCCCACGGCGAGACTGGGGCCATCGTCGACCTGCTCACCCACACCCACGGCCGCTACGCCGCCCATATCGCGGGGGGCGCCTCTCGCCGGATGAAGCCCTTTCTGCAGGCCGGGGCCAAGGTCCTGGCCAGCTATCGGGCCCGCACCTCCGAGCAGCTTGGGTCCGCGTCCTTGGAGCCGATGGGGGAGGGGCCGTCCGCCCTGTTCGACGATCCCCTGGCGCTGTCGGGTCTGGCGTCCGCCGCCGCAGTCGCCGCCGCCGCGCTGCCGGAACGCGAGCCGCATCCGGGCGCTTTCCTCGCCCTGGAGGCCCTCACTTCTGCCCTATTGCACCCCGACATTTGGCCGGCCGTCTATGTCCGCTATGAGGCGGGCCTACTGCAGGACCTGGGTTTTGGCCTGGACCTGACCAAATGCGCCGCCACCGGCAGTCTCGACGACCTCGTCTATGTCAGCCCCCGCACCGGCCGGGCGGTGAGCCGCGGCGCGGGCGAGCCCTACAAGGATCGCATGTTGCCCCTGCCGCCCTTTATGCTCGGAGCGCAGGCGGGGCTTTCCAACGGCGACGTGGGCCTGGGCCTCGACCTCACCGGCCATTTCCTGGAGGCGTTTGTGTTCGCGGCCCTCAACCGTCCCCTGCCTCCCGCGCGGGTTTGGCTGATTGACCGTTTGCGGGAAGCCGGGAGGCTCTAAGGTCTGACAAGTTGATTCGATGAACGCACTCCTTCCCCCTTCAGGCTCCGGCGAAGACGGCGGCCGTATCGTTGATGAGCCGCTTTCCGAGGCGCTCAGCCGGCGCTACCTCGCCTATGCCCTGTCGACCATCATGCACCGGGCCCTGCCGGACGTGCGCGATGGGCTCAAGCCCGTGCACCGGCGGCTGCTCTACGCCATGCGCGTGCTGCGGGTGGACCCAGGCACCACTGCCAAGAAATGCGCCCGCATCGTCGGCGATGTCATCGGCAAGTTCCACCCGCACGGCGACGTTGCGGTCTATGAGGCCCTGGTCCGCCTCGCTCAGGATTTCTCCCAGCGCTATCCGCTGATCGACGGCCAGGGCAACTTCGGCAACATCGACGGCGATAACGCCGCGGCCATGCGCTACACCGAGTGTCGCCTGACCGATGCGGCGGCCCTGCTGCTGGACGGCATCGACGAGGACGCGGTCGATTTCCGCGCCACCTATGACGGCGAGGACGAAGAGCCCGTCGTCCTGCCCGCCGGTTTCCCGAACCTGTTGGCCAACGGCTCCTCCGGCATCGCGGTCGGCATGGCGACTTCGATCCCGCCGCACAACGCCGCCGAACTGATCGACGCCTGCCTGATCCTGCTGGACCGCCCCGACGCCACCACCCCCGACCTGATGGAATGCGTCCAGGGCCCGGATTTCCCCACCGGCGGGGTCATCGTCGAGAGCCGCGCCTCTCTGGCCGAGATGTACGAGACCGGCCGGGGCGGGGTGCGCACCCGGGCCCGCTGGGAAAAGGAAGACGTGCCGCGGGGCTGGCAGATCGTCATCACCGAAATTCCCTATCAGGTGAAGAAGTCAGACCTCATCGAGGCCCTGGCCAATCTAATCGAGGCCAAGAAGGCGCCCCTGCTGGCCGATGTGCGCGACGAGTCCGCCGAGGATATCCGCGTCGTTTTGGAGCCGAAGTCCCGCAACGTCGAACCCGAAGTCCTAATGGAGAGCCTCTTCAAGCTCTCGGCCTTGGAACAGCGCTTCCCGGTCAACATCAACGTGCTCGACGCGCGGGGCACCCCCGGCGTCATGGGCCTCAAGACGGCGCTGAAAGCTTTCCTCGACCACCGCCGCGAAGTCCTGGTCCGCCGCGCCCGCTATCGCCTGGCCAAGATCGAGGCCCGTCTGCACATCCTCGAAGGGATGCTGATCGTCTTCCTCAATCTCGATGAGGTGATCCGCATCGTCCGCTACGAGGACGAGCCCAAGGCCAGGCTGATCGAGGCCTTCCAGCTCTCCGATATCCAGGCCGAGGCCGTGCTCAACACTCGCCTGCGGCAACTGGCCAAGCTGGAGGAGATGGAGCTGCGCCGCGAACACGCGGGCCTCGCCGAGGAACGCGACGGCATCAACGCCCTCCTGGCCTCCGACCGGATGCAGTGGAAGCTGGTGGGCGAGGGTCTGCGCCACGTCCGCGATCAGCTGGGGCCCAATACCGCGCTGGGCAAACGCCGCTCGACCTTCGCCGACGCCCCGGTGGTGGACACCATCGCCGCCGAACAGGCCCTGGTGGTGCGGGAAGCCATTACCGTCATCCTCTCCGACCGCGGCTGGATCCGCGCCGCCAAGGGCAAGGTCGAGGACCCATCGGAGCTGAAGTTTAAGGAGGGCGACAAGCTCGCCTATAGTTTCCCTGCGGAAACAACGGACAAGATCATCCTTTTCACCTCCGATGGCCGATTCTTCACCCTGCCAGGCGACAAGCTTCCCTCGGCCCGCGGCCATGGCGAGCCGGTCCGCCTGATGATCGACCTCGACGACCGCACCAAGATCATCGACGTCTTCGCCCACAAGCCGGGCCGAAAGCGCGTCATCGCCTCGAAGGCCGGGTACGGTTTCCTGCTGCCCGAGGATGAGACCCTGTCGGCCCGCAAGGCCGGCAAGCAGGTGCTCAATGTCGACGGCACAGAGGCCCTGATCAGCCTCCCCGCGGACGGCGACCACCTGGCGGTGATCGGCGATAACGGCAAGATCCTCGCCTTCCCCCTGACGGAACTGCCCGAAATGCCGCGCGGCAAGGGGGTCAAGCTGCAGTCCTACCGCGAAGGCGCGCTTCGCGACGCAGTGGTGTTCAATGAGGCGGCGGGCGTCGCCACGGTAGATCCCGCGGGCCGCACGAGGGTCTGGGAGACCTGGCGCGAGTGGCTGGGTCGTCGCGCGGCCGCCGGGCGGGTCGCGCCCAAGGGCTTCCCGACCAGCAAGCGGTTCAAGCCGCGATAGGCCTGTCATCCCGGCCAAGCGAAGCGCAGAGCCGGGACCCAGGGGCTGCAAGCGCCGGTGGATCGATCCCCTGGGTCCCGGACAGCGGCTACGCCGCTTCCGGGATGCCACAGAAAACTAGCGCTCCAGCCGCTCCAGCGCCTTTTCCGTAAATCCGAACAGGACCGCCTTGTCCGGCGCCTCCACTGTCTTGGCGATGGCCTTGGGCGCGAGGGTTTTCACCAGGTGCTGGATCACCGCCAGGCGGGCCGGCTTCTTGTCATCGGAGAGGACGCAGGTCCAGGGGGCGTGCTTCGAATGGGTGCGGGTCAGCATCTCGTCGCGGGCGACGGTGTAGTCGTCGAACTTTTCCTGGGCCGCGGCGTCCAGGGGGCTGGACTTCAGGATCTTCAGCGGGTCTTCCCGCCGCTCCTTGAGGCGCTTTTTCTGCTCCTTGCGCGAGACGTCGAGCCAGAGCTTCACCACCTTCAGGCCCGAGCCGGTCAGCTGGGCCTCAAAATCGGGGACTGTGCGCAGGAAGGCTTCGACGTCCTCAGGCGGTGTAAAGCCCATAACCCGCTCGACGCCGCCTCGATTGTACCAGGAGCGGTTGAAGATCACGAGTTCTCCGGCCGCCGGCAGGTGTTCGACATAGCGCTGGAAAAACCACTGTGTCTTTTCCCGGTCATCGGGCTTTGGCAGGGCGACGACGCGGGTCGAGCGCACCGAAAGGTAGTCGGTGATCCGCTGGATGGTGCCGTCCTTGCCCGCCGCGTCCCGGCCCTCGAAGATGATCAGAACCCGTTCGCCGGATTTCATGGCGTGCTGCTGCCACTGGACAAGGGCCAGTTGCAGACGCTCCAGATCTTCGAAGTAGGCGTCTTCCTTCTTGCCCATCACCTGGCTCCTTGTGCGGGCGGCGGCGGGGCCGGGAAGAAAGCCCCCACGATCCCCGCGAACTGCACAGGACTGGCATAGCCGTCAGGGCTCACCGCCGCCACGCCGAAGAAATAATTGTCGATGGTCACCCCCGGGAGCAGCAGGGTTTGTTCATCGGGTCCAGCCCACCGCATCTTCTGCCACTGGGCCTCGGTCGTTTCGCGCCACCAGACCTGATAGCCGGCCTCCTGCATCCGGGACTGATCGCCGCCGCGGCCGAAGCGGTCGGCGCGGTAGATCATCCGGACGTCGAAATTATCCAGCGCGACATCGGCCAGCCGGTCCATGAACCGGGCAAGATTGCGGCTGCCGTCCGGCGGCTAAGGGTCAAGTGGCGGATTGTTGGTTCTGCTCTCGGACATTGCGCGCCGAACTTCGACGAGCCTCCGCGCACTGCGACGGTAACCGCCTGTGTCAGGGACACCTGCGCAAGTTCCGCGAGCTGACGAATGGCGGCGGCGGTGGTCGGATTTCGGATGTTAATCGACTTGGGCATCGTGAAACGCATCTTATCACCTTCGGCGCACCTTTAACCCTTCTTCTCCGGGAATCGCCTAGACCGTCCCTTGCAACCCCTCATAGGGGGCGCGATATTAAGGGACCGGATCAAGGAAGGCCTTCTTAAAATGCGCGAAGATGACATGATGCTTGGGCTCGTCCCCATGGTGGTCGAGCAGTCGAGCCGCGGAGAGCGGTCCTTCGACATCTTCTCGCGCCTGCTCCGCGAACGGATCGTCTTCCTCAACGGCCCGGTGGACGACAACATGTCGGCGCTCGTCTGCGCCCAGCTGCTGTTCCTGGAAAGCGAGAACCCCAAGAAGGAAATCTCGATGTACATCAACTCCCCGGGCGGAGTGGTGACCTCGGGCCTCGCGATCTACGACACCATGCAATACATCAAGAGCCCGGTGACCACGGTCTGCATGGGCATGGCCGCCTCGATGGGCAGCCTGCTGCTCTGCGCCGGCCACGCCGGCCAGCGCGTGGCCCTCCCCAACGCCCGCATCATGGTCCACCAGCCCTCCGGCGGCTTCCGCGGCCAGGCCTCGGACATCGAGCGCCACGCCGAGGACATCATCAAGCTGAAGCGCCGCCTCAACGAGATCTATGTGAAGCATTGCGGGCGGACCATGGAGGAAGTCGAAAAGACCCTCGACCGCGACCACTTCATGAACGCCGAAGAAGCCAAGGCCTGGGGCATCGTCGACGCGGTCTATGAGACCCGCGACGCGGCGGAAGCGGCGGCGTCCGCTTCCAAGTAAGCCCTATTCCTTCGGCAACGGCGCTTGCCGCTTCCAGCCCACCCAGCTGGAGATGAACAGCTGGGCGACGGTCAGGATGGCGATCAGCGCCCAAAGGCCGATTCCGATATCAAGGCCGAAGGCCAAGGCCGCCGCATACAGCATGATGCCCGTTGCAAAGACGTGGTAACCGGCGACGCTGGAATCGGCGACCATGCGGCGTTGCATCTCGTCCCATCCCTTCCGGACCAGGCCGCTGGTGACGTAGCCCAGCGCCAGGAGAAGGAGGAAAAGACCAAAACCCACCCCCGGGGCCAGCGTGTCGCGGGCCAGAGGCGGGATCATCAGGGTGACAGCGCAGCTCGCCATGCTGAGCCCGGCGAGCACAGATTGCCGGCGGCTGATCTGCGGCTTGGGCATGAGGCCGGTGGCGCCAATCAAGAGGGCGACTGACAGGGTCATCAGACCCGCCATCACGGCAATCAGGTCGTCGCGACTAAGCGCGCGGATGTCGATGAACCGAAGGGCCGCGACCGGGACCACCAGCGCGAACAGCGTCGACATCGCCATGGCGATCCAGAACTCACGGGTTTTGTAGTGCGCGTCCATGTCTCACTCCCTGGAGAAGATGGCTTCGATGGGTTCGCCGAACACCTCGGCGATGGTGAAGGCCAGCGGCAGGGAAGGGTCGTACCGCTCGGCCTCGATGGAGTTCACCGTCTGGCGGGAGACGCCCAGGCGCTCGGCCAGCTCCTGCTGGCTCCAGCCCCGTTCGGCGCGCAACAATCTCAGCCGGTTCTTCATGGCTGGCGATGTAAAAGGAGTTTTCCAAAATGGAAAGTAACTTTTCCATTTTTGACCACAGAAAATCGCCGTGGCATTCCCAGCTATCTGAAAAAATTAGGCTTTCGCCGTGAACACCCGGTAGCCGCGCTCGTCGGCGAGGCCCAGCATTTCCCGGTCGCCCTTTGTGTCGCCATAGGCGGCGGCCAGCACCACGTCCTCGCCAAACGCCTCGCGCAGGCGGCGCACCTTTTCCGGGCCCCGGCAGTTGGGGGTGAGGAACTTGCCGGTCACCCGGTCCTCGTCGTCAAAGGCCAGTTGCGTCCCGATCAGGGTGTCGGCGCCCAGGCTCCGGGCGAACGGCGCCACCACGATATCGGGCGATGCGGTGACAATCACCGGCCGCGCCCCCTTGGCCCGCCAGCGCCGCCAGGTGGCGACGGCGTCCGAGCGGAAGAGGTTGGGCCCGATGTATTCCGCGAACCGCCAGGCGTCGGCCTCCAGCCGCGTCCGCGTCACGCCCTTGAGGAAAGCCTTCACCGCGGCGGCCTTCAGGCGCTCGCGGTTGAAGTGGAACAGGTATCCGATCAGGTCCGGAAGGATTTTGAGCATGCCAAGCGGATAACCCACCGGGCCGGCGCGCCAGCGCAGGAAGGCCAGGAAGCTGTCCTTCACCGTCAGGGTGCCGTCGAAATCAAACGCGATCAGCACCGGGCCTTCGATCGGCTCGTCGCCTTCGGCGAGCTGAATAGGCGCAGATTTGAAAAAGCCGTTCATCACACTCATGACCAAAGAACCCGAATCGATCCCGACAGACCTTGGTTCCCCTGCAGTATACACGCCAACCTCGCCGCCAATTGCGACACACGATGCCGCAGGGCTTGGCGGCCTCGCAAAAAGGCGCGCAGGTCCCTATCTGGTACGGGATTGCCCCGGAATGGGGCGCCCTTCGCGTTCGGCGCGGGCGCCACGCTGGGAAAGTTAGACCTTGCCAAGCTTGTGATCCTAAGCAGGATCGAGGAATGTCAAGGTTTGGACAACCTGCGGCGTGTATCCTGCATATTCGTGACAGGGCCGCCTCGGGGTGGGGTGCGCCCGCTAGTATGGGCGTAAAGCCCGTCGAGATTGGGAATTGAGATGACGAAAGCCGCCAGCGGCGACGCCAAGAGCACGCTCTACTGCTCCTTCTGCGGAAAGAGCCAGCATGAGGTGCGCAAACTCATTGCCGGTCCCACCGTGTTCATCTGCGATGAATGCGTGGAGCTCTGCATGGACATCATCCGTGAAGAGCACAAGATCGCGTTCGTGAAGTCCAAGGACGGGGTTCCGACTCCCAAGGAGATTCGCGACGTCCTCGACGACTATGTGATCGGCCAGGACCACGCCAAGAAGGTCCTCTCGGTCGCGGTGCACAACCATTACAAGCGCCTGAACCACGCGGCGAAGAACAACGACGTCGAATTGGCCAAGTCCAACATCCTGCTGATCGGCCCCACGGGCGTCGGCAAGACCCTGCTGGCCCAGACTCTGGCCCGTATCATCGATGTCCCCTTCACCATGGCGGACGCCACCACCCTGACCGAAGCCGGTTACGTGGGTGAGGACGTCGAGAACATCATCCTCAAGCTGCTCCAGGCCGCCGACTACAACGTCGAGCGCGCCCAGCGGGGCATCGTCTACATCGACGAAATCGACAAGATCAGCCGCAAGTCCGACAACCCCTCGATCACCCGCGACGTGTCGGGCGA
>DGYN01000105.1:53174-56288 GCA_002398405.1 Caulobacteraceae bacterium UBA5005
GGCGAGGGCGTGCAGCAGGCCCTGTTGAAAATCATGGAAGGCACGGTCGCCTCGGTTCCTCCGCAAGGCGGCCGCAAGCATCCGCAGCAGGAGTTCCTGCAGGTCGACACCGCCAACATGCTGTTCATCTGCGGCGGCGCCTTCGCGGGCCTGGAGAAGATCATCTCCAACCGCGGCCAGGGCACCTCGATCGGTTTTGGCGCCAAGGTTACCGATCCGGACGAACGCCGCACGGGCGAGATCCTGCGCGGCGTCGAGCCCGACGATCTGCAGCGTTTTGGCCTGATCCCCGAATTCATCGGCCGTCTGCCGGTGCTGGCGACCCTGGAAGACCTGGACGAAGCCGCCCTGGTCACCATCCTGACCGAACCCAAGAACGCGCTCGTCAAACAGTACCAGCGCCTGTTCGAGATGGAGAACGTGGGGCTGTCCTTCACCGACGACGCGCTAGCCTCGGTGGCCCGTAAGGCGATCCTGCGCAAGACCGGCGCCCGCGGCCTGCGCTCGATCATGGAAGCCATTCTCCTGGAGACCATGTTTGAACTGCCGACCTTCGACGGTGTCGAGGAAGTCGTGGTCAACGCCGAGGTCGTGGAAGGCCGCGCTCAGCCGCTCTTGATCTACGCCGAGAAGAAGAAGGACGGCGCGGCCTAAGGTCCGCTATCCTGGCGGCCGCATCCAAGAGGAGCGGCCGCTGGACCCTCTCGCCACAGCCTTCGTCTGGCTCGACTACGCCGCCGTCTTCGTGTTCGGCGCGACGGGCGCCCTGGCGGCCGCGCGGGGCAAGCACGACATCGTCACCTTCGCCTTCTTCGCGGCCTTCACCGGCGTTGGGGGAGGGACCCTGCGCGACCTTTTGATCGGCGCGCCGGTCTTCTGGGTGGCGCGGCCAGGCTATCTGATCGTCACCCTGGTGGCCGCGGTCGCCGTCTGGGTGCTTGGACCCCGGCCGTTCCGGGAGCGGGCGATCGCCTGGCTCGACGCCTTGGGCATGGCCGCCTACGCGGTGGTGGGAGCCGCCAAGGCGACGGCGGCGGGCGTTCCGCCCCTGTCCGCCACCGCCATGGGCGTGCTCACCGCGGCCTTTGGCGGCATCATCCGCGATGTCCTGGCGGGCGAGCCGTCGATCCTGCTGCGACGGGAAATCTACCTCACCGCGGCGCTTCTGGGGGCTGCTGTATTTGTCCTGTCACAATGGGCGGGTTTATCGAGCCTTGCGGCGGGTCTCGCGGGATTCGCCGCCGCCTTCGCGCTCCGCGCGGGAGCGCTGGTTTTCAACTGGTCGCTGCCGTCTTTTCGGGGGCGCGATGACGGTGGCTGATGACGGTTCTCGCCGCCTACGTCTACAAGGATGGCAAGCGCGTCCGTGACGGCGCGTCCGCTACACCGCTGGGGCCCGGAGAATTTGTCTGGATCGGTCTGGTCGACCCGGCCAAGGCCGAGCTCGAGGTCCTGCAACAGCGATTCGAACTCCACCCCCTGGCCGTGGAGGACGCCTTCCAGCTCCATCAGCTTCCCAAGGTCGACGTCTACGGCGATGATCTGTTCGTGGTGACCCGGGCGGCCCATCTGAAACAGGGCGTCATCGTGTACGACGAAAGTCACGTCTTCGCCGGCGCTCAGCACATCATCACCATCCGTCATAGCCCGGGCAAACCCCATCCCCTGAGGGAGCGGCTGGAGGGCGCGCCGGACCGGCTGGGGAGGGGCATCGACGCCGTCCTGCACGGCGTCATCGATTTCCAGGTTCAGAGTTATCTTCCGGTTGTCGACCGGATCGAGGACGAGCTTGTCGAGCTGGAGAAACGGGCCTTCGAGTCCTCCCTGACCAATATCGAGATCGCCCGCATCTTCGACCTGCGCCGACAGCTGTTGCGCTTTGGACGGATTCTCGGCGCCATGTCGGAGGTCTGTTTCCGCCTGGAGCATCTGACACCGCCCTATCTCAGCCCGCAGATGCGCCTCTACTATCGTGACACCCACGACCACGTGCGGCGGGTCGAGGGCATGGTCGAAGGTCTGCGCGAAGTGCTCAGTTCGGTCTTCGAAGTCAGCGCCCTGCTCGAACAGCAGCGCCAGAGCGCCATCACCCGCAAGCTCGCGGCCTGGGCCGCCATTCTGGCGGTGCCGACGGCGGTCGCCGGGATCTACGGCATGAACTTCGAGGTCATGCCCGAGCTGGATTGGGCCTTCGGCTATTTCCTCGTCCTGGCGGTTATCGCTGGGACCTGCCTCTACCTTTATCTCCGCTTTCGCAGGGCGGGTTGGCTTTAGCCGTCAACCGGCGCGAAATAGAAAGGCGACAAGGTTTTCTGTCTGATGAGGCGTGAAAGGCTAGCGGAACAGGCATGCGCCTTGCCAAGTTCTGGGGATGGAATTCCCGCTCCGCTTGAACGAAGGGCCCAAAGCGCCACATATCTGCAAAGATTCCAGCGTCTGTTCGCTGGAGCGGGGGCGGCTTCATCGCGCCCCCTAGGAGTTGAGAATGGCTGATATCCGCACCCTGCCGGTGTTGCCCCTTCGGGACATCGTCGTTTTCCCGCACATGGTGGTCCCCCTCTTTGTGGGGCGGGATAAATCGGTGCGCGCCCTTGAGGAGGTGATGCGCGGCGACAAGACCATCCTGCTCGCGACCCAGAAGAATTCCACCGACGATGATCCAAGGTCCGAGGATATCTATGACGTCGGGGTTATCGCCACGGTGCTGCAGCTGCTGAAACTGCCCGACGGCACGGTCAAGGTGCTGGTCGAGGGCCAGGGCCGCGCGGCGGTGATCGGCTACACCGACCAGGCCGAGTACTACGAGGCGCGCGTCACCAATATCGACGAGGACAGCGGCGAGCTGCACGAGGCCGAGGCTCTGTCGCGCGCGGTGGTCGACCAGTTCGAAAACTACGTGAAGCTGAACAAGAAGATTCCGCCCGAAGCCCTGGCCGCCATCCCGCAGATCACTGAACCGGGCAAGCTGGCCGACGCCATCGCCGGGCACCTGGCGGTCAAGATTACCGACAAGCAGGGGCTGCTTGAGCTCTTCAACGTCGTCAAACGGCTGGAAAAGGTCTTCGCCCTGATGGAGGGCGAGATTTCCGTCCTGCAGGTCGAGAAGAAGATCCG
>DGYN01000105.1:56566-59574 GCA_002398405.1 Caulobacteraceae bacterium UBA5005
GCGAGTACTATCTGAACGAGCAGATGAAGGCGATCCAGCGGGAGCTGGGCGACCAGGACGACCAGCGCGACGAGCTGATCGAACTCGAGCGCCGGGTCAAGAAGACCAAGCTTTCCAAGGAAGCCCGGACCAAGGCCGAGGGCGAGCTGAAGAAGCTGCGCAACATGAGCCCGATGTCGGCCGAGAGCACCGTGGTGCGCAACTATCTCGACTGGCTGCTGTCCATTCCTTGGGGCAAGGCCAAGGGCAAGAAGATCGATCTGGCCGCCGCCGAGAAGATTCTCGATGACGACCACTACGGCCTGGAGAAGGTCAAGGAACGCATCCTTGAGTACCTGGCTGTCCAGGCGCGCACAGGGACCCTCAAGGGTCCGATCCTCTGCCTCGTCGGCCCCCCGGGCGTCGGGAAGACCTCGCTTGGCAAATCCATCGCCAAGGCGACCAGCCGCGAATTCGTGCGCCTGGCGCTGGGCGGTGTGCACGACGAGGCCGAGATCCGAGGCCACCGCCGCACCTACATCGGCTCCATGCCCGGCAAGATCATCCAGTCGATGAAGAAGGCCAAGACGGTCGATCCGTTCTTCCTGTTCGACGAGATCGACAAGCTCGGCGCCGACTATCGCGGCGACCCGGCCTCCGCCCTCCTCGAGGTTCTGGACCCCGAACAGAACTCGACCTTCGCCGACCACTATCTGGAGGTCGACTACGACCTGTCACAGGTCCTGTTCGTGACCACGGCCAACAGCCTCAACATGGCTCAGCCCTTGCTGGACCGGATGGAGATCATCCGCATCCCCGGCTACACCGAGGACGAGAAGGTCGAGATCGCCAAGCGGCACCTGCTCCTCAAGCTGCGGGAGAACCACGGCCTGAAGGAAGGCGAGTGGATCGTCCCGGACAAGGCCATCCGCGACGTCATCCGCTACTACACCCGTGAAGCCGGCGTCCGTTCGCTTGAGCGGGAGCTCGGCGCCCTGGCCCGCAAGACGGTGCGCGATCTGGCGCGCGAGAACGTCCTCTCCATAGAGATCGATGACGAGCGCCTGGCCAAATACGCCGGCGTGAAGAAGTACCGCTACGGCGAAACCGATGAAGAAGATCAGGTCGGCATCGTCACGGGCCTGGCCTGGACCGAGTTCGGCGGCGACATCCTGACCATCGAGGCGGTCAAGATGCCGGGCAAGGGACGCATGTCCATCACCGGCAATCTGAAAGAGGTGATGAAGGAGTCGATCTCCGCGGCCAATTCCTACGTCCGCGCCAAATCGACCAAGTTCGGCATCAAGCCGCCCCTGTTCGAGAAGACGGACGTCCACGTCCATGTGCCGGAAGGCGCGACCCCTAAGGACGGCCCCTCGGCGGGCGTCGCCATGGCGGTGGCCATGATCTCGGTCCTAACCGGCGTGCCAATCAAGAAGGACGTCGCCATGACCGGCGAGATCACCCTGCGCGGCCGCGTGCTGGCCATCGGCGGCCTAAAGGAAAAGCTCCTGGCGGCCCTTCGTTCGGGCATCAAGACGGTGCTGATCCCGCACGAGAACGAAAAGGACCTCGCCGACGTGCCGGACAACGTGAAGTCGGGGCTCAACATCATCGTCATGCACACCGTCGACGACGCCCTGGCCCACGCCCTCTCCGGGCCGCTGACGCCGGTGGAATGGAATGAGGACGTCGAGCCCTTGTCTCCGCCCGCGGTCGACGGCGGCGACGAAGCTGTGATCACGCACTAGGCCCGGAAAGCCCGGCGAATCACCGGCCCGCGGGGGCGCATAGCCAAGCATTTGGCGGTCCCGCGGGCAGGCAACCTTACTGCCGTTAGGCTCTGCCGCCGCAAACTTGTGTAAGTTTTGCAAAAAAAGTCGCCTCGGGGGACGTTTCTCGCCTCTGGACCGCTTTACGCGCTGGCCGGTCAATGTCTTACTTGGCTTTGGCGGGCGGGGACGGTCTCGCTTTGATCGCCGCCGCTAAAACAAAAGGGTTGGGAGAAAAACAAAATGACCACGAAAGCCGAACTGGTTGCGTCCATCGCCGACAAGGCCGGACTCAACAAGACGCAGGCGAAGGACGCTCTGGAAGCGTTCACCGCCGCCGTGACCGAGTCTCTGAAGAAGGGCGAAGAAGTGCGTCTGGTCGGGTTTGGCAGCTTCGTGCCGGTCAAGCGCGCGGCCGGGACCGCCCGTAACCCGCGCACTGGCGAAACCGTCAAGCGCGCCGCGTCCAAGACCGCGCGTTTCCGCGTCGGCGAAGGCCTGAAGTCGGCCCTCAACTAGCTGAACGCCTCCAAGCGAGTTTGAAGAAGGGCGGTCGCTTCTGGCGTCCGCCCATTTTCGTGTTTAGGAGAGTGCCGAACCGGGCGGCTAGCTCAGCTGGTTAGAGCACCTCGTTTACACCGAGGGGGTCGGGGGTTCGAATCCCTCGCCGCCCACCAGCCTTCGCTCGCGTTGCGAGCTACGGCGCGGCAAGCCAATTCAGGCTCACGTCCTTGGCGGATCGCCCGCCGCGCCATCATCCTTGACGACCCGTTCGGCCTTGGGTGGGGGAGGCGGGTCGATCTTGATGAAGGTGGAGAGGATCCAAAGAGCCGCTGCAAAGCCCGGACTGCGTTTTGCCGCCTTGCGGCCCAGGGCGATCCCCAGCCAGGCCATCAGGGGTGCGGCGATCGCCAGGGCGATCAAGCCGATGACGAGATCGTTCACGGCCTCTCCTGCGATTAACCCTCAAAAAGACTAGATCGTGTGGCAAAGCTTGTTATTCAAGCGGCCCCCGAGACGCGTCGGAGCGCCTACCCGGCTATGAACCTGTTTGTGTTTTTTCGCTGTTTGTTCGGTGGCGGCCACGAGTTCAAGAACAGCCGCGCCAGACCGGGCTATTTGACCTGCCAGAATTGCCGGTATCGCAAGAAGTGGGGCGGCCTCTAAGTCACGATCTTTTCTGATGCCGCGGTTGACACGGCGGGTCGACGAACCCTATGTCACGCGCCTCGCAGATATGCGGATGTAGCTCAGTTG
>DGYN01000105.1:59799-66929 GCA_002398405.1 Caulobacteraceae bacterium UBA5005
GTCGCGGGTTCGAGTCCCGTCATTCGCGCCATCCTGCTTCGCGGGACACCCTGCGTCTTCGCTATTCTCCATCACCATACCAAGCCTCGCGCACCCAGGGCGCGGCCAGCGCCGGGCGGTACCATTTGTTGCCGGCGCCGATCATGGCTTCTTCGGGCTTCGGGTGGCCGTGAAAGATGACGATCCGGGTCTGCGGCGGGCACGCCGGGGCCTGCCAGAGGCTCCGCGGGAAGGGCGGAATGCACCGCTTCTTGTAGGAAACCGCCCAGTCTTCCGGCCAGTAGTGCAGGACGCCGGCCTGTTTCATGGCGGCGGTGAGGTATTCCTGTTCGTTGCGGTGCTCGGCCTTGACCTTCTCGAAGCCGGCCACAAAGTCGCTGAGCACGGCGGTGTGCTCCCCGATTACGAAACGGTAGACCGATGAATTGCCGACGCCTGGCCGCTTCGGATTGAAGTCCTTCATGATGTAAAAGGGGCCCGGCGGCTCGAAGAAAACGTCCAGCGAGCCGGTGATGATCACATCCACGTCCAGGAAAAGCGTGATCCCCCGCAGGTCGCCGAGTGTCTTGGCGAAGGTGGCCAGCTTCAGCCAGCCCCGTTCAGGGCCGGGCGGCAGGCCGAGGGAGGGCAGGGGCTTTACTTCAACCCCCTTGTCGATGCCGGTCGAATCGTCGGTGAAACAGACGAAGCGATGGGGGCGGGCCAGATGTTTCGAGACGCCGCGATAGAGCCGGTTGACGTATTCGGGGCCGTACTTCGTCCCCCACTTCATGCAAATGACATTGACCGGCGGGGCGCTATTTTCTGGACGCTTCAAGGGGGTCTTGGCCATCGTCGAAGTCTCTTTGCAAAACGCTGTTTCGGGGTAGCCCGAAATGCTGGCGCGGTCGACTTTTCGGGTCTAGAACCCGCGCGACTCTCCTGAGGCCATGATGGACGCCTTCCTCGCCAAGTACCTAGCGATCGTGATCTTCCTGGGCATAGCCCTGGTGGTCGGCATCGTCTTCGTGCTCCTGCCCATGATCCTGGCGCCCAAGGCGCCCGACGCCGAGAAACTCTCCGCCTACGAATGCGGCTTCAACGCCTTCGAAGACGCGCGGATGAAGTTCGACGTCCGGTTTTATCTGGTCTCGATCCTATTCATCATCTTCGACTTGGAAGTGGCCTTCCTGTTTCCCTGGGCGGTGACCATCACCAAGATGCCTCACGACACCCAGGTCTTCGCCCTGTGGTCGATGATGCTGTTCCTCGGCGTCCTGACCGTCGGCTTCATCTATGAATGGATGAAGGGAGCGCTCGAATGGGAGTGATCAAACCTCCAGGCTACGGCGAGGCCGCGCGCTCCACGGTGCAGGGCTATGACCCCAAGCTGCACGACCCCTATTTCGACGGCTTCACAGACCACCTGGCGGACAAGGGCTTTGTCATCGCCGCCGCCGACGACCTGATCACCTGGGCCCGCACCGGCAGCCTGATGTGGATGACCTTTGGCCTCGCCTGCTGCGCGGTCGAGATGATGCATTCGGCCATGCCGCGCTATGACATGGAGCGCTTCGGCTTCGCGCCCCGCGCGACGCCCCGCCAATCAGACGTGATGATCGTCGCCGGCACCCTGACCAACAAGATGGCTCCCGCTTTGCGCAAGGTCTACGACCAGATGCCCGAGCCCCGCTACGTCATCTCCATGGGCTCCTGCGCCAACGGCGGCGGCTACTACTATTTCAGCTACAGCGTGGTGCGCGGCTGTGACCGCATCGTGCCGGTGGATATCTATGTCCCCGGCTGCCCGCCCACCGCCGAAGCTCTCGTCTACGGCGTCCTGCAACTGCAGAAGAAGATCCGCCGCACGGGGACCATCGAGCGGTGAATTGGACCGTCCCGGATAAGGAGCTGGAAAAGCTCGGCGCCCGCGCCTCCAAGCTGAAGGGCGTGACCGGCGCGACCGTCGCGTTCGGTGAACTGACCCTGGATGTTCAGGCCGACAGGATCATCTCCGTCCTCACCGAGCTTCGCGACGGCGGACAGTTTGAGTTCCAGCAACTGATCGACCTCTGCGGCGCTGACTATCCAACGCGCCCCAAGCGCTTCGACATCGTCTACCACCTGCTCTCCATGACCAAGAACCGGCGCATCCGGGTCAAGGTCCAGACCGATGAGGCGACGCCGATTGCCTCGGCGATTCCGGTCTATCCCGTCGCCCTGTGGTTCGAACGCGAGGCCTTCGACATGTACGGCGTCGCCTTCGACGGCCATCCGGACCTGCGCCGCATCCTCACCGACTACGGGTTCGAGGGTTATCCCCTGCGCAAAGACTTCCCGATGACGGGCCACGTCGAGGTCCGTTACGACGACGAGCAGAAACGCGTCGTCTATGAGCCGGTGAAGGCCGTCGAATACCGCCACTGGGACTTCCTCAGCCCCTGGGAAGGCGCCGATTACGCCAAGCCGGGCGAGGGCTATCCCTATGTGATCCCGGGCGATGAAAAGGCCGCGAAGCCGAAGGACGCCAAGTGATGGCTGATGACGTCTTCGAAACCCCAGCGCACGATTTCGACTCCAACAAGTTCACCATCAACTTCGGGCCCCAACACCCGGCGGCCCACGGCGTGCTGCGCCTGGTGCTCGAACTGGACGGCGAGATCGTCGAGAGGGTCGATCCGCACATCGGCCTCCTGCACCGCGGCACCGAGAAGCTGATCGAGTACCGGCCCTACACCCAGAACACCCCCTATTTCGACCGCCTCGACTACGTCGCCCCGATGAACCAGGAGCACGCCTTCGTGCTCGCCATCGAAAAGCTGATGAACCTGGAGGTCCCGATCCGGGGCCAGCTGATCCGGGTGCTCTATTGCGAGATCGGCCGCATCCTCAATCACCTGCTCAACATCACGACCCAGGCCATGGACGTCGGCGCGCTTACCCCGCCGCTCTGGGGCTTCGAGGAGCGTGAGAAGCTGATGATCTTCTATGAGCGCGCCTCCGGGGCCCGGATGCACGCCAACTACTTCCGGCCCGGCGGCGTCCGCCAGGACCTGCCGGAAAAACTGATCGCCGACATCGACGACTGGTGCGACCAGTTCCCAAAGATCCTCAAGGACATCGAGGGCCTGATCACCGGCAACCGCATCTTCAAACAGCGCAACGTCGATATCGGCGTCGTCTCCCAGAAGCAGGCCCTGGAGTGGGGCTTCACCGGGGTGATGCTGCGCGGCTCGGGGGTCGCCTGGGACCTGCGCAGGAACCAGCCCTACGAGTGCTACAACGACATCGAGTTCGACATCCCCTTGGGCAAGAACGGCGACTGCTACGACCGGTATCTGTGCCGCGTGCAGGAGATGTACGAGAGCCTCAAGATCATGAAGTACTGCTGCGCCAAGCTGAAGCTGACGCCCGGCCTGGTGCTCACCGACGACCACAAGGTCGCGCCGCCCCGCCGCGGTGAGATGAAGCGCTCCATGGAAGCGCTCATCCACCATTTCAAACTCTACACCGAGGGCTTCCACGTCCCGGCGGGCGAGGTCTACGCCGCCGTCGAGGCCCCCAAGGGTGAGTTCGGCGTCTATCTGATCGCCGACGGCACCAATAAGCCGTACCGCTGCAAGATCAGGGCGCCGGGCTTCGCGCACCTGTCGGCCATGGACTGGATGAACAGGGGCCACCTGCTGGCCGACGTCTCCGCCATCCTCGGCAGTCTGGATATCGTCTTCGGGGAAGTGGACCGATGAGCCTCGAAAAGATCACCCAGGCGCAACTCGACGCCTACAACGCACAAGATCTGGACGCCTATTGCGCCTTCTTCACAGAGGACGTGGTGGTGGCCGACGTTGGCGGCGGCGTGAATCTGGAAGGGCTCATCGCCTATCGCGAGCGCTACGCCGGCGCCTTCGCCAAGTTCCCCAACAACCGCGCCGACCTGCTCGGCCGCATGATCCTTGGCAATACTGTCATCGACCACGAGCGGGTCGACCGCGGCGACGGCGTCACGCCTGTGTTCGAAGTCGCCGCCATCTACACCTTCCGCGGGGACAAGATCGCCCGCGTGGATTTCGCCAAATGAGCGTCCGCCGTCTCTCCCAGGTTCAGCCCGCGTCCTTCGCCTTCTCCGCGGCGACGAAGAAGAAGTGCGACTGGTGGATGGCGAAATATCCGGCCGCCCGCAAACAGTCCGCCGTGATCCCGATCCTGTGGCTCGTCCAGAAACAGGAGGGCTGGGTTTCCGAACCCGCCATCCGCGCCATCGCGGGCCTGCTCGACATGCCGGTGATCCGGGTGCTGGAGGTGGCGACCTTCTACACCATGTTCATGCTCGAGCCGGTGGGTACGGCCGCCCTGATCCAGGTCTGCGGCACCACCCCCTGCGAGCTGCGCGGCTCCCGCGCCCTGATGGCGGTCTGCAAGGAAAAGATCGGCGACAAGGATCACCTGTCCAAGGACGGCCTCTTCACCTGGCAGGAGGTCGAGTGCCTGGGCGCCTGCTGCAACGCGCCCATGGCCCAGATCAACGACTATTATTACGAGGATCTGACGCCCGAGAGCCTGGCCAAGATCATCGACGACTTCCGCGCCGGCAAGAAGCCCAAGCCCGGCTCCTATGATGGCCGCAAGTCCTCCGAGCCGAAGGACGCCGTCCACACCCTGACCGATCCCAAGCTCTATGACGGCTCGGCCGCCAAGAAGCTGAAGCTCCCCAATACGGAGCCGGTGGGATGACCGGCGCCCTCGAGATCAACAAAAAGCGCATGGGCCTGATGATCGGCCTGGTCGGCGCGGCCATGATTGTCGCCGTGGCCGGAGCCTACGGCGCCTTCGTGCTCCAGGCGCCCTGGGGACTGCCCGCCTTCGTCATCGCCATCGCGGCCGGCTTCGCGGCGCAGTTCTGGTTCATCGCGGCCGTCATGAAGCGGGGGCGCTCATGATCGACGATCCCGAATACATCGCCCGCCGCATCGCCTACGTCGACACCCTGCGCAACCTGCACAAGCACAAGCGCCTGGCCGGACTGATGGGATGTATCATCGGCGTCGTGCTTCTGGGTCTGGCGCGGATGCGCGAGCCGCACCGCGACTGGTTGATGTGGGTGGCGCTGGGCGTGATCTCCGTCAGCTGGGTGCTGTTCGGCTATGTCATCTATGCGCGGACCCGATACGTCCGCGCCCATCCCTTCGAGCGCTCCGCATGACCGGCATCCTGGAAGACAAGGACCGCATCTTCACCAACCTCTACGGTTTCCATGACTGGGGACTGGAGGGAGCCAAGAAGCGCGGCTGCTGGAATGCGACCCGCGACATCATCAAGATGGGCGGTCCCTGGATCATCGATCAGATGAAGAACTCCGGCCTGCGCGGCCGGGGCGGCGCTGGGTTCGGCACGGGCCTCAAATGGTCCTTCATGCCCAAGGAAGTGAAGGACCGGCCGCATTACCTCGTAGTCAACGCCGACGAGTCCGAACCCGGCACTTGCAAGGACCGGGAGATCATGCGGCACGATCCGCATCTTCTCATCGAAGGCTGCCTGATCGCCTCCTTCGCGATGCAGGCCCACGCCTGCTACATCTACATTCGCGGCGAATACGTCCGCGAGCGCGAGGTCCTCGAGGAGGCCATCAAACAGGCCTATGAGGCCAAGCTGGTGGGCAAGGGCAACGTCCACGGCTGGGACTTCGACATCTACGTCCATCACGGGGCAGGGGCCTATATCTGCGGCGAGGAAACCGCTCTTCTCGAAAGCCTTGAGGGCAAGAAGGGCCAGCCGCGCCTCAAGCCCCCGTTCCCCGCCGGCGCCGGCCTCTACGGCTGCCCGACCACGGTGAACAATGTCGAAAGCATCGCGGTGGTCGGCACGATCCTGCGCCGGGGCGCCCAGTGGTTCGCCAGCTTCGGCCGCCCGAATAACACCGGCACCAAGCTCTTCTGCGTCAGCGGCCACGTGAACCTGCCCTGCAACGTCGAAGAGGCCATGAGCATCCCCTTCCGCCAGCTGATCGAAGATCACTGCGGTGGCATCCGGGGCGGCTGGGGCAATCTGAAAGCCGTGATCCCCGGCGGCTCCTCCGTCCCCATGATCCCCGCCGAACAGTGCGAAAACCTGCCGATGGACTTCGACGCCCTGCGCGAACTGCGCTCTGGCCTTGGCACCGCCGCGGTCATTGTCATGGACAAGGACACTGACCTTGTCCGCGCCATCGCGCGCCTCTCCTACTTCTACAAGCATGAGAGCTGCGGCCAGTGCACGCCCTGCCGCGAAGGCACCGGCTGGATGTGGCGGGTCATGGAACGCATGGTCAGCGGCGAAGCGGAAATGCGCGAGATCGACACCCTGCTGGACGTCACCACCCAGGTCGAAGGCCACACCATCTGCGCCCTTGGGGATGCAGCCGCCTGGCCGATCCAAGGCCTGTTCCGCCATTTCCGCCACGAGGTGGAGGAGCGGATCACCAGCTACCGGTCCGGCAAGCCCCACGTGCAGGGCGCAACCTTGATCGCGGCGGAGTAGGTCGGATGTACGAACCCTACGCCTTCTACTGGGTTGGCATGCTGGCGGTGATGGCCGGACCTGTTTGGCTGCTTGGCGTTCTGCTGGGCGTGGTCCATTTCATCCGCAAGCGCGACGTGTGGGCCTACATTCTGCTGGGAACCAATCTCTTCCCGGTTCTCGCGACCGTGTTTTTCCTCAGGGCGGATATGACCAAGGTCCCAAAGACGCCGGTAACCGACGCCGTTATCGAGGTCGTCTTCTGGGCCATGACCATTGTTCCGGTGGTGACAACGGGGGTTGCGGTGGTCGCCGGTATGCTGGCGCTGGCTGAGAAGGCTATCAAATGGGGGCGCGCGCATGCCCATAGCTAAGGTCAACGGCAAGGAAGTCGAGTTCGAACCCGGGATGACGGTCCTGCAGGTCGCCGAACTCGCGGGCGAGGAGATCCCGCGCTTCTGCTACCACGAGCGCCTATCCATCGCCGGCAACTGCCGCATGTGCTTGGTGGAAGTGAAGCCCGGCCCGCCGAAACCCCAGGCGTCGTGCGCGCTTCCCGCCGCCGAGGGCCAGGAAATCACCACCAACTCGCCCATGGTCGAAAAGGCCCGCAAGGGGGTGATGGAGTTCCTGCTCATCAACCACCCGCTGGATTGCCC
>DGYN01000105.1:67122-74567 GCA_002398405.1 Caulobacteraceae bacterium UBA5005
TGCGACCAGGGCGGCGAGTGCGATCTGCAGGACCAGGCCATGGGCTATGGCCGCGACGCCACGCGCTACCAGGAGAACAAGCGCGCCGTCGAAGAGAAGTACATGGGCCCGGTCATCAAGACCGTCATGACCCGTTGTATCCAGTGCACACGCTGTGTCCGTTTCATCACGGAAGTCGCCGGCATCCCGGAGATCGGCCTGATCTCTCGCGGCGAGGACGTGGAGATCACAACCTACCTCGAAAGCGCCGTCACCAGCGAATTGTCGGGCAATGTCAATGACCTGTGCCCCGTCGGCGCCCTGACCCACAAGCCTTGGGCCTTCAACTACCGCCCTTGGGAGCTGAAGAAGACCGACTCCATCGACGTCATGGACGCGCTCGGCAGCGCCATCCGCGTCGATGCGCGCGGCAACGAGGTGATGCGCGTCCTGCCCCGCATCAACGAGGACATCAACGAGGAGTGGCTCAGCGACAAGAGCCGCTACGCCTGCGACGGCCTGCTCCGCCAGCGCCTCGACAAGCCCTATATTCGCAAGGGCGGTAAGCTCGTCCCCGCCACCTGGGACGAGGCCCTGGAAGCCGCCCGCGCCGCGATCTGCGCCTCCAAGCCCGAACGCACCGGCGTCATCGCCGGGGACCTGACCGACGCCGAGACGATGAAAGCCGCCCTGGATCTCTTCCGGGGCCAGTTCGGCGTCAAAAACCTCGACTGCCGTCAGGACGGATCGGTGCTGGGCGGGGCAGGGCGGGAAAGCTGGCTGTTCAACGCCGGGATCGCTGGGATCGACGAGGCCGACGCCATCCTGCTGGTCGGAACCAACCCCCGCGTCGAGGCCCCCGTGCTCAACGCCCGCATCCGCCGGGCTTGGGGCTCGCGTGGGGTTTCGGTCGGTCTGGTCGGCGAGGCCCGTGACCTGACCTACGGTTATGAAAACCTTGGCGATGATGCTTTAGCGCTGACCTCTTTAGTCAAATCCAAGAAGGGTTTTGCCGAAACTCTTCGCGCAGCCAAAGCGCCCATGATCATTGTCGGCGCTAATGCTCCAGCCGACCTCATCGCCGCCGCCGCCAAGACAGCCGCCGCCTTCAACATGAGCTGGAACGTCCTGCACACCGCGGCCGGCCGGGTCGGCGGCCTGGACCTCGGCTTCACGCCGACTGACGGTGGCCTTTCGGCGCTGGCCATGGCGAAGAAGGGCGCAGTGGATGTCATCGTCTCCCTCGGCGCCGACGAGATCGACCTTTCAGCCAGCAAGGCCTTCGTCATTTACATCGGCACCCATGGCGACGCCGGCGCGCACCGGGCCGATGTTATCCTGCCGGGCGCCGCCTACACCGAGAAGGACGGCCTCTACGTCAATACCGAGGGCCGCGTGCAGCGCGCGACCCGTGCGGTCTTCCCCAAGGGCGAGGCCAAGGAGGATTGGGCCATCCTGCGCGCCCTTTCCGAGCGCATCGGCAAGGCCCTGCCGTACGATACCCACGCCCAGCTGCGGGCGGCCCTGTTCGCCGATCATCCGACCTTCGCGGGGCTCGACTTCGTCCCCCGCGGCTCTGCGGACCTGGCGGCCATCGCCAAGACCACTGGCGATAAACCCGCAGCCAAGGGCGCTGGCGACTTCTACATGACCAACCCGATCGCCCGGGCCTCGGTGACCATGGCCGAGCTTAGCGCCGTCAAGTCGGGCGCGACCAAGATGGCGGCGGAGTAGGGGATGGTCACCTTCACCGACGGCCTTGTCTGGACGCTGATCACCATCGGGCAGATCCTGCTGGTGCTTCTGCCCGTGCTGATCTCGCTCGCCTTCCTGATCTGGATGGACCGCAAGGTATGGGCCGGCGTGCAGATGCGCAAAGGGCCCAATATCGTCGGCCCCTTCGGCCTGCTGCAGACCTTCGCCGACTTCGGCAAGTTCCTGCTCAAGGAATTCACCATCCCCTCCAGCGCCGACAAGGCGGTGTTCGTCATCGCGCCGCTGGTCTCGACCATGCTGGCGCTCGGCGCCTGGGCGGTGATCCCGTTCGCGCCCGGCTGGGTGGTTGCGGACGTAAACGTCGGGATTCTCTATCTTTTCGCCGTCAGCTCCTTGGGCGTCTACGGCATCATCATGGGCGGCTGGGCGTCCAACTCGAAGTACCCGTTCCTTGGCGCCCTGCGCTCGGCGGCTCAGATGGTCAGCTACGAGGTGAGCCTCGGTTTCGTGATCATCACGGTCATCCTGCTGGCCGGATCCACGAACCTCTCCGAGATCGTGATGAAGCAGGACGGCGGCTTCTGGAACTGGAACTTCCTGGGGGGCGGCTTGAAGAACCTGCCGCTGGCGCTGGTCATGGCGCCGATGAGCATGATCTTCTTCATCTCATTCCTGGCGGAAACCAACCGGCCTCCCTTCGACCTTCCCGAGGCGGAGAGCGAGCTCGTGGCCGGCTATCAGGTGGAATATTCCTCGACCGGCTTCCTGCTGTTCATGTTGGCGGAATATTCCTCCATCGTCCTGATGTGCGGGCTGATCAGCATTCTGTTCTTCGGCGGCTGGCATCCTCCGTTCCCGATGGAATGGGCTTCGTCCTGGCCATCTTGGGTGCTCAACCTGTTTTACGTCTTCGTCTTCGCGGTGAAGATAGTGATCGGCTTCTTCATGGTCGCCATGGTGAAGGCCATCGTGCCCCGCTACCGCTACGACCAGCTGATGCGGCTGGGCTGGAAGGTCTTCCTGCCGCTCAGCCTCGTCGCGGTCGCCGTGGTCGCCATCTGGGTCGTCTATACAGGAGGCGCCGCATGAGGGCCGCGCTGATCCTGATCTCCGCGATCGCGGTTTCCTCCTGTGGCTCCCACTTCAAGATGGCGCAGCCCGATCCCGCGCCCTGGCCGACGACGCCGGAAGGTCAGGCCGCCGCCCGGCGGGTTGAAGCCGACGCCGTCTCTCTGTGCGGACCCACCTCGGTGGAACGGGCGACGCGGCCCAACGGCGATCTTCGCGGCGACGGCTCCCGCCCGGGCGACTACCAGTGCGCGAGGCCCAAAAAATGAAGATGGAACGTATCGTCCAGGCCGCGCGGGGAATGCTGCTGCTCGATTTCGTCGGGGCCTTTGGCCTTGGCATGAAGCATATGCTGCGTCCCAAGAAGACCGTGCTCTATCCCAACGAGCGTGGGCCCCAATCGCCCCGGTTCCGCGGCGAGCACGCCCTTCGCCGCTATCCCAACGGCGAGGAACGCTGCATCGCCTGCAAGCTGTGCGAAGCCATCTGCCCGGCCCAGGCCATCACCATCGAGGCCGAACCCCGCGAAGACGGCAGCCGCCGCACCACCCGCTACGACATCGACATGGTCAAATGCATCTACTGCGGCCTGTGCCAGGAGGCCTGCCCGGTGGACGCCATCGTTGAAGGGCCCAACATCGAGTTCGCGGTCGAGACCCGCGAGGAACTCTATTACGACAAGGAACGCCTGCTCGCGAACGGAGACCGTTGGGAGCGGGAGATCGCCAAGAATCTGGAGTTGGACGCGCCCTATCGCTAAGCCCGGCGGGCAGCGCGAGACTGGTGATTCCAAAAGGGGACTGGGACGGAATGGTACAGACGATCGCCTTCTATGTGATGGCGGCCGCGACCCTCGGGGCGGCGCTCGCCGTCGTGTCCGCGAAGAACCCGGTGCACTCCGTGCTCTTCCTGATCACCGCGTTCTTTTCGTCGGCCGGGCTGTTCGTGCTGCTGGGCGCCGAGTTCCTGGCCATGCTCCTGGTGGTCGTCTACGTCGGCGCCGTAGCGGTCCTGTTCCTGTTCGTGGTCATGATGCTCGACGTCGACTTCGCCGCCCTGCGCGGCGAGTTCGCCCGCTATCTGCCGCTCGGCGGTTTCATCGCCCTGATCCTCGCCATCGAAATGGCCCTGATCGCCGCCTCGGTGGCCACCAAGGGCGCGGCGGCGGCCAACAAGCTTCCGTCGGCCAGCGGGGATGCGCCCTCCAACATCGAGGCCATCGGCGCGGTGCTCTACACCGACTACGCCTACTTCTTCCAGGCCGCGGGCATGGTGCTGCTGGTCGCCATGATCGGCGCCATTGTCCTGACCCTGCGCCACAAGAGCCACGTGCGCCGCCAGAATATTGGCGATCAGATCGCCCGCACGCCGGAAGCCGGCATGGAAGTTGTCCAGATCAAGCCGGGCGCGGGGGTGGAGCTATGACGGTCAGTCTGACCCACTACCTGGTGGTCGCCGCCATCCTGTTCACCATCGGGGTGTTCGGCATCTTCGTGAACCGCAAGAACATCATCGTCATCCTGATGTCCATCGAGCTGATCCTGTTGGCCGTGAACATCAACCTGGTGGCCTTCTCGGCCTATCTGCACGACATCACCGGCCAGGTGTTCGCCATGTTCGTCCTCACCGTTGCGGCGGCCGAGGCGGCGGTGGGCCTGGCCATTCTCGTCACCTTCTTCCGGAACCGCGGCGGCATCTCCGTCGACGACGCCGGCGTGATGAAGGGGTAGGGCGGTGCGTACAAACACGAGCCTAGTCACCAAACTCCCCGCCCTAAGGGCGGGGAAGGGGCCCACGCCAAAGGCGTGGGAAGGGGCGGGTTTACAGACGGTGGTGCACATCACGTCGACCGTAGTCCCTCACCGTCCCACTCGCTTCGCTCGCGGGCCCCTCCCTCTCCCTCCGGGAGAGGTGAAGGACGTCGGCGCCGCGGCCCTGGCAGGGGAGGCGTAGGCCGGTGGAAACCATCGTCTCCCTCATCGTCTTCGGACCCCTGATCGGCGCCGCCATCGCGGGCCTCTTCGGCCAAAAGCTCGGCAATGTCCCGTCCCAGGCGGTGACCACCGGCTTCCTGTTCCTGTCGGCGATCCTTTCCTGGTACGTGTTCAGCCAGTGGACCTGGCATCACCTCGAAGCCTTCACCGTCACCCTCGCGCCCTTCATCCACGTCGGGGATTTCATCTCCAACTGGTCGATCAGGATCGACGCCCTGTCGGTCACCATGCTGGTGGTGGTGAACACGGTCAGCGCGCTCGTCCACCTCTACAGCTGGGGCTATATGGCCGAGGATCCGCACAAGCCGCGGTTCTTTGCCTACCTCTCGCTCTTCACCTTCGCCATGCTGGCGCTGGTCACCGCCGCCGACTTCATGCAGCTGTTCTTCGGCTGGGAGGGCGTGGGCCTGGCCTCCTACCTGCTCATCGGCTTCTGGTTCCACAAGCCGACCGCCAACGCCGCCTCGATCAAGGCCTTCGTGGTCAACCGGGTCGGGGACTTCGGCTTCGCGCTCGGCATCATGACCACTTACTGGGCCTTCGGGACCATCCAGTTTGCCGAACTCTTCCCGTTGATCGCCGAGGGCGCGAGCCGCACCTGGGAATTCGCCGGCGCCCACTGGAAGCTGGTCGACCTCGCCTGCGCCCTGCTGTTCGTGGGCGCCATGGGCAAATCCGCCCAGTTCTTCCTGCACACCTGGCTGCCCGACGCCATGGAGGGCCCGACGCCCGTGTCCGCCCTGATCCACGCGGCGACCATGGTCACCGCCGGCGTCTATATGGTCTGCCTGCTGTCGCCGATGTTCGAGTACGCGCCGATCGCCAAGGACATTGTCACCATCGTCGGCGCGGTCACGGCTCTCTTCGCCGCGACGGTGGGTCTCACCCAAAACGACATCAAGCGGGTCATCGCCTATTCGACCTGTTCGCAGCTCGGCTACATGTTCTTCGCGGCTGGCGTCGGCGCCTACGAGGCGGCGATGTTCCACCTCTTCACCCACGCCTTCTTCAAGGCCCTGCTGTTCCTGGGCGCCGGCTCGGTGATCCACGGCATGCACCACGAGCAGGACATGCGGCGTTACGGCGCCCTGTGGAAGCTCCTGCCCGTCACCTATGCGGTGATGACCATCGGCACCATCGCCATCACCGGCCTGGGCATCCCTGAGGTCTTCGGTTTCGCCGGCTTCTATTCCAAGGACACCATCATCGAGTCCGCCTTCGCCTGGGGCGCTGAGAACAGCGTCGGCGATTTCGCCGGCTACATCGGCCTTCTGGTCGCGGGCCTGACTGCCTTCTACTCCTGGCGCGTCGCCTTCTTCACCTTCCACGGCCACAAGCGCTGGGGCGAGCATGACGACCATGCTCATGGCCACGACGACCACGCGGCCCATGCTCACGACGATCACGGCCACGGTCACGACCACAAGCCGCACGAAAGCCCGTGGGTCATGCTGGTCCCGATCATCCTCCTGGCGGTCGGCGCGGTCTTCGCGGGCTTCGTCTTCGCCCCCTATTTCGTCGGCCACCACGAGAACGAATTCTGGCGCGGCGCCATCTTCTCAGGCCCCGAAAATCACGTCCTGGAGCACGCCCACCATTCGCCCGCCTGGGTGATCTGGGCGCCGCTGGTCGCCTCGATCACCGGCCTGCTGGTCGCCGCCTATATGTATCTCTGGAAGGAAGGCCTGGGCGCCAGGCTCGCCGCCCGCAAGGGTCCCTTCTACCTGTTCAGCTACAACAAGTGGTTCTTCGACGAGCTCTATGACGCGACCTTCGTGCGCCTGGCCCGCATCCTCGGCGACTTTTTCTGGAAGGTCGGGGACAAGAAGATCATCGACGGCCTGGGCCCCGACGGCGTCGCCTGGCTCTCAGGCAAACTTGGCAAGCTGACTGGCCGTCTGCAGACCGGCTACGTCTACCACTATGCGTTCGTGATGCTGCTCGGCGTGCTGGGCCTGGTCTCCTACGCCCTCTGGGCCTGGGGCTCGTAAGAATGACCGGCATCCTCTCCCTCACCACCTTTTCGCCGCTGATCGGGGTCGCCCTGATCCTGGCGTTGCGCGTCTTCGCCAAGGACAAGACCAAGGTCGACGGAACCGCCAAGTGGATCGCCCTGGTCACGACGCTGGCGACCCTGGGCCTGTCGATCGTCCTCACCGCATCCTTCGATCCGGCCAACGCGGGCTTTCAGTTCCTGGAAGAGGCCAAGTGGTTCGGCCTTCTGAATTACCGCATGGGCGTCGACGGAATCTCGGTGCTGTTCGTCCTGCTGACCGCCTTCCTCCTGCCGCTCTGCATCCTCGGCGGCTGGAGCGCCATCAAGGACCGCGTCCCGGAATACCTCATCGCCTTCCTGGTGCTCGAGGCCCTGGTCATCGGCGTCTTCTGCGCCCTGGATATCATTGTTTTCTATCTGTTTTTTGAGATGCAGCTAGTGCCGATGTTCCTCATCATCGGCATCTGGGGTGGTAAAAATCGTGTCTACGCAGCCTTCAAGTTCTTCCTCTACACCCTGCTAGGCTCGGTCCTGATGCTGGCCGCGATCCTGGCCATGATCGGCATCTCCGGCACCGCCTCGATCCCAGAGCTGATGAACTACAAGTTCGGCGCCGACATCCAGACCTGGCTGTGGCTCGCCTTCTTCGCCTCCTTTGCGGTGAAGATGCCCATGTGGCCGGTGCACACCTG
>DGYN01000129.1:0-6492 GCA_002398405.1 Caulobacteraceae bacterium UBA5005
GTGGTCTTGCCGGCGCCGAGATAGCCGGTGAGGACGGTGACGGGGGTCTTGGTCATGGTGGGGCCTATATAGGGACGAGCCCGGGCATTCCAGATGGGTGCGGCCAGTAAGATTTGCAGGAGGCGGTTGCGGAACCTAGTCCGGCGCGTTCCCGACCCGCACGCCGTCGATCGTGACGGTGACCATGCTTCCGCCGGGTCCTCCGTCCTTCAGCGGGTGGACCACGATGACGGCCTTGTCGCCGGGCTTCACCGAGTTGCGTTTCCATCCATTGCGCGCCAGGCCGTTGGGACTGTTGCCTTCGATGGACCATTCCACCTCGCGCCCGGTCGCGGGGTCCTTCACCATGAGCTGGATCCAGATGTGAGGGTTGGCCCACTGCATCTCCTTGACCGTGCCGGTCAGGGTGAGGTTCTTCGTGGAATCGAACATCGCGAAGGAGTGGTGCGCGAAGGTGGATCCCGCCCCCAACAGGGCTATGGCGAAGCTTGCAGCGGCAGCGAACTTTATCGAGTGTTTCATCCCCCGGGGCCCTTCTGAATCGCACCGTCCTTGCTGGGTGCGTCACGGTTGTTTTCTTCGCAGATGTATTCGATGAATCTCACCTCAGGACGCCAGTGGTAGACCAGCCGGTAGGTCCACGGCTTTGAGTAGGCGCCGGGGTCGTCCACCGTGATGAGGTTTTCAATCTGACGGCCGTCAGCGCTCTTGGTCCATCGCTGGATCACGTGCAGCTTTTCAGAGTGCGGATCTCCGGCTTCGTTGATCAGGGTGTCTTTGACCAGCGCCACCGTATCGATCACCAGCGTATCGCCGTCCCAGCGTCCGACCGAGTGCCCCATGTAGGTGGGGTCCAGTTCGGCGGGATGCTCTTCGTTCATGAAGACGAACTGAAACAGATGCTGCACCTCGTGCAGGATCACCACCTGCTTTGGGGTTTGCAGAATCTGGATGGGATAGGGCGCTCCCATGACCCGCGGAACGCCGCTCGGCAGGCAGGCGGCGGTAGAGTCCCCGATCGGCCTGCCGATCCTTTGCGCCTCGGCCCTAAGGCGCGCCTCCGCCGCGGCCCACTCCAGGTAGGGCGGCGATCCGCCGCCGACCAGCGGGTAGCGGATCGAATACCCCCGCTGCATCCAGACGCCCGTGAAATCACGCGGGTCGGTAGAGGGCTGGGCGAGCGGACCCGGCGGCGGGGCGGCGGTTTGCGCCGTGGCGAGCTGCGCCGGGGCGCCCATGAAGCCGATCGCGGCGATTGCGAGACCCAAGACGGCGGCGCCGCGCCCGAGCCTGCTCAACGCCTTGCGCCGGTTGACCATCCCCCTCATCCGCCGCCAGGGCCCCCTTCAAGTCGAGGGATGCAAGTGAATTTGCCTAGGGAAGTCAATAGCGCTACGCCTTTGCCTCGAACCGGTACGGAGGCGGGAAATGGCGAGGATCATAGCCGCAGGACGGGGCGGCCGTTGGCTACTCACCCTCTCGATCGCAGCCTTGCTGATCGGCAGCGCGGCGCAGGCCCAGCAACAGACCGCGGCGGTCGATCCCGGCGCGCCCAATTGGAATGGGGTCTGGAAAAGGGTCGGCAGCCTCAACTGGGATCCGACGCTCCCCCCGGGTCAGATCGATCAGCCGCCCCTGACGCCGGAGTTTCAGCAGAAATATCAGAAGAACATCGACAACATGAAGGCCGGCCGGCCAACCGGCGATCCGACCGCTGCGTGCCTGCCGCAGGGCATGCCGCGCATCATGAACATGGTCTATCCGATGGAAATCTTCCAGCGGCCCGGACAGGTCGCCATCTTCGCGGAGTGGCAAAGCCAGGTTAGGCGCATCTACACCGACGGCCGAAAATACGACCCGGAGTCAGACCAGACCTACAATGGATATTCCACGGGCCATTGGGAAGGACGCGAGCTGGTCGTCGAAACCCGCGGCCTGCGGGGCGACATGGCGCTGACCCAGAACGGCCTGGCTCTATCGGACGCGCTCGTTGTGCAGGAGCGGTTTCGCCAGATCAGCGACGATGTGCTGGAGGACACGATCACCCTCATCGATCCAAAGGCGCTCACCAAACCCTGGACGGTCACCAAGACCTACAGGCGGGCGCCCGAGATGGAGATCATGGAATACGTTTGCCTGGAGAATAACCGAAACCCGATACTGCCCGACGGCACGACGGGGACCATTCTGAAATAGAAGGTCAAATTGCAAGAAGCGGCCTGATAGATCGGCCCTAATGTCCGCTGTTAGCGCTCGCCTCACAGGACATCGCCAGCCTAAGCCACCTCTAGTTCGACCCGGCCGGCAACCTTGCTGATTGGGCGCCGCTCCACCCGAATGACGACATGCCCGCCAAGCCGCGTGATCGCGTCCAGGAGCTTGTCCGTCGACATGCCGGCGATCTTACCGTTGTAGAGTTTGGAGAGGCGAGGCTGAGGGATGCCAACCAGGCGGCTGAACGCCACCTGGCCAAGGGAAAGCTCTTCCTGATAACGGAACAGCACCGCGACCAGGTCGGCTTTGTGGGATAACCGTTCGGCAACCGCGCCTTCAAAGCCGATGTCTTCGAAAACATTGCCGCTGCCTTCTTCATATTCAATCTTTGCGGTGCTCATGGCGTTTTCCTTTGTAGCTGGGTGTGAAGGGCTCTGGCGTCCTTAAGTCGGCGTTCGATCAGATCGATGTCGGCCTGCGGGGTCGCAATCCCGCCTTTCGATTTCTTCTGAAAACAGTGCAGGACATAGACCGCGCCCTCCAATTCGATTGTGAAGACCGCGCGATAGGTCTCCCCGTCGTGGTCCTCGGAAAGCTGCACGGCGCCTTTGAGCTTCCCCTTCAACGATTTTGCATCAGTGGGCGTTCGTCCCTGCTGAACACCGTCAAGCGCACCGCCAAAATCCTTCCGGACCGCGTCCGGCATGTTTGACAAGTCGCGTCGACTGCCGCCCATCCACCTGATCGGCTTTTTGGTCGTCATTCGTAAATTATATCAAATCTGATCTAATGATCAATCTGAACTCTCAGGCGGCAATGGGAAGATCCCGCGCCGGGCGCCCGGCTCTTGGCCGCTCTGCGGCCGGACTTCGCTCTTACGCCGTTTTGCGTGTACTCTGACGCAAAATTGCTGGGGGAATGGGTCTTGAAGACCATCGCAAAAGCACTGCTGATCGCCGCCTTCGCCACCCTGCCGTTCATGACGGGCATGGCGAACGGCCAAGCCCCGGCCAAGCCCGCGGGGGATTTCGCCCTCCTCGACCACAAGGGCTATTTCCATCACATGGCGTGGTACGACAACAACCGCGCCGTCGTCTTCCTGGTTCAGACCAACGCCAGCGCGGCCGCCCGCGCCGCGGCTCCCGGGTACCGGCAGACGATCGAGAAATACGCCGGCAAGGACCTCAAGTTCATGGTCCTCAACGCCGCCGGCGAGCCCCGCGCGGCGGTGGCGCAGACCGCCGCCGCCTGGGGGCTGGATGTCCCCGTCCTGATCGACGACGCGCAGATCGTCGCCGAGGCCCTCGAGGCCAAGACGGCGGGCGAGGTGCTGGTCTATGATCCCAAGAGCTTCCGCGTCGTGCACCGGGGGCCCGTCGGCCAAAGTCTCGACAAGGCGCTGGACGAGTTGCTGGCGGGCAAGGCCGTGGCGACGCGGGCCGTCGCTGTCCGAGGCGACGCCATCCGCTTTGCCGCCCGCGACGCGGACCTGGCCAAGGGCGTTTCCTACAGCCGCGACGTCGCGCCGATCCTGGCCAAGAACTGCGCCTCCTGCCACCGGGCGGGAGGGATCGGGCCCTTCGCGCTGGACAGCCACGCCATGGCCAAGAACTGGTCGCCGATGATCCGCGAGACCCTGCTCAACAAGCGCATGCCGCCCGGACAGATCGACCCGCACGTCGGCAAGTTCCTGAACGGCAATACGCTGACCGTCGCCGACCAGCAGAAGCTGTTGCACTGGATCGATCGGGGCTCGCCCAAGGACGGCAATAGCGACCCGCTGGCCCAGCTCAAGTGGCCGGAATCGGTCTGGACCTATGGCGAGCCGGATCTGGTGATCAATGTGCCGCCCCAGGCGATCCCCGCGACCGGCGTGATGGACTACATCCGGGTCACCGTGCCGATCGATCTGAAGGAAGACCGGTACGTCCGGGCCAGCCAGTACGTGGCGGGCGACCGCACCGTCCTGCACCACACCCTGAATGACCTGGTGGGCCCGGGAGGCCCCCGCAGCGACGCGGGCGACGCCTACATCCAGCCCTATGTGCCCGGCGTCCAGGCCTACCGCGAGCCGGAGAACACCGGCGGCCTGCTGCGCGCGGGCTCTTCGATCGCGCTGCAGCTCCACTACACCACCACCGGGCGCCAGACGACGGACGCCAGCAAGATCGGCGTCTGGTTCTATCCCAAGGGTGAGGAGCCGGCCAAACGCATGGCCGGCCAGTGCGCCTGCATCTTCACCCGCGACTGGAAAAGGATCCCGCCGGGCGACCCCAATTTCGAACAGTCCATGGCCATCACCATCCCCAGGGACGCCTATATCCACAGCTTCCTGCCCCACATGCACTTCCGCGGGAAATACATGCGCTTTGCCGCGCACTACCCGGACGGAAGGGTCGAAGAGCTGATCAACATCGCCAACTACAGCTACAACTGGCAGATCACCTACCAGCTGGCGGAGCCGAAACGGGTGCCGGGCGGCACGCGGATCGTGGCGACCGCGGCGTTCGACAACTCGGCCCAGAACAAGGCCAACCCCGACCCCAAGCGCTCGGTGCCGTGGGGCCAGCAAAGCTGGGACGAGATGTTCTTCGGGGCCGTGCGCTGGCAGTACGTGGACCAGACCCCGCAGCCGGCGCGCCCGCGGGACGGGCGGGCCGCCAGCCTGCTGAACAGCCCGGCCCTGCGCGAGCGCGTCCAGCAACTCAGGGCGCGGGCGGGCGAGTAGCCCGGTCGGGCCTTCATCCTGAGGTTGCAGGAGGGCGAAGCTGGCCGTCGATGGCGCGCCTGAAGGCGGGCGGCATGCCCGCTCTTGGGCGGCCTTCAGAAGGTCGGCTTGCCGCGGCAGGCAGTCGTGGAAAGATCGTCAAGTGTCACTTGACAGATTGCACAAGATTTCTAAATTGCCGTCGTGGAAATCGAGAGCATCAAGCACAAAGCCCTCCGCAATTTCGCCGAAACGGGCAAGTCCAAGGGACTGCCCGGCAATTTTGTGGATCGCCTGCGCAAAATGCTCTCGTTCCTGAGCGCC
The DNA here is from genome assembly GCA_002398405.1 of Caulobacteraceae bacterium UBA5005. GTDB lineage: Bacteria > Pseudomonadota > Alphaproteobacteria > Caulobacterales > Caulobacteraceae > UBA5005. The sequence goes on from DGYN01000129.1 coordinate 5,246, forward strand.
ATCGGCACGGTGGAGGAGCTGAAAATCCCGCCCAACTATGGCGCTCATCAACTGGTCGGCGATCGTTCGGGCGTGTGGTCGCTGACCGTGACCAAAAACCATCGAATGACGTTCCGTATCAACGATGAACTTCAAATCGCGGATATGGACCTGGAGGACTATCACTGATGGCCATCAAGCTGCACCCATCCATTGCCGTGCACCCCGGCGAATGGCTCCGCACCGAGATCATTGAACCTCGTGGCCTGAGCGTCACCCAGGCCGCCGATCACCTGGGCGTCACCCGTCAGGCGCTGAGCATGCTGCTCAACAGCCGCGCCGGCCTTTCAGCCGAGATGGCCCTGCGTTTTGAGAAGCTGTTCAGCTTGCAAGCCGACACCTTGCTGCGAATGCAGGCGGCCTATGATTTGAGCCGGGCGCGAGCGCACGCCAACAAGATCAAGGTCAAACTGCTCGAAGCGGCCTGATACGCCGGCGGACCCCAGCCCCCCTGGCGGAAATTCAATCTCGACGCCCCCTAAGTCTGCTTGTCCTTTGACAATCGGCCCCCTTGCATGGCAAGGGTCGCCGCCTCAATCCTACAGCCAATTTAAAGGGTCCTACCTTTGGCCAAGCCCGAACTCGGCGCTAAGCAGCTTTGCCCCAATTGCGCGGCGAAGTTCTACGACCTGACCAAGCGTCCGGCCGTGTGCCCGAAATGTCAGACCGCCTTCGATCCCGAAGAGGTCGTCAAGGTCCGCCGCGGACGCCGCGGCGCCGGCCCCGCCGACTATGAGGACGAAGAAACGCCGAAGCCCGCCGCCGAGGCCGAAGCGGATGGTTTCGAGGACGAAGCGGACGAGACTCCCGAAATCGATCAGGCGATCGAAGAGGAGGTCGTGGAGATCGACGAGGAAGCCGACGGCGACCCCGCCGCCGCCAAGCCCGCGCCGGCCGATGACCTGGGCGTCGACTTCGCCGTCGACGAGGACGAGGTTGCCGCCGCCGAGGACGAGGACGACGTCTTCCTGGAGGACGAGGACGAGGACGACTTCTCCGAGGACGACATCGACGGCCTGCCCGGCGAGGATGACCGCGACTAAAAAAGTAGGCGGGCAGGCTTGATCGGGGAATGCCCCCGGCATAGTGTCCGCCGCCTTCGCCAAGGGGCCTTCCAAGGCCTTGAAGCGAGCCCGGATTTCCGGGGCTATAGCTCAGCTGGTAGAGCGCTTGAATGGCATTCAAGAGGTCAGCGGTTCGACTCCGCT
>DGYN01000129.1:6785-10154 GCA_002398405.1 Caulobacteraceae bacterium UBA5005
CCTCGCGCCCCACCACCTCTTGAAGTGATCGCCCGCGGCCTCCACATCTAAGGCCGTGTCGTGGGGATCGGCGCCGGTCCTCGGGCTTATCTCCGCGAACGAAGTCGCTTGAGCGAGGACTTCGCGATGAACCGAATGATCATGTTCGACAGCCCCTTCCTGCTGGGCTTCGAGCACACCCGGGACCTGATCGAGCGCGCCGCCAAGGCCGCCTCGGAAAGCTACCCGCCCTACAATGTCGAGCAGGCCGATCACGGCGGCGTGCGCATCACCCTGGCCGTGGCGGGTTTCTCGCCCGACCAACTGCAGGTGACGGTCGAGGGCGGCCAGTTGGTCGTCGCCGGCAAGCGCGATAGCGCCGACAGCCGTGGGGAGGCCGAGCGGGCCTTCCTGCACCGCGGGATCGCCGCCCGAGGCTTCGTGCGCACCTTCGTCCTCGCCGAGGGCATGGAGGTGACCGCCGCGACCCTGGAGCACGGCCTGCTGCACATCGACCTCGCGCGCCCGGAACCTGAGCGCCTGATCAAGAAAATCCCTATTCGCAGCGCGGGCTGAAAGCCGCGCGAAACTCGTCCCTCCAGCATTGGCTCTGAACCGGCTGGAGAAAGGCGCGTTCCCTCATCAAGGAGGTGGTCACCATGACGCCTAACACCCACCACAACCCGCTCTTCACGAGCGAAGCGTTCGCGGCCCTTGGCGCCCCTGACCTCGTCTATGTCCGGCCGATCAAGGCGGCCGAAATTCTCGCCGACGTCCCCGAGGGCGTCGAGGACTTAAACCTGGCGCCCGACCAGACCCTGTACGCGGTGTGCCGCGCCGACGGCGCGCGCCTGGCCGTGATGATCGATCGCGACACGGCGATCGCCGCCGCCCTCGCCCACGAGCTGGCGCCGGTTTCGGTGCACTAAACGCAACTGAGCCCAGAAGGAGCCGGCCCGCGTCAGCGCGGCCGGCTTTTTCGTGGGCGGCTAGGCCGCCGACGATCGGGCGGAGGCTTCCTGCACGAGCAGGGCGTGCACCACATCGGCGGTCCGGGCCTGGCGCAGCTGTTCGCGTAAGGTGGCCTGACGCAGCAGGCGCGACACGCGGGCCAGGGCGCGAAGGTGCTCGGCGCCGGCGCCCTTCGGGGCGAAGAGAGCGAACAGCAGGTCGACGGGCTGGTCGTCCACCGACTCGAAATCCACGGGGTGCTCCAGGCGCACGAAGACGCCGCGCATGCGCTCCAGACCTTCGAGGCGCGCATGCGGGACGGCTACGCCGTGGCCGACACCGGTGGAGTCAGCCGCTTCCCGCTCGACCAGCGCATCGAGTACGACGCCCGCGTCGAGGGAGAAATTCCGCGCGGCGATCTCGGCGATCACTGCCAGAGCCTTCTTCTTGTTGGCCGCGCTCGCGCGCACGGAGATCGCCTGGCGATCCAGCAATTCACCGATGTTCATGGTGTCTCGAACGAACCCCAAATCCGCGCGGCCCGCCCGTTAACGGGCCGGCGCGGGTATCTCAAGCAATTAGTGGGCCGGACCGGACCCTTTACCCCCAGATGGCCCCCCAACCGGTCCATCAGAGCCGTTACGGACCTTGGTCCGTTCCGGATCGATCCAGCCGATGTTTCCATCGGGCCGGCGATATACCACCGAAAGTCCGCCGTGGGCGGCGTTTCGGAACACGATTATTTGAGCTTCGGCGAGGTCCAGTTCCATCACCGCCATGGAAACCGTCATCGATCGCACAGGGCGTTCCGTCTCGGCGATGATCATCGGCTCGGGGAACGCCTGGGCCCCGCCCTCCGGCTCGTCCTCGCCCTCGTCGGCGTCGCTCGCGGCAATCACGAAATAGGCCGCGTTCTCCGCCTGCTTCGCCACCTGCTGGCCGTGGTGGCTTTTCAGCCGGTTCTTGTAGCGCCGGATGCGCTTGGAGAGCTTCTCCAGCGCCGAGTCGAAGGCGACGTGAGCGTCGCCGCCTGTGCCCTGGGTGGTCAGGTGCTGGCCAGTGGCCAGGGTGACCGCGCAGTCGACCCGGAAGGCCGGCCCCTCGCGACTGACCACGACGTCGGCGCCGCCGCCGCCCCGGTCAAAATACTTCGCGATGCTGGTGGTAAGTTCGTCGGTGACTCGCGTTCGCAGAGCCTCCCCGACATCGACATGCTTGCCGGTGACTTGGACTTGCATGGGAGGATCAACGCGCCCGGGCGTGGAAGGTGTCAAGCGCCCGTCACAACCGCGAAAAAATGCTCGAAGGTCCTGACGATAATGTGAGCGAAGAGCGCCAGCACCGCGCCGCTGGCCGCCACCATGGCGTAGCCCATCAGGGCGATGATCCCGTCCCGCTGGATCAGCGCGAAGGAGAGGGTCGCGACCGCCAGCGCGGGCGGGATGTTGCCACCCGGAATCGGCAGGATCAGGATCAGCGCCAGCACCAGGCACAGCGCCCCGATCACCCGCTCGCCCACCGGGCCGAACAGCAGGGTGAGGCGCGGCTTCGAGATGGCCTCGGCCTTCTGCAGCCAGGGGATCACCTTCGGCAGCCCCTTGCGCAGGTCGGCGGTGGCGATCGTGCGGGTCTTGATGGCCTCGGGCAGCCAGGGAACCGACGCGCCGATGATCAACTGCGGCGACAGCAGCACCAGCGGAAACCCGAATATGGTGGTTCCGCCGGGTGGCCACGGCAGCAGGCACGCCAGGCCGAAGATGAACAGCAGCGCGCCGAACGCCCGGCCTCCGAACCGCTGCATCAGTTCGGCCACCGAGATCCGCGCCGCCCCATGGTTGGCGATGTCTGTCAGGACGGCGGAAAGCGGCAGCTGATTCTCGTCGGCGTCGGGCATCTGCAGACCATCTGGCGATTCCGGAAGGGTTCGCCAAGGGCCGTTAAGCGACGGCAGGCCTATGCCGGTTCCTTGAGCAGGCGACGGCGGTCCACCGAGGAGGGGATTCGCATCGCCTCGCGATACTTGGCGACGGTGCGCCGGGCGATATCGACGCCGGCGACCTTGAGGATCTCGACGATCCGGTCGTCGGAGTGGACTTGCGCCTCGGTCTGCTCGGCCGCCACCAACTGACGTATGTTGTCACGGACGCTCTCGGCGGAGTGGGCCTCGCCGCCCTCGGACGAGGCGATCGCCGAGGTGAAGAAGAACTTCATCTCGAACACCCCGCGCGGGGTGGCCATGTACTTGTTGGAGGTCACCCGGCTGACGGTCGACTCGTGCATGCCGATGGCCTCGGCGACGGTCTTCAGGTTGAGCGGCCGCAGGTGCTGCACCCCGAAGGCCAGGAAGGCGTCCTGCTGGCGCACGATCTCGGACGACACCTTCAGGATCGTCCGCGCCCGCTGGTCCAGCGACTTCATCAGCCAGTTGGCCTGGGCCAG
>DGYN01000032.1 GCA_002398405.1 Caulobacteraceae bacterium UBA5005
CGTGGAGGGCCGCCGCCGGCCGTGGCCGCGGCGATCGGCGAGGCGGCCAGCGCCACCGGCGTGAGTGGTGATCTGCTCACCGCGGTCGCCTGGCAGGAATCCCGCTTCCGGCAGGACGCCCGGTCTCCGAAGGGCGCGCAGGGGGTGATGCAGCTGATGCCGGGCACCGCGCGGGACCTGAACGTCGTCCCCAGCGACCTGAACGGCAATGTCAGCGGCGGGGCGCGCTATCTGTCGGACATGCTGCAGACTTTCGGCGACGACCTGCCGTCGGCGCTGGCGGCCTATAACGCGGGACCGGGCGCGGTGCGCCGTTACGGCGGCGCCCCCCCCTATGCCGAAACAAAAGCCTATGTCGCCGCCATCATGGAACGACTGGCCGAACAGGCGCTCCAGGAGCCGCAACCATGACGTCCATGCATCTTATGACCTCGGCGATTGTCCGGCTGCAGGCCATACCGGCGGCGGACCCCGCCGGCTCTTCGCCGATCACCGCGGCGCTGTACTGGATTCAGGGAACCCTGCTGGGGACCCTGGCGACCACCGCGGCGGTCATCGCCGTGGCCGTCATCGGTTTCATGATGCTCAGCGGCCGGATCGACTGGCGGCGGGGCATCACGGTGATCGTGGGCTGTTTCATCGTATTCGGGGCGGCGGCTATCGTCGCCGGCATCCGAAGCGCCGCGACCGGGGTAGGCTGATCCCATGGCGAGGCTTTCCTCCGACCCGATCTTCGCCGCCCTGACCCAGCCGCAGCTGGTGGCGGGGGTCACCTATAGCTGGGCGGTGCTGAACCTGGTGGTCACCCTGGAGGCCTTTCTGATCACCAAGAGCTTCTGGACCCTGCTGATCGCGCCGGTGGTGCATGCGGCCGGCTATCTGGCCTGCCTCAGGGAGCCGCGCTTCTTCGACATCTGGATCACCCGGGTGAGCCGATGCCCCAGGGTGCCCAACTTCGGATTTTGGCGCGCCAACGCCTATACGCCATGACCGTCAGCCTGTTCAGAACCAAGGCCGCAAGCGTGCTCGCGCCGCGCGAGGCGCGGATCGGCGAGCGGCTGCCCTATGCCGGCCATGTGGACGAGACCACGCTTCGCACCCGGGACGGCCTGCTTATCCAGGTGATCCGCCTGGCGGGCCTTTCCTTTGAAACCCGCACCGACGACGAGCTCAACTACCGCAAGGCCGTGCGCGAGACAGTGTTGCGCGGCGCCGCGGGCTCCCGCCTGGCCGTCTATCATCATGTGGTGCGGCGGCGCGTGGAGCCGAACCTGACCGGATCGTTCCGCAGCCCCTTCACCCAGGCCCTGGATCAGGCCTGGCGCGAGGACCTCGCCGCCCGGCGGCTGTTCGTCAATGATCTCTACGTCACCCTGGTCCGCCGCCCCCTGCAAGGCGAGGCGGGCCTGTTGGAGCGCCTGATCCGCGGCGGCCGGACCAGCCAGAGCCTGGACGTCGAGCTTCGCGAGCTCAACAGCGTGCGCGAAGCCTTCGTCGCCGCCCTCGCCCCCTATGGTCCCGAGACCCTGTCGTTGCGCGCCTCGCCCCAGGGGCTGATCTCCGAGCCGGCGGGCTTTTTGTCGGCCATCGTCAACGCCGACGACCGCCGGGTGCTGGCGCCCCTGGGCGACCTTGGCGAGGCCCTGGCCGGCCGCCGCCTCAACTTCGGCTTCAATGCGATGGAGTACGCCGCCGCGGGCGGCCATCCGGCGACCTTCGGCGCGATGGTGTCGATCAAGGACTATCCCGCGCAGTCAGCGCCCGGAATGCTGGACGGGGTTCTGCGCCTGCCCTTCGAAATGATCCTGTCGGAGAGTTTCGCCTTTGTTGACCGGCAGGCGGCTCTGAACCGCATGGGCCTGGCGCTGCGCCGGTTGCGCGCCGCCGACAGCGACGCCTACAGCCTGAGAACCGAACTGGCCTCGGCCAGGGACAGCGCCGGGGCGGGGCGCGCGGCCTATGGCGAGCATCACCTGACGGTGCTTGTGAAGGCCCAAAGCCTGGAAGACCTCGATATCGCCGTGGCCGAGACCCAGTCGGCCTTTTCGGAAATCGGCGCGATCGCGGTGCGCGAGGACGTGAATCTGGAACCGGCCTTCTGGGCCCAGTTTCCCGGGAATCTCAAGTTCATCGCCCGCAAGGCGCTGATTTCGGCGTCAAACTTCGCGAGCCTCGCCAGCCTGCACAACCATCCCGCCGGCGAGAGCGGCAAGCTGCACTGGGGGTCGCCGGTCAGCCTGCTCGAAACCACCGCCTTTGGGCCTTACAATTTCAGCTTCCACGCCGGGGATCTGGGCAATTTCACGGTCATCGGGCCGAGCGGCGCGGGCAAGACCGCCCTGATGAATTTCCTCATTGCCCAGGCCGAGCGCTTCTCGCCGCGCACGGTGTTTTTTGACAAGGACCGCGGCGCGGAGATCTTCATCCGGGCGGCCGGCGGCGCCTATGAACAGCTGACGCCGGGAACGCCCAGCGGCTTCAACCCCCTGCACCTGCCGGACACGCCGGAGAACAAGGTCTTCCTGCGCGAGTGGCTGGGCCGGTTGCTTACGCCGCCCGCGGGAACGCTCGACGTCGAGGAGCGGGCCCTGATCGCCGACGCCATCGAGGCGGCCTATGGCCAGCCCGCCGAACACCGGCGCCTGCGGCACCTGCGCGATCTGCTGCGCGGGGCCAAGCGGCCGGCGGCGGGGGATCTGGCGGCGCGGCTGGCGCCCTTCACGGCCGGCGGCGAGCACGCCTGGCTGTTCGATAACGCCGATGACCGCCTGAACCTGGACGCGGCGACCTGCGGGTTCGACATGACCCGCCTGCTGGACATGCCTGTCCTGCGGACGCCGGCCATGATGTACCTGTTCCACCGGATCGAGCAGAGGCTGGACGGAACGCCCACCATCATCGTCATCGACGAGGGCTGGAAGGCCCTGGACGACGATGTCTTCGTCAAGGCCATCCGCGACTGGCAGAAGACGATCCGCAAGCGCAACGGCGTGGTCGGTTTCGCGACCCAGAGCGCCAGCGACGCCCTGGAAAGCCGTATCGCCTCGGCGATCATCGAGCAGGCCGCGACGCAGATTTTCTTCCCCAACGCCCGGGCCAAGGCGGCCGACTATATCGAGGGCTTCGGTCTGACCGAGCACGAGTTCGAGCTTATCCGGACCCTGCCCGATACGGCCCGGTGTTTCCTGGTCAAGCGGGCCGACCACAGTGTGGTGGTGCGGCTGGACCTGTCGCGGCTTCCAAAATTTCTCAAGGTGCTGGCGGGGACCGAACGCTCGGTCCGGCGCCTCGATGAGCTTCGTGCGGAATTGGGCGATGATCCAGACGCCTGGCTGGAGCCGTTCCTTGCGGCTCCCAGCGCGGGACGAGCCTGATGGCCGCCTGCCCCGTCCTCGATCCGGAAAGCGGCGTCATCCGCGGGGTGCTGGAGACCCTGTCCTGCAATTCGCGCCTCTATGCCCAGTCGGGCTACGAGGCGCTGGCGGCGCCGGGCTCACCCTTCCAGACCTGGCTGACCGCCCTGCTGGTCATCTATGTCGCGGTCGTCGGCTACCGCCTGCTGTTCGGCCTGGGCGCCAGGGCCGGAGATCTGCCGCTGACGGCCTTGAAGATCGGCGCAATCCTGGCCCTTTTGACCAACTGGAGCCTGTTCCAGACCCTGGTCTTCGACCTGGTGTGGGGCGCCCCTGTGGAGATCGCGAGCCTGGTGTCCAGAGCCGGCGGCGCGGACTCCGCCTTCGCGGGCGATCCCGTCGGCGGGCTGCAGATCGCCTATGACAACCTGTCGCTGGTATCGTCCGACTATGGGCGGCTGGCGGGTCCCGCAACCAACGTGTTCGCCAGCGCCAACCTGGCGGCGGCCCAGGCGCTTCGCCAGGCGTCGCAGGCCTTGTTCGCCTCAACCGTCGGCCTGTTCGGCGTATCGATGGCCGCGGCGGCGGTGCTGACCGCGGTCGGGCCGGTGTTCATCGCCCTGTTTCTGTTCAACGTCACGCGGGGTCTGTTCTTCGGCTGGCTGCGCGCCATGATGGCCACCCTGCTGGCGCCCCTGTTCGGCTGGATCGCCACCAGCCTGATGCTGATGATCCTCGAGCCAAACCTCGTGGCGCTCGCCGCCCAGCACCAGGGCGGACGGATGGACACCGACATCGCCCAATCGGCCGCCTCCATGGTCATGGTCTTCGCCTTTCTCCAGCTGACGCTGGTCGCCGCGAGCATCCTCATCGCCGTGGGTTTCGCCGGACGCCCCCGGCAGGCCGTCAGCGAACGGGAGCCGGCGCCAAGACCCGAGCCGGCGGCCGCGACAGCGCAAACCGAGTTCCTGTCTCGCGCCGAGACCCTGGCCGCGACCCTTCGGCGGTCTTCCACCGAGACCCAGACCGGTTCGCGGGCCTTCGCGCCCGGCTGGCGCGCCGCCAGCGCGCCGGATGGGTCCTATGCCCTGGCGGACGGCGCCCCGCTGACCCCGTTACGGCGGCCTGAAATCCGCTCTCGCACCGACTTCAGATCGGGAGATCAGACATGAAGCGGCTTTTCCTCGCCCTCCTGGCCGGAGCGGCCCTGCACGTGGCCCCGGCGGCGGCCGAGATCATCCCCGCGCCGGGTCCGGGCGACCCCCGCATACGGGTGGTCCGCTACGATCCCGACGAAGTCGTCGCCCTGTCCGGTCAGCTGGGCTTCCAGTTCACCATCGAGTTTTCTGATGAAGAGCGGGTCGAAAACGTCTCCATCGGCGATGCCCTGGGCTGGCAGGTGACGCCCAACAGCCGCGCCAGCCTGCTGTTTCTTAAACCCGTGGCCCAGGCGCCGACGACGAACCTGACGGTGGTCACCAACCTTCGGCGCTATTTCTTCACCCTGTCCTCGCCCAGCAATGCGCCGGGCGATCCCAAGACAGCGATCATGTCCTTGAGGTTCCTGTACCCGGCCCCGCCGGCCCCGCCCCCGGAACCGCCGCCGCCGCCGCGCGAGCCGCCCCGCGTGGCCAACGCCGACTACAGCTATGAGGGCTCGATCAAGACCCTGCCGGGACGGGTCTTCGACGACGGGGTGGCGACCTATCTGCAGTTCGGCGCGCTGGAGGACTATCCAGCCATCTTCGCCGTCGACGCCGACGGCGCCGAGGCGGTGGTCAATTTCGCGCTGCGCGACGACTATCTGATTGTCGATCAGGTGGCGCGCGGCTTTGTTTTGCGCCAGGGCTCGGAAGTCACCCGCTTGTTCAATGAAGGTTTCCGCGAGAAGGTCCCTGGACCGCTTAGCCCGCGCCCGCGGGAAAAACCCAAGAACCGCTCATTCTGGTCGCGCAAATGACAGATCCCGGCCCGCGTCCTGAAAGTCCCGTTTTCGCCTACGCCAAAGGCCTCACGCCCCGTATCGCCACGGCGGCCTCTCCCTGGACCATGGCCCTGGGGCTGGTCGCGGTCGTCGCCATCGCCGCGATCGTTTTTTTCAGCCTGCAGGCCAACCGGCTGGCCAAGATCCGGGCCGCGGAGAAGGCCTATGAGGCGGCCAACCCGCCCTATCGGCCGCCCCCGCCCCCGCCGCTGATCGTCGTACCGCCCAATATGGCGGGGCCTGATGTCGTCGCCCCGCCGGCTCTGCCGCCGGCGCCGCCAGCGCCGGTCGTCATGCCGACGCCCGTCCTGCCAGGCAAGGCGGCCGAGAGCGACCTCGGCGCCCGTTACAAACTCCCAGCCATGATCGTTGACCTCAGCGGAAGCCGCGCGCCCGCGGCCCCCGTGGCGATGGCGGCCGCCCCCT
>DGYN01000062.1:0-72199 GCA_002398405.1 Caulobacteraceae bacterium UBA5005
CCCGGCAGGTCGGCGGCGTAGGCCAGGCGGATCAGGGCCATCTCAAGCGCCGCCATGGGATCTGGCGCGCGGCGCGTCTCCTCGTGGGCCTTGAGCAGCATCTGCCAGACGCGGGCCAGGGTCCCGGCCGAGGCCCCCGCGCCGATGGCGGCGAGCCGCGCGGCCTGGTCCTTGGGCAGGGCCAGGACATCGGGGCCGAGCGCCTTGGCCACGGAAGCCGCGTGGCTGTGTTCGAGGAGGTCCAGCGCCACCTGCACGGGATCGGCGCCAAAGCCGTAGAGGGTGCGGAAGGCGTTCAGCGCCTCGGCGGTCTCGCCGCGCATCATGTGTTCGAAAAGGCCGATGGTCTGGGCCCGGTCGGCCAGACCCATCATGTCGCGCACCACGGCGGCGGAGACGCTCTGCCCCGCCGGGGTCTGGACGATGGCCTGGTCGAGCAGGGACTGGGCGTCGCGCACCGAGCCCTCGGCCGCGCGGGCGATCATCATCACCGCCTCTTCCTCCAGGCGGGCGCCTTCCTTTTCCGCGATCTCCTTGAGGTTCTTGGCGATCACGTCCGGCTCGACCCGGCGAAGGTCGAAGCGCTGGCAGCGCGACAGGATCGTCACCGGCACCTTGCGGATTTCCGTCGTCGCGAAGATGAACTTGGCGTGCGGCGGCGGCTCTTCCAGGGTCTTGAGCAGCGCATTGAACGCCGCCGTCGAGAGCATGTGCACTTCGTCGATGATGTAGACCTTGTAGCGGGCCTCGGTGGGGCCGTAGCGCACGCCGTCGAGAAGCTCGCGCATCTCGTCGACCTTGGTGCGCGAGGCGGCGTCCAGTTCCAGCACGTCGAGATGGCGGCCCTCGATGATCGCCTTGTCGTGCACGCCGGTGTCGGTGAGGTCGACCGTCGGCTGATCTATCGTATCGGTCTGGTAGTTGAGGGCGCGGGCCAGCAGGCGGGCGGTGGTGGTCTTGCCGACGCCGCGCACCCCGGTGAGCATGAAGGCGTGGGCGATCCGGCCCGTGGCGAAGGCGTTGCGCAGGGTGCGGACCATGGCCTCCTGGCCGATCAGGTCGTCGAAGGTGCGCGGCCGGTATTTGCGGGCGATGACGGTGTAGGCGGCCGAGGCTTCCTGAGCGGGCACTGGCGCAGGCGCGCCGCCGAACATGTCGTCGGTGGCGGTGTCGCGCTCGGGCGCGTCTTCGAGAGACTCAGCTTCCTCGTCGGCCATGCCTGATCAAACACCACCGGCCCCGCGGGCGGAAGCTTTGGCCTGAACAATTTGGGGATAGGTGGAGACCGAACGGCGACCCGAAGCGGGATTCGTTGTGGCTGCTGCCTTCCGGCCCTGACCAGGTTGGCGAGGCGCTCGTCCGCCGCCGATCTCCGAGGCGGTATATGGCGGCTTGGGGCGAGCGATGCAACCTACCTCCCCCGCGAAGCGTCGGGAGGTAAGAGCCACGGCGCCGCCGCACATTTATGCGCCGCAGCACATTTCCCGCGAATTGTTCGCTAGTGCGGAACAAAATGCCTCCCCCGTCCGTCTAGCAGGGGCGGCGGATCGGACGGCCCGGCGCGCATTGCAGTTTTTGGACGAAGGACGCCACCGCGCGTCGAGAGAGGGTCTTATGAACCGAACGATCATAGCCGTGCTGACCTCGATCACACTCGCCGCCTCCGGACCAGCCCTGGCTGGGGATGCGGCGGCCGCCAGCCTGTCCACGGTTCAGGGGTCCGTCATGCTCAGCCAGAACGGCAAGATGGCGCTCGCGTCTTCCGCCGGCCTGCGTGGAGCCGACAAGCCGATGCCTGTCAGAGCGGGTGACCGCATCATCGCCAAGGACGGCCAAGCGCGGCTGACCTATGCGGACGGCTGCGTTGTCACGGTGAAGCCCCAGTCAATGCTCACCATCGGTCAGGCCTCACCCTGCGCCTCGTCCAGCGGACTGGTGACGACCGGTTCGAGCGCCGCCCAATCCAACTTCAGCGAACTGACGCCCTTCGGCATGGTCATGGCCGTTCTTGCCATCGGCGGGTTTGCCTATGGCGTCAGCCAGATGCTCGACGACGACGATGATCCGGTCAGCCCCTAAGGCGCGGCGGACTCATCTTAGGCTAAGAACCGCTCCACCTCCGCCTGGAACACCTCCGGCTGATCCCACATGATGAAGTGGGCGGCGTTGTCGACGCGCACGAGCTTTACGCCGGGCAGGCCTGCGTACATGCCGGCAATCCGTCCATCGACGCCCTCCTTTGAAAAGCCGATCGCCGGATCATAGGCGTGGAGCATGGTCACCGGCTTGCGAACCTTCGGCAGGTCCGGCCGCGCGTCGGCTGCCGTGACATCGTACAGGCACTGGGCGACCACCCTCTGGTCAGCCGCTGCCCCCCAGCGATCGAGAAGGGGCTGGCGGGCCGCGACCTTGGTCATGGAGGGCCCCTGCGCGGGCTGGGCCGGCGCCGCGGCCTGACCGGCCATGGCGAGCACGTTGGCCTTCAACCTCGTGGCCAGGACAAGGGCCTGGGCTGGTGTCGGGTTCAGCATGAACATCAGGGCCGCGGAGGGATAGGAATCGACGATCATCACCCGGCCGATCAGATCACCATGGGCGATGGCGAGGCGCAGGCCCATGAAGCCGCCGATCGAATGGCCAATGATGGCCGGCGACTTCAGGCCCCCGGCCCTGATCAGGTTCGCGATCTCCGCGACCACCGGCTCGATCACCGGGCCCTCGGCGTTGGGGCCCGCGGGGGAGCCGAAGCCGGACAGGGTCAGGACGTGGCAGCGGAAGCGGGGGGCCAGTTGCGCCACCGTCTCGTCCCATACGGCGCCCTGGCAGGTGAGGCCCGGGATCAGGATGACATCGGGCCCCTGCCCCACGGTGCGGACGGAAAAGCGGGTGGGCTGATAAGCTTGGGCGAAAGCGGCGTTCGGCAAGGCGCAGAGGATCGCGCCCCCGATCAGGAGGTTTCGGCGGTTCATTGGGTTAGTCCTTGGGTTGGAGGGTTAGGTCAGCCGGCCTTGCGGTCGCGGCGCGATTTGAAGGTGGTGATGGCGACGACGATGGAGGGCAGAACGGCGAGCGGCAGGATGAAGGGCATCATCTCCCCGGGATCGATGAAGACACCCACCGCCGCGATGCCCAGGCCGCAAAGGAAGCCCACCCAGCCGATCAGGCGCGGGCTGCCGGCGACATCGACGCGGGCGGGGTTCATCACCTTGGGCATGGCGTTGTGCATGAAGGCGAGGTTCAGGCCCAGGGCGGCGACGAACAGCTTGAGAATGATATCGCCGTCGCCGCCGATCAGGCCGGTGGTCAGGGCGAGCAGGCCCAGGTGGAAGATGGTCAGGGTGATCCCGACCATGACCAGGGTCTTCCCCATGAAGCGGGCCGCTGTCTGCGCGCTCTCCGGACCCTTGGGACCCTTGAACCGCCTGGTGACAAGGCAGCTGACGGTGAAGCAGGTCCAGATCATCGCCAGGGTCCCGGGCATGACGATGAAGGCCGGCCAGTTGCCCGGCGCGTTCAGGCCGATCACTGCGGCGGCCCCGTCGGCGGCCAACATCATGCCCATGAGGAGCGAGGCCATGAGGACATCGGCTTTCGGCAGGGTCGCGGTCATGACTTCTCTCCCTTGACGGGTTGTTTTGAGGTGAGGCCGAGGCCCACGGCGCTGGCGAGGCCCAGGAGGGCGTCCTCCAGCACCGAGACCTGCAGGTGATAGATCACCGTCGTCCCCTGTTTCTCGGTATCCACCAGGCTGGCCTCGCGCAGGACCGCGAAGTGGGCGGACATGGTGGCCTTGGAGACCGGGAAATGGCCGGCCAGATCGCCGGCGCTCATCGGCCCCTCGCGCAAAAGCTCGAGGACGGACCGGCGGGTCGGATCTGCGAGGGCTTTGAAGACGCGGTTCATAAATCGCTGTTTAGCTAAACATCGAAATAGGAGTCAAGCGGTATTTCGTCGAATGGCGAATTACCTCCCCCGCAAGCGAAGCGCAGCGGCGGGAGGTAAGAGGCTACGCCTCTTCGAACACGCCCTCGATGGTCGTTTTGAACAACCGCGCGATCTTGAAGGCGAGCGGCAGGGATGGGTCGTATTTCCCGGTCTCGATGGCGTTGACGCTCTGGCGCGAGACCTCCAGCCGGGCGGCGAGATCCGCCTGGCTCCAGCCGCGTTCCGCGCGAAGGACGCGGAGCCGGTTCTTCACTGGATGCCTTTAAAGAACCGGTCCGGCTTGGCGTTCATGAACCAGGTCCAGGGCTTGAAGATCGAGGCCCCGTCCCAGGAGAGCATGATGAAGCGCGCCTTGCCGATCAGGCGTTCGGCCGGGACCAGGCCCACGCCGCCGCGCTCGGTGGCGAAGCGGCTGTCCAGAGAGTTGTCGCGGTTGTCGCCCATGAAGAAGTAGTGGCCTTCGGGGACCACGAAGACCTCGGTGTCGTCGGCCATCTGGTAGCCCTGGTCATAGGTCCTGTAGGTCCTGCCGCTGGGCAGGGTCTCGCGGAGCATCTTGGGGGCGAGGCCGAAGGGATCTGAGCCTTTGTCGAGGCCAAGGTCGGCGGCCGGGATCGGAACCCCGTTCAGCTGAACCACCCCGTTCTTGACCTGCACCCGGTCGCCGGGAAGGCCGATCACCCGCTTGATGTAGTCGCGGTTGCGGTCGGTCGGCACCTTGAAGACGATGACATCGCCCCGCTCGGGATTGCTCTCCAGGATGCGGCCCTTGAACAGCGGCGGGCTGAAGGGGATGGAGTGGCGCGAGAAGCCGTAGTCCCACTTGGTGACGATGATGTAGTCGCCGGGGGTCAGCCCCGGCTCCATCGACTGCGAGGGGATGGTGAAGGGCTGGAAGATGAGGATGCGGGCGATCAGGAAAAGCCCCACCGCCCAGCCGATGGCCTTGAGATTGTCGCCCAGACTCTCGGGCTTCTTGGCCTTCTTCTCACTCATTCGGAATCCTCACTCTTGGCGATGCGCACGCGGTCGAACTGAATAAAGGTCTCGCCCATGATCATGGCCATGGGGGCCATGACCGCGATCATGGTCGCCTGGCCGGCGACCTTGCCGGGCTCGAACAGGCCGATCAATTCCAGCACCACATAGATGGCGTGGACCACGGCAATCCAAACGATTCCGAAGGTCCCGCCCCGGGCCAGGCCCTTGATCACCAGGTCCCGCTCGAACTCGTCGCCCTTGGCCAGCCTGCGCTGGACGGTCGCGACCCAGGCCAGGGTGGGGCCAACGAATACGATCGCCAGCGCAAGCCTAAGCTGCCAAGGGAGATTGGTTTGGCCCATGCCCATATAGGCCGGCACCGCGGAAATCATCCAGACCAGCCACAGGGCGCACTTGGCGGCGTAGCGGCCCCAGCCCAGGTTGATCTTCTCTTCGGTCAAGGGAACCTTCCTTTATGACAAGGAAGCATGACGCCGACGCCGCGTCAAGCAACCTTGACTTAGTCCCAAGCGCGGAAGTGCTTCGAGAGTTTGAGGCCCTGCTTCTGATAGTGCGATCCGCCCTCGCCGTAGAGGCGGGTGGGGCGTTCGGTCAGGGGCTCGTAGACCAGGCGCGCGACGGTCTGGCCGTCCTCCAGCAGGAAGGGGGTGTGGCTGCGGACTTCGAGGACGCCGCGCGAGCCCGCGCCGTGGGCCTCGTCGACGCCGAAGCCGGGATCGAAGAAGCCGGCGTAGTGGACGCGGAACTCGCCGACGGCCGGGTCGATGGGCATCATCTCGGCGGCCTGGAGGACGGGGATTTCCACCGTCTCCTTGGAGGCCAGGATGTAGAACTCGCCGGGATCGAGCAGCAGTTCGCCGTGGCGGGCTTCCAGCGCTTCCCAGTAGTCGCGCGGATCGCAGGCGGCTTCGCGGTCGAGGTCGATGACGCCTGCGTGGCGGCGGGCGCGGTAGCCGGCGAGCTTGCCGGTCAGGTCAACGCCGACGCTGCGGACCTCGAGCTTGGGCGGCTCGCCGGTCTTGAGGCGCAGCTGGTTGAGACGCGTGCCGGCGCGGACCAGGACCGAGAAGGTCTGGGGGGCGATCTCGAGATAGAGGGGGCCCTCGTAGCCTGAGGCCACATCGTCGAAGGCCTCGCCGTGGTCGGTGAGCAGGCGGACGAAGACATCGACCCGGCCGGTGGAGCTTTTCGGATTGGCCCGGGCCGATACGCCGGCCGGGAGCTTAAGCCGCTCCAGGACTTCGACCAGATAGACGCAGCCCTTTTCCAGGACCTCGCCGTCGCCGGTGAGATCCAGGGTGTGCATGGCGACGCTTTTCACGCGGTCGGCGACCTTGCGGCCCTGCCCCGGCAGGAAGGAGGCGCGGACGCGGAAGGCCTTGGTCCCCAGGCGCAGATCGATGCTGGCCGGCTGGACCTGGTCCTTGTCGAAGGGCTGATCGGCGGCGATGGCGCCGCCCGCGATCAGGGCCTCGATGGCTTGGCAGGGCAGGATGCCGGGGGTCATTGCCAAGCGACTCACCACGCAGGGGCGAGTCTGGCAAGGCGCCCTTATCGCCTCTGAAAGAGCTGCAGCAGCATGGAGGGCGCGGAAACCGCGATCTGCAGGGCCTGGATAGCCAGCTGCTGCTTGACCTGGAGCGCCTGGAAGCGGGCGGCTTCCTTGGCCATGTCGGCGTCGACCAGGCGGCCGATGCCCTCGTCGTAGGTGTCCTGAAGCTTGCTGACGAAGGTCAGGTGGCGGTCGAGCGCATTGGCGCCGCTGCCGAGCTTGGCGAGCCCGCCGTTCACCGCCCTGATACTGGCG
This sequence comes from Caulobacteraceae bacterium UBA5005, assembly GCA_002398405.1. Classification (GTDB taxonomy): domain Bacteria; phylum Pseudomonadota; class Alphaproteobacteria; order Caulobacterales; family Caulobacteraceae; genus UBA5005. The sequence continues at coordinate 6,755 of DGYN01000062.1, forward strand.
GACATGGCGTCGATTTCGACCTGGCCGATGGCCCCGGTCAGGTCGGCGGGTATGCCGGTGAGCGCCGCGCCGCCGGTCGAGAGGTCGACGTGGGCGACGTCGATGAAGTCCGTCCCGTTGGCGTTGGCCAGCGCCTTCACCGCCCCGGTCCCGCCCCCGATCAGGTTCAGGCCCGCGAACTCGGCGTTATTGGCGATATTGTCGATCTGACGGCGCAGGGCGACATAGCGGTCGCTGAGCGCGGCCTTCGCTTCAGCGGTGATGGTGCTGTCGCTGGCCGCGAGCACCGTCTCCTTCATGTCATTGAGCAGGTCGGAGATGGTCTCCCCCGCCGACAGGGCGACGTCGACCGCCGACTGGCCGCGCTGGAGCGAGGCTTGGACCGCGTCGAGGGCCCGGGACTGGCTGCGCTGGTATTGGGCGATGGCCCAGGTGGCGGGATCATCCTTGGCGCTGGAGACCCGTTTGCCGGTGGAGATGCGGTTATAGGTGACGCTGAGCTCGCGGTTGACCGCGTTCAGCGCCTGCAACGCCATAAGCGCGCTCGCATTCGTGTTGACGCTGTTCAGCGGCACGACGAAAAACCCACCATTCTCGTTCTGCGGACGCGTTTTGCGGCCGCAGGGCATTTTGCCCCGACGCCATCATGCGTTGGCCAGGTTAGAAAAGTCTGAAATCAGCCGTCGATGACGTGCGGCACAAAGCTGGCCGTATTGCCGGTGATAGGCCCGGAGGATTCCCGGATGCCGATTCCGGCCGGCTCGCGATTGACGATCCAGGAGCCGATCACCGCGTGCCGGCCATGGGCCTGCGCCAAGTTCGCGCGTTCCTGGCAGATGAAGAGATCGTCGTCATAGGCGCCCCTGGTCACGGCCACGCTGCGGCCCGCTTCAACGATCTCGACATTAGCGCCTTCGCGGCCGCGGACCGGCTTTCGCACATAGCCGCCCCAGCCGAGCGCGCTGTTCTCGTCCGTGGTGGCGTCCAGCAGATAGGGGCTGGTTGGGTACATCTCCTTGAGCGTGACCAGCAGGCGCTTGTTCGAGGCGGCCATTTTCCACGGCGGCTCGACGATACGGACCCTCTGGGCCTGGACCTCGGCCAAAAGCTGCGGGGCGAAGGGATCGTCCAGCCACCATTCCCAGGGAATGAGCTTAAAGAGATCGCGGATCGGCCGGTTGTCGAGGTCGAGGAAACCGTCCCGCCAGCCGATGTCCTCCTGGGCGACGAAGCGCGTCGGGATGCCCGCCTCGTTGGCGCAGACGGCCATATAGGCGACCGTGCCCTCGTCTTCCTCGTGCGGCGAGGCGCTGGTGAAATGCATCTCCGGCGGGGCGATGTGCTCGGCGTAGAGCCCAAAGGCGGCGATCAGCTTGTCGTGGATGGAATTGAATTGGTCCAGGTGGGGGAAGCGCTCCTCCATCCAGAACCATTGCACGACGGCGGCCTCCAGGAGCGAGGTGGGCGTGTCGCCGTTGAATTCCAAAAGCTTGAGCTGCTTGCCGTCGAAGGCCAGGTCGAAGCGGCCGTAGAGGGTCGGCTCATCGCCGAAATTTCGCCAGCTGTCGGTGATCAGGCCGATGGCGGCGGCGTCATAGCCGAAATCCGCAAGGCCGCCGCGTTCAATCACCCGCCCGACGGCGGAAAGGACCATGTCGTAAAGCTCGGCGGTCGCATCTTCGATGCGGTCTATCTCGGCGGCGGAGAAGCTCCAGTAGGCGCTCTCGTCCCAGTAGGGGCGTCCGTCCGGCGCCGTGTGCCAGGTGAGGCCGTGCGCGCTGACCCGCTCACGCCAGTCGCCGCGCGGCTCGAGCCTGATCCGCTCCATGCCGGCTCAGGCGCCGGCGGAGCCGCGGTAGGACGAGGTGCGGCCAAAGCCGCCGCGCGTGGTGGTCCCGCGTGAAGCAAGCGCGCCGTCAGCCGTCACCGGCGCCATGACCGTCCGGGGAAGAGTCCCGGCCTTAGCGCCAGGTTGCGGATCGGAGACCCGCGCGCCGCCGGAATAGGCCGCGCCGTTGCGGTCGGTGTAGACGGGATAGCCGGTCCGGCCGCTCATCATCTGGCCCATCATCATGCCCATCATCATCGGCATGAAGAAGCTGCCGCCGCCGCTGCTGCGCCCCTCCTGGCAGGCCTCGGCGCCGATGGCGGCTTCGCATTCAGCGCGGGTGGCGTATTTCGGCGCATTCGCCTCGTGCTCAGCCGAGGCCTTCTGGAAGGCGGCGTCGCAGGCGGCCTGGTCCCATTCCTGGGCGCAGGCGGCCTTGTCGGCATAGACCGGCATGGCCTGGGTGGCGGCCGGCGCCTCAGGCTGCCCCACGACCTGCCGCTCGCAACCCGCGGCGCCAAGGGTGAGGGAAAGGGCGGAAATCCCGAGTAGGGCGCTGCGGCGGCGGGGGGTCACGAATGGGCTCTCCTGTCCTGGCGTCCTATGTAGGACGCGCCGCGCCTTCCCGCCAGCGGCCTTGACGTTGCGCCCTCCCCCGCCGATGTATCCGCCACTTTACGCTGGAGGCCGTCATGGCTGAGGACACGCCGGAAAACCCGCAGGACTGGGAAGTCGAAACCCGTCTGGTGCGCGGCGGCATGGCCCGCAGCCCCTATGGCGAGATGTCCGAGGCCCTGTTCCTGACCCAGAGCTTCGCCTACCCCGATGCGGAGAGCGCCGACGCGCGCTTTTCCGGTGAAAAGCCGGGCTTCATCTATCAGCGGTTCGGAAACCCCACGACCCAGGTGTTCGAGGACCGCCTCGCCCTGCTCGAAGGAGCCAAGACCTGCCGCGCCACGGCGTCGGGGATGGCGGCGGTGCATGCCTCGCTCATCGGCTTGCTCAAGGCCGGCGATCACCTGGTGGCCGGCCGGGCCCTGTTCGGCTCCTGCCGCTGGATCGTGGCCGAGCTGTTGCCCCGCTTTGGGGTCGAGACGACCTTTGTCGACGCCACCGACCTGAAAGCCTGGGAAAACGCGGTTCGGCCCAACACCAAGGTCTTTCTGGTGGAGACCCCGGCCAATCCTCTGCTCGAGGTCACCGACCTTGAGGCCGTAGCCAAGATCGCCCACGCGGCGGGCGCCAAGGTGGTGATCGACAACGTCTTTGCGACGCCGATCTTCCAAAAGCCCCTGGAGCTGGGGGCCGACGTCGTCGTCTATTCAGCGACCAAGCACATCGACGGCGGCGGCCGGGTGTTGGGCGGAGCGATCCTCGCCAACGATGTCGAGATGTTCGACACGGCCTACCGCGACCTCCTGCGCCATACCGGCCCGGCGCTGTCGCCCTTCAACGCCTGGGTGCTGACCAAGGGGATGGAGACGCTGGAGCTGCGGGTGCGGCGCGGGGCGGAGAACGCCGCGCACTTGGCCGACCTGATCGGCGCGCACAGCAACGTCAAGGCCGTGGCCTATCCGGGCCGGGCCGACCACGCGCAGGCCGACATTATCGCCAAGCAGATGACCGGCGGCGGCACGGTGGTAGCCTTTGACCTCGGCACCCAGGAAGCCGCCTGGGCCTTCCTCGACGCCCTGCAGATCGTCGATATTTCCAACAATCTGGGCGACGCCAAGTCGATGGCCACCCACCCCTCGACCACCACCCACCGCTCGGTCCCCGAGGCCGAGCGCTTGGCCATGGGCCTCACCGCCGGCTGGGTGCGGATGAGCGTTGGCCTGGAGGGCAAGGGCGACCTCTCCCGCGATGTGTCCCGGGCGCTGGACCGGGCCAGGGCCAACGCCAAATGAAACGCATCCGGCGGCGGGGCTCGAAGGAAACGCCGGTCTATGAGGCGACGACGCGGGATGTCGTGGTGCGCGTGGTCGCCAACTACATGCCCGAGCAGTCCGATCCCGAGCGCGGCCGCTGGTTCTGGGCCTATGTGGTGGAGATCGAAAACCACGGCAATGATGTGGTTCAGCTGGTCTCCCGCCACTGGATCATCACCGATGCCTTGAACCGGGTGGAGGAGGTGCGCGGCCAGGGCGTGGTCGGCGAGCAGCCGACGCTCAAGCCGCGCGACGCCTTCCGCTACACCTCGGGCTGCCCCTTAAGCGCGCCGTCCGGGACCATGCGCGGCACCTATCAGATGATCACCGACCTGGGCATCATGTTCGACGCCGCCATCCCGGAGTTCAGCCTAGACCTTCCAGGCGCGAAAAGAATCGTCAACTAGCGGCCGGCGTTCATGCGGGATTCGATGTCGGCCACGATCTGGCGCGTGTCGTTCACGGCCAGCTGCCGCATCTCGGCGGCCTCGAGGGGGGTGATGCTGGCGATATCGTTCTTGGGCTTGGCGAGCAGCATGTTCAGCTCGGCTTCCAGGTCCGCCTTGCGCACGATCTGGATGTAGCCGTTGGAGCGGTTGCGGATCAGATAGTCGCCGTTCTTGTAGGCGGCGTACCGTTCCTGATCGATGGCCGACAGCGGGTTGGTCTGCGCCGGGGGCCGGGGAGCAGCGCCGCCGTTGGCGGTGCGGCGCGATGCCTCGGCGTTGTCCCTGAATTCGCCGTCGATCAGCCCTTCCACGTTCCGCCCCCGCCGCGCGCCGACGTCGTACATCTCGTTGAGCTCGCGCTCCCGGCGTTGCTGAGCTTCCCGTTCCAGATTGGCGACCCGTTGCGCCTGGTCGTTTCGTGTCGATTGGTTGTAGGCGTCGCGATCCTCCCTGAGCTGAGCGCGCCGGAACTCCTCCTCGGCCCTATCGCGCTGAGCCTGGGTCAATCCCTGGGCGTCATACTGCGCCCTGCGCTGTTGCTCGGCGAGTCGCCGGGCGCCGTCGCCGCGTCTTGCTTCCTCGAAGGGCCGCGCGAACTCATTTCTCGCCTGCTGCCGCAGCACTTCGGTGTTTTTCCGGCTTTCCTGGGCGGCCACGCTGGCGAAGACCGGGACCTGGCTGAGTTCGAGCTTTCCCGTCGCCACCAGTTCGTTGATCAGGCCGTTGAACTGTTCGGGGCTGAGGGCGCGATAGACCGTCCTACCGCCTATGGTTTGGGCGACGACCACGCCGCCGCGTTGGGCGGACAGGAGCGTCTTCTCGGCCTCGCTGAGGCCCCCCTCCGCCTGGACCTGACGGATCGCCTCCTCAACGACCCCGCGCGCGGTTCGCTGCCTCTCGGCCTGCGTACGCCCGGGAAACGCCATCTGAGCGAAGGCCGGCGCGGCGGCGCAACACAGGGTCAGGGCGAGAGTCACACTATGCGCCGGTTTCATCAGTACCCCCGTCCCGCGCCGCGGCTGCGCTCGTTCATTAGGTTGGCGGCGGCCCGGTTGGATTCCTGCAACGCATTGGCGACAAAGGCGGGCGCATCGGCCTGGGACAGCTGGCCGGTCGCGACCAGTTCGGCGACCATGCTGGTGAACTCCTGGCGGCTAACGGCGCGCACCCTCTGCTGCCCGGCCACCGACTCGGTAATCAAAAAACCTCCGTTCTGGGTTAGCATGAGGTTCTGATCGCGCTGCTGCGCATAGGCCATCTGCGCCTGACTGGGGGCGACCATCGGCGATGGGCCACCCCGTAGCGCCGCTTCGATCGCCGCGCGCTCCGCGGGCGTGGGTTGGCGGTAGGCGGAGCCGCCCGCCGCGCCAAACGGATCCATCGCCGGCCCAGTCGGTCCCGGGACCAGGTAGGGATTGTAGCCCGCCGGGTTTACGGGGGGCGGGGTGTAGGGCGGGACGTAGGATGGGGGCGCCGGCGGCGCATAGCCTCCCTGCGGAGTGTAGGCGCCTTGCTGAGGGGGGACGGTCCCGCCGAACAGGTCGGGGCGGAGCGCGCCCAGCAGCTGGACAGCCTGCTCAAGAGTGCTCTGAGTGGTTTGCTGCGCCTGTGCCGGGGCCGCCACGGCGGCGGCGCCTGCGGCCGTGAAGACCAAGCTCAATAGGGCGAGACGTAGCGACATTTCCAAAGCCCTCTTCTAGCGACCGCGGTGGATAACGGTCATGGCGGCCGCGCCCTGGCCTGGCGGGCCGCCGTTCATGGGCGGCGCGTCGGCCGCAGACGGCAGGGCGTCGAGGCGGCGGTTGTCATCGGCCCGCTGATTGGTGAGGTCGGCGAAGGTCCTGGCCGACTCCTGCCGCGCATAGCGGACGAAGACGTTGACCTCGTCGGGCGCCAGTTCGCCGGTCACCACCAGTTCGGCGACGAAATCGGCGAACTGATCGCGGGTCAGGGCCACGACCCGCTCCTTGCCGGCGATCCGCTCGGTGATCAGGATATCGCCCCGCTGAGCGGCCATGATGGTCTCATCCCGCTGCCGCCAGGCGGCGGGGTCGGGGGGCGGCGCGTTGTAGACCTGCCTCGACGGCTGTGGCGCCGCCGGCGGACGGGTCGCCGCCTCGATCACCGCGCGCTCGGCCGGGGTCGGCGCGCGGTAGGTCTGGGCGAGCGCGGGCGCGGCAAGGGTTGCGGCGGCGAGGATGACAAAGGCCAAACGGGTCACTTTCATCTCCTACCGGCCGGCTCTCTGTCGGGCTTCGATTTCTTGAACGATTGTCCTGGTGTCGTTTTCGGCCAGGCGCCGCATGTCCGCGGCCTCCGCCGGCGTGATTCCGCCGATGTCTTCCAGCCCGGGTTTCTGCGCCCGGCCCTTGGCGAGCAGGTCGGCCAGTTCAGCCTCCATCTCCCTCTTGCTGACGATCTGGATCACGCCGTTGTCGCGCCGGCGGATCAGATAGTCGCCCCGGCCGACCGCATCCATGTAGCTCTGATCCTGGGCGGAAAGCGGAGCCAGGGGGACCGCTGTGATGGGGGAGGTGGTGTTGGACGCGGTAGAGGGCGGATTGTACCGGCCGCCGCTGCCCCGGGATTGCTCCTCGAGCATCTTCCTGAAGTTTTCCGCCTCCATTTCCTTCTTACGCTGGGTCTCATAGGCGTCGAGCACCGATGCCCCGGCATTGAAGAAGGGGTTGTTGCTCCCCCCGGCGACGGCCGCCGCGCCTTCGGCCTTGGCGGCGTCCTTCATGTCCTGGGGAAGGAGGTCCGACCCGAAGCCCTTGGGCAGCAAGGCCCCAATGCTTGAGGCCACTTCGCCCAAACTGGGCGCGGTCCCGCGGGCGTTGGCCCTGGCCGCGTCCGCGAATTCACCCCTCCGCAGCTCGGCCTCGATCGCGGCCCGCTCGGCGGGCGTCGGCGCGCGGAGGCGGCCGTTCTGATCGTATTGCTGAGGGCCCGGGGCCGGCGACGGCCCGTTGAGGGCGTTGGCGGCCTGCCGCCGGATGGACTCTTCCCAGCCCGGAACAACGCCTCGCTCGCGCAGCACATTGTACCTGCGGTTGGCTTCGGCGGTGTTGCGATTGGATTCCTGCCGCGCGTATTGGACGAAGGCGGCCTCGTCCCGAGGACTAAGGGCGCCGCTGCGCTTTAGGCCATTGACCAAGTTGTCGAACTCCACCGGCGTCAGGGCGACTAGACGCTTCTTTCCGCCGATCGTCTGTTCGACCAGGAACCCGCCGGTGTTGGCGACGGCAAGCGTTTGGATCACATGGTCGGCGGCGGCCGATCTCTGCTGCGGCGTCGATTGGGGCAGGGCGAGAGCGGGCAGGGCCGCCCCGGCCGCGGCGATCAGCGTTATGAACGCGATACGCTTGCTCATCGTTGAGCCCCCGCTCAAGTTCCGTCTGAGAAAAGACCTAGGCCTTCTCGCCTGACGGTAGCATGAACAGTCCGGCTCGCGAACTGACAGCTATTCCTCAGGAACCGTCAACATCATCCGGCGCCACCTCATAGGTGCGGCTGCAGTATTCGCAGGTGACGCGGATCTGGCCGTCGTCGTCGACCATCCCGGCGCGCTCTTCGGCGGGGAAGGAGCGCAGGACGCTGAGGATGCGCTCCTCGGAGCAGCGGCAGAAGGCGCGCACGGCCCGGGGTTCGAACATCCGCACCCCTTCCTCGTGGAAGAGGCGGTAGAGCAGGGTCGAGGGGGAGATGGTGGGATCGACCAGCTCGTCTTCGCCCAGGGTGGAGAACAGCGCCTGAACGGTGTTCCAGGCCTCGTCGGTCTCGCCCCGCGCCGCGTCGCCCGCGATGTTCTGCAGGATCATGCCGCCGGCCCGCCAGCGGTCGGGACCGGAATCGCGCACCTGGGCGGTGGCGAGGAGCACCCGCGTCGGGGTCTGTTCCGACTGGGCGAAATAGCGTTCGGCGCACAGGGCCAGAGTCTCGCCCTCGATGGGGGTGACGCCCTGGTAGCGCTCGCTGTCCGGACCCTGGTCGATGGTCATGATGAAGACGCCGTCGCCCAGCAGGGTCTTGGCGCCGGGCCGCGAGAAGCCCTTGGCGGCCTCCGCCACCCGGTCCTCATCGAAGCGGCAGTAGCCTCGCATGGAGCCGGTGGTGTCGTAGTCGACGACCACATACTGCACCGGCCCGTCGCCCTGGGCCTGGACGATGAGGCGGCCCTCGAACTTCAGGGAGGCGCCGACCAGGGCGGCCAGGGCGCAGGCCTCGCCCAGCAAGTTGGCGACGGGTTCGGGATAGGCGTGGCGGTTGAGGATGTCGTCGGCCGCCTCGCCCAGCCGCACGATCCGGCCGCGCACCGGCTGGCTCTCGATCTGGAACGGCGCGACGAGGTCGTCGGCAAGCGGGTGGTCGGTGATCATCTGCCCAATATAGGCGTCAAATCCTTGGTTCGACAGGCGCGACCTTCTGTCCCGTCTAGAAGGCGTTGAAGCACCACGCCAGGATCGCCTTTTGGGCATGGATGCGGTTTTCCGCCTCGTCCCAGGCAAGCGACTGCGGGCCGTCGAGCACCGCGTCGACAACCTCTTCGCCGCGATGGGCGGGGAGGCAATGCATGAAGGCGGCGTCCTTGGCGGCGATGGCCATGAGGCGCTCGTCCACCTGATAGGGGGAGAGGGCCGCCATGCGCTGGTCCTTGTCGGTGTCACCCATGGAGACCCAGCAGTCGGCGACCACCAGGTCCGCACCCTCGACGGCGGCGCGGGGATCGCGGGTGACTTCGATCATGCCCTGCTCGCTGCGGGCCCGCTCGATGGCGGCCTGGGGCGGGGCGTATTCGTCGGGGGAGGCGATGGTCAGGCGATAGCCGAACTTGGGCGCGGCGTGGATGAAGCTGGCGCAGACGTTGTTGCCGTCGCCGACCCAGGCGATGGTCCGGCCCTTGAGCGAGCCCCTGGCCTCTTCGAAGGTCATCAGGTCGGCCATGATCTGGCAGGGGTGGCTCTCGTCGGTCAGGCCGTTGATCACCGGCACGGTGGAGACGGCGGCGAAGCGTTCGACGGTCTCGTGGGCGTTGGCGCGGATCATCACCGCATCGACCATGCGGCAGAGCACGCGCGCGGTGTCCTCCACCGTCTCGCCCCGGCCAAGCTGGGTGTCGTTGGCGGTGGTGATGATCGAGGCGCCGCCGAGCTGGCGCATGGCCGCGTCGAAGGAAAAGCGGGTGCGGGTGGAGTTCTTTTCAAAGACCATGGCCAGAGTCCGTTCGGCCGCCGGCCGGTCGGCGTCAACCTTGCCCTTGGTCCAGCCGGCGCGGGCCTTCTTGCGGGCGTGGGCATCGTCGAGGATGGCGCGCAGTGTCGAGGCGTCGAGGCGCCACAGGTCGAGGAAATGCCGGGTCATGCGGCGGCGGCCTTACGAGCCCGCTCGCAGGTCTTCTCCAGCCGTTCGATCGCCTGGCGGGCCTCGTCGATCGTCATGTTGAGGGCCGGCACCAAGCGGATGCAGTTGTCGCCGCCGCCGGCGATCAAGAGGCCCTCGTCGCGGGCCATCTGCATGAAGTCGCGGTTGTTGGGGATGACCTTTACGCCGATCAGCAGGCCCTTGCCGCGGATGTCGACGATGATGTCGGAATAGCGGTCCCGCAGGCCGGCCAGCTGCTGGTTCAGATAGCCCGCGACGTTGCGGACGTTGCCCAGCAAAGCGTCGGTGTTGATCTCATCGAAGGCCGCGATGCCGACCGCCATGGCCAGCGGATTGCCGCCATAGGTCGAGCCGTGGGTGCCGGGAACCATGCCGCCGGCGGCCTCATGGGTGGCGAGCAGGGCGCCCAGGGGAAAGCCGTTACCGATGGCCTTGGCGACGGCCATGATGTCGGGCTCTGTTCCCTCCGCCCAGTCGTGGGCGAAGAGGCGGCCGGTGCGGCCCATGCCGCACTGGATTTCGTCGTAGATCAGCAGGATCCCGGCGCCGGTGCAGATTTGGCGAAGCTCGCGAAGCTGGGTGTCGCTCAGCGCCCGCGCGCCGCCCTCGCCCTGCACGGGCTCGATGATCACGCCGGCGGTGGTCGGACCGATCAGGGCCTTAAGCGCTTCCCAGTCGCCGAAGGTGGACTGGATATAGCCGGGCAGGCGCGGGCCGAAGCCCTCCAGATAGGCGGCGTTGCCCGAGGCGTTGACGGCGGCGTAGCTGCGGCCGTGGAAGGAGCCGTCGAAGCCGATGATGTCGATCTTCTCAGGATTACCCTTGGCGAAGTGGTAGCGGCGCGCAGCCTTGAGCGCGAGCTCGATGCTTTCCGTGCCCGAGTTGGTGAAGAACACCACATCGGCAAAGCTGGCGTCGGTCAGGCGCTTGGCCAGCGCCTCCTGTCCCGGGATCTGGAAGATGTTGGAGACGTGCCACAGCTTGTTCGCCTGCTCGGTCAGGGCGGCGATGAGCTTTGGATTGGCATGGCCCAGACCCGTGGTGGCGATCCCCGCCACGCAGTCGAGATAGGCCGTTCCATCGGCGGTGTAGAGCCAGACGCCCTCGCCTCGCTCGAAGGCCAGACTCGCACGGCTATAGACCCCCATCAGATGGGTTGAGCTTTGCGGCGTGGCGGGCATGAGCGGCCTCCCCAAACGTCAAAGCCCCGCAAGGGTTTTGCGGGGACAGGAAAGCGTCGCCTTTTCGGGAAAACTGTCCGGATTGTCAATGAAGGGCGGCGGCCAAAGCCAGCGCAATTCTTGTTTCCGCCCGGGAACAGGAAGAGCGGCCGGCTCCTTATTCCGGAAAAGCTTCATCAGGAGGAATGGGGCCGCATTCAGATAATGTCGATGGGAATGATCGATTTAATCGTCTTAAAGCCCATGATCGAAGGCGGAGGAGTTTCTCATGATCAGTCGCAGGATTTTCGGTGCGAGCGCGCTGGCGCTCGTGGCGGCCGGGTGCGGCCGGTCGGCCGGGAAGGGCGGGGGCGGGCCCATCAAGCTCTTGAACGTTTCCTACGATCCGACGCGCGAGCTGTATCGCGCGGTCAACGAGGCCTTCATCAAGGTCTGGGCCGCCGGGCACGGCGGTCAGGTACTGGAAATCGAAATGTCGCACGGCGGCTCCGGCAGCCAGGCGCGCGCGGTGATCGACGGCCTGAAGGCCAGCGTCGTCACCCTGGCCGTGCCGCACGACATCGACAATATCGCCAAGCAGGGCCTCATCGACGCTGGGTGGCGCAGCCGCCTGCCGCACAATTCCGCCCCCTACACCTCGACCATCGTTTTCCTGGTCCGCAAGGGAAATCCCAAGGGCGTCAAGGACTGGGGCGACCTGATCAAGCCGGGCGTCAAGGTCATCACGCCGAACCCGAAAACCTCGGGCGGCGCCCGCTGGAACTATCTCGCCGCCTATGGCTGGGCCCTGCGCCAGCCGGGCGCCGCCGATCAGAGCGCCCAGGACTTCGTCAAGAAGCTCTACGCCAACGTTCCGGTGCTCGACACCGGCGCGCGGGGATCGACCACCACCTTCGTGCAACGCGGGATCGGCGACGTTTTGCTGACCTGGGAGAACGAGGCGCATCTGGCGCTGGCCGAAGACGGGGCGGGCAATTTCGAGATCGTCGCCCCGTCGGTGAGCATACTCGCCGAGCCGGCGGTCGCCTTAGTCGACAAGAACCTGGCCGATGAAGGACAGCGCGCCCTGGCTGAAGCCTATCTGCGCTTCCTCTATACGCCCGAGGGCCAGACCATTGCGGCCAAGGCCTTCTATCGCCCGACGGACCCGGCGGTCATCGCCGCCACGGCGAGCCAATTTCCGCAGATTCCCCTGATCCGCACGGATGAGGTCTTTGGTCCCTGGGCCGACATCCACGCCAAGCACTTCGCCGAGGGCGGGGTGTTCGACAAGATCTCGCAGAAAACCTAGATGACCGACGCCGTCGCGCGCCGCTGGCGCTTTGTCGAGCCCAGCGCCCTGCCCGGCTTCAAACCGGCCATGGGCTTCACCATGGTCTATCTGTCCTTCTTCCTGTTGCTGCCTCTGGCGGCCCTGATCCTGCGCCCGTGGGAGCACGGCTGGGATCATGTCTGGAAGGTGATCAGCGCGCCCCGCACCCTCGACGCCCTGAAGCTCAGCTTCGGGGCGGCCTTCTTCGCCGCCTGCATAAATGCGGTGTTCGGGACCATCGTCGCCTGGGTGCTGGTGCGTTACGACTTCTTTGGCCGCCGGCTGCTGGACGCCTTCGTCGATCTGCCCTTCGCCCTGCCGACCGCCGTGGCGGGGATATCGCTCGCCGCCATCTATGCGCCGAACGGCATGGTCGGGAAGGTATTCGCCCCCCACGACATCATGATCGCCTACACCCCGATCGGGGTGATGATCGCGCTTATCTTCGTCGGCTTTCCCTTCGTGGTCCGGTCGATCCAGCCCGTGCTGGAAGACATGTCCGTCGAGGTTGAGGAAGCCGCCGCGACGCTGGGCGCCGGCCGCATCCGGACCATCATCCAGGTGGTCTTCCCGGTTATCTTCCCGGCCCTGACGGCGGGCTTTTCCCTGGCCTTCGCCCGGGCGGTCGGGGAGTACGGGTCGGTCATCTTCATCGCCGGCAATATCCAGAACGTCACCGAGATCGCGCCGCTCCTGATCGTCATGCGGCTGGAGGAATTCGACTACGCGGGCGCGGCGGCGGTGGGCCTGGTCATGCTGACCCTTTCGGTCGTGCTGCTCTTCGTCCTCAACCTGATCCAGTCCTGGATCTCGCGGAGGGGCGCCTAGATGTATCTTTCCAGACCCGCCAAGAACCCGGCCCGCCGCGACCCGACCCTGCTGGCGGGCGTGATGATCGGCGTCGCCATCATCTATCTGGTGTTCGTCCTCTTCCTGCCCCTGTTCACGGTGTTCTTCGAGGCCCTGCGCAAGGGGTTCGGCGACTACTTCAGGGGGCTGGCCGACCGGGACGCCCTGTCAGCCATCAAGCTGACCCTGCTGATCGCCGCCATCGCGGCGCCGCTGAATACCGTGTTCGGCCTCGCCGCCGCCTGGTGCGTCACCAAGTTTGAGTTCTTCGGCAAAAACGTCCTTTTGACCCTGATCGACCTGCCGTTTTCGATCTCGCCGGTCATATCGGGCCTGGTCTACGTCCTGCTCTACGGGGCCAACGGCTGGTTTGGGCCGACCCTGGACGCCTGGGGAATCCAGATCATCTTCACCGTCACCGGCATCGTCCTGGCCACCACCCTGGTCACCCTGCCCTTCGTGGCGCGGGAGCTCATTCCCCTGATGCAGGGACAGGGCACGGACGAGGAGGCGGCGGCGGCGACCCTGGGCGCCGGCGGCCTGCGCACCTTCTTCCTGGTCACCCTTCCCAATATCAAATGGGGCCTGATGTACGGGGTCCTGCTCTGCACCGCCCGGGCCATGGGCGAGTTCGGCGCCGTGGCCGTGGTCAGCGGCAAGATCCGCGGCCAGACCGCCACCATGCCCCTGCAGGTGGAGATCCTCTACAACGAGTACAACTTCGTCGCCGCCTTCGCGGTGGCCTCTCTGCTCGCCCTCTTCGCCCTCATCACCCTGGCCGTGAAGACCTTCCTCGAGGCGCGCTTCGCCCACGAGCTTGCCGCGCAGCGCTGGCGATAAGGAAAACCAGATCATGTCCCTTGAAGTCACCGGCGTTCGGAAATCCTTCGGCCGCTTCCCGGCCCTCGATGATGTTTCTCTGCTGGCGGAGAACGGCGAATTCCTGGCCCTGCTCGGACCCTCGGGGTCGGGCAAGACCACCCTGCTGCGCGTCATCGCCGGACTTGAGGAGGCTGAGACCGGATCGGTGCGGTTCGGCGATGAGGACCTCTTGGCCAAGCCCGTCCGCCAGCGCGGCATCGGCCTTGTCTTCCAGCACTACGCCCTTTTCCGGCATATGACCGCCGCCCAGAACATCGCCTTCGGCATCAAGTCCAAGCCCCGCGCCGTCCGGCCATCGGCGAACCAGATCAAGGCCAAGGTCGAAGAGCTATTGAACCTCGTCCAGCTTGAGGGCCTCGGCGGCCGTTATCCGAGCCAGCTCTCCGGCGGCCAACGGCAACGGGTGGCGCTCGCCCGGGCCCTGGCCATCGAGCCCAAGATCCTGCTGCTGGACGAGCCGTTCGGCGCCCTGGACGCCAAGGTTAGGCGCGGCCTTCGCCGCTGGCTGCGCGAACTGCATGAGCGCACGGGCCTGACCACCATCTTCGTCACCCACGACCAGGAAGAGGCCCTGGAGCTGGCCGACCGGGTGGCGATCCTGAAAGACGGCAAGGTCGAGCAGATCGGCACGCCCGAGGAGCTTTATCACGACCCGGCCAGCGCCTTTGTCTTCGACTTCCTCGGCGACAGCATCCAGATGGCCTGTGAGGTCAAGGGCGGCATGGCTGTCATCGGCGGCGTCAGCGCGCCGATCATCGGTCAGAAGCCCGACAAGGACGGCCCTGCCACGGCCTATATCCGCCCCGACGGCTTCCAGATCGGACCCAAGGACGGCGAAGGCCTGGGGGCCCGCATCCGCGATGTCCTCTTGGCCGGACCCGACGCCCGCATCGACTGCGTCATCGACAACGACGGCGCCGTCGAGGTCCGCGTTCCGCACAAGGCCGCCAAGGGCCTCGCGCCCAAGGACCGCATCACGCTCAAGGCCCGGGCCGTGCGAGTCTGGGCATAAGGATTGCGGACCCCCGCCTGATTGCCTTAGTCAGGTCGGCGGGCCCAAGGACGACGATGCTCACCAGTAAAGCCAAGTACGCGCTGCGCGCCATGATCGACCTCGCCGGCCAGCCGGGCGATCAGCCGCGCCGGCCGGTGTTTATCGCCGATGTCGCCAGGCGTCAGGACATTCCGCGCCGCTTTTTGGAGAACATCCTCCTGGAGCTGCGCAAGCACGGCATGGTGGTCAGCCATCGCGGCAAGGCGGGGGGCTACGCCCTGGCCAAGGAGCCGGAACTGATCACTTTCGCCGACATCATCCGCGCCATCGACGGGCCCCTGGCCCTGACCCCCTGCACCAGCGCCACCGCCTATCGCCGCTGCGAGGACTGCCTGGGTGAGGACGCCTGCGCGCTCCGCCAGACCCTGACCCTGGTGCGAGACGCCTCCGCCGCCATCCTCGAGAACGCCACCCTGGCCCAGGCCGCCTGGGGCGCGGGCCCGGGCGCGGACAAGACCTCCTCCGCGGCCTGATGCTGGTCGTCGAGACCGAGCTCAAGATAAGCCCCATCGCCGGGATCGGCGTCTTCGCCAGGGGTCCGGCCGCCAAGGGCGCTCTGGTCTGGACCTATGACGAGCGCATCGATCGCACCCTTGATCCGCGGGCCTTGAAGACCCTGCCCGATCACGTGCGCCAGGCCCTGATCACTCATACGACCTGGCATGAGGGCCGCGGGGTTCATGTGGTGTGGGGCGATAACGCCAAGTTCCTGAACCACGCGGACGATCCGAACCTCGCCTTCGCGGGCGCGGGCTTCGAAGACGCCGTCGCGGCGCGGGACATCGCCGCGGGCGAGGAACTGACCGCCGACTACCGGGTGATCTGCGACCACGTCCGGATGAACGGCAACCGGTTTTAGTTCCCCGGCCGGAACGGCGAGTCGCGCCCGTTGCCCTTCGGCGGCTCGATGGCGCGGACCGGCGGCGGCGGCTCGATATAGTTGGGCGGGGTGTAGGCTTCGAGATTGATCTCGGGCTCGCGCTCGCCGGCCAGCATGGAGAGCTGGCCCTTCATGCGGCCGTCCGCGGCCCGGGCCGCTTCCTCCCGCCGCGCCGGGGCGCCGAGGATGGTGGTCATGGCGATCTCGCGCGGGGCCGATCCCTCGGTGGTCAGGCCGCCGACGATCCAGTCCTCCGGGCCCAGCGTCACCACCGCCGTGGCGGCGAAGGGCTGCATAGGCGGCAGGGCGCCCGCCATGGCCCGGCCGGCCGGGGTCAGGGCCGGCGTGACCTCGATCTCCACCTCGCAGCCGTTGGCGGCCAGGGCGGCGGGGGTCTTGCAGTCGACGAGCGGCTCGCCGGTGACCTTGGCCTCGAACCAGGGCTCATCGGGATTGGCCAGGATGTCGTTGGCGGACTTGGACAGGGTGAAGGCCGCGCGGGTAGCGAACTGGGCGCCAGACATCTCCAGAAGGCCGCGCTGCTGCAGCCACCAGTTCACAGGCTCGGGCGTTCCGTCGAGGTTGATGATCAGCGTGTCCCAGCCAACCTGCGCCTCGCCCGAGGCGGCGCGCAGCAGGCCCATGATCGCCGCGGCGGGCTCATTCATCTGGTCTTCGATCGCGAGCGCGACGGCGTCGAGGGCTTCCTCGTCGATCTGGTCGGGCCCGCCCGGCTGGCAGGCGCCCAGACCCGTTACAAGACCGGTCGCGAGCAGCAGGGCGGCGATCGTTCTGCGCATCTCCCCTCCCCGTCAGCTCTTCAGCCGGTAGCCCGTATGGAACAGCGACCAGCCGGCGATCGCAAGAATCACGTTCAGGACCGCGACCACAATCACTCCGATCATCAGCGAGCCGTCGGCCACCCCCAGGAACCCGTAGCGGAAGCCGTCGATCAGATAGAAGAACGGGTTCCAGTGACTGAGGGTGTGGAAGGGCTCGGGCAGCCGGTCCACCAGATAGAAGGTCCCCGACAGGAAGGTCATCGGCATGACCAGGAAGTTCGTCACCGCCGCCAGATGATCAAACTTCTCTGACCAAAGGCCCGTGAAGATGCCCAGGAGCGCCAGCATCAGGGCCGCGCCAAAGCCGAAATAGAGGATGGCCCAGAGATGGGCGACGCCGAAGGGGGCGAAGAACCAGACCGCCACCGCCGTGATCAGCCCGACAAACACCCCCCGCGTCACGGCCCCGGCCGCAAAGCCGCTCGCCAGCTCCACCGACGACAGCGGGGGCGTGAGGAAGTCGGGAGTCAGGCCCATCATCTTGGCCTGCAGGATCGAGGACGAGGAATTGGCGAAGGCGTTGTTGAGGATGGCCATCATGATCAGGCCCGGACCGATGAAGTGGGCGAAGTCGACGCCGGGCAGCATCTGGCGATCCGTGCCGATCGCGACCACGAAGACCAGCATGTAGAGCAGCGTGGTGACCACGGGCGCCAGCACCGTCTGCAGCCCCACCTTCCAGAACCGCTTCACCTCCCGCAGATAGAGGGTCCAGACGCCGATCCAGTTGGCGCCTGGATATTTGCGCGGGGCGGGAGGGGTGACGGCTTCGCTCATGGGCCCCTGATGTGCGCCTAGGCAGGGTGCGACGCAAGGAGGGCTGACCGGATAAGTGGCCGCCGGTTCTCCGCCGAAAGCCCCGCCACGCAGAAAACCGGTTGCCGCCCATCGCGGCAATTGGACACACAAGATGTAGTTCCTTGTGGATAGAGCAATGGCGCCTATTGTGGCCCTTCATAGAATGTTTACGATATCTGGTAGGCAATGGCGGGTGGCCAGACGCCAAGACACAACATCTAGGTTTGGGAGATGTGGCTATGGGGTGGACGGACGAGCGAGTTGAGCTTCTGAAGAAGCTCTGGCTGGACGGCCTTTCGGCGAGCCAGATCGCCAAACAGTTGGGCGGCGTGACGCGCAACGCGGTGATCGGCAAGGTTCACCGCCTGGGCCTTTCCGGCCGGGCCGCGCCAAGCCAACCGACCCGCTCGGTGTTCAAGGCCCCGCGCCCGGTGCGTCCGGCGACCCCTGCCGCCCCCCGCCGCGTCGAAGCGGCCCAGCCGGTGGTCCGGGCCGAACCCCGCCCCATCGTCTATGACGAGCAGCCCGGTTCGGCGACGGTGCTGACGCTCGGCGCTCACATGTGCAAGTGGCCGATCGGCGATCCCTCGGCGGACAGCTTCACCTTCTGCGGCAAGCGGATCGACGAGGACGGCCCCTATTGCGCCGGCCACGCCAAGATCGCCTACCAGCCGCAGCAGGCGCGCAAGGGCAAGGCCAACGACCTGGCGCGCAGCCTGCGGCGCTACATCTGAGCCAGACCGTCGGCTACCCGACTCCCTTAAACCTCGAAATCGGCATAACGTCGTTCACGAGGGATATTTGGACTTGGGGGTAGAACCTTATGCGTAAATTCGCCTATGCGGCGGCGGCGATCGTCGCGGCTTCACTGCTCGCGCCTGTTTCGGCGCATGCTGGCCTGATCTTTATGGCCAAATCGAATTGGGGCTGCCTGGTGAATTCCGGCGGCTCGGCCGTGCTGGGCAAGTGCAACAACAGCACGACCATCAACATGCAGTATATTCCGGGAGAGAACGTCTTCTACGGCCCGCTGCGGATGAACGGGGCGTGCCTGGACATCGTCAACAACCAGCTGCGCTTCGCGGCCTGTAACAACAGCCCTTCCCAAACCTGGAAGCTCAGTGGCAACGGCCAGCTGAACAATTCCTATTCCTGCGTGGTCGGCAGGGGCAACCAACTGGCGATCATGCCCTGCAACCAAGGGGGGCCGGGCGCGTGGATGTCGAGCGACATCACGCTGTACAGTGTGCCCGCCTCGGCCTCCATCCCGCCGGGAACCTTGCTGAAGAAGACGCCGCAGGGCCTGACCAACCCGGCGGGGCAAGTCGTCGTAACGGCCGCCTCTCTGGTGGCCGCCGGCGGCGGTAATCTGGTGGCGGCGGGCGGCGGCAACCTGATCGGCATGGACGGCTCGACCCTGGTCGCCGCCGGCGGCGGCAATCTGGTCGCCGCGGGGGGCGGCAACGCCGTCGCCGATGCGGCGCGCGCCGGCGCTTTCGGTCAGTAGCGGTTAATGGGGCGTCCCCGGGACGGGAGCCGGGGACTGCCCTAGTTGTCCAGGTCCAGCGAATAGCCGGCGGACCGGACGGTCCTGACCGGGTCGGCCTCGCCGCCCAGCATGAGCGCCTTGCGCAGACGCCCAACGTGCACGTCGACGGTGCGGGCTTCGACATAGATGTCTGCGCCCCAGACGGTGTCCAGAAGCTGCTCGCGGCTGAACACCCGGCGCGGGTTCTGCATCAGATGGTCGAGCAGGCGAAACTCCGTGGGCCCTAAGTGCACTTCGCGCTCGCCCCGCCGAACCCGGTGGGCGACGCGGTCCAGGATGATGTCGCCGTGGCGGATGACATCCTCCGCCAGCCCCGGACGCACGCGGCGCAGCACCGCGCGGATGCGGGCGGCCAGTTCGGTCATCGAGACGGGTTTGACGATGTAGTCGTCGGCGCCGGTGTCCAGGCCCCGGATGCGGTCGGTTTCCTCGCCGCGGGCGGTGAGCATGATAATTGGGGTGTTGCGGGTCTTGCGGCTGGCCCGCAGGCGGCGGCAGACTTCGATGCCGGAAAGCTTGGGCAGCATCCAGTCGAGGACCACCAGATCCGGCGTCTCCTCGTCGGCGAGCAGCATGGCTTCTTCGCCATCCAGAGCCATGGCGACGCGATAGCCTTCCTTGTCGAGGTTGTATTGGAGGAGCTGGGCCAGCGCCTCTTCGTCTTCCGCAACGAGGATCCTGGGCGCCGCCATCAGATCGCTGCTCCCTTGGGCCTGGGCGCGGCTATGGTTTCGCCGGTGATCTCGTAGTGGATGATCTCGGCAATGTTGGTCGCATGGTCGCCGATCCGTTCCAGGTTCTTGGCCACGAACAACAGGTGGGCGCAGGGGGTGATCGTGCGCGGGTCCCCCATCATATAGGTCAGGAGCTCGCGGAACAGGCTGTTGTAGTGCTCGTCGACCTCCTGGTCGCGCTGCCACACGGCCGTGGCGCGGGAAAGATCGCTGGTGGTGTAGGCGTCGAGAACCTCGCGCAGGCGGTCGGCGACCAGCTTGCCCATCCGTTCGATCGACCGGGTGAGCGGCGTCACCGGCTCTGTCTCGGTGAGCACCAGGGCCCGCTTGGCGATGGACTTGGCGAGGTCGCCGCAGCGTTCAAGATTGCCGGCGATCTTAATGGCCGCCAGGGTGCGGCGAAGATCGTTGGCCATGGGCTGGCGAAGGGCGATCAGCCGGATGCAGCGTTTTTCGATGTCGATCTCCAAAAGATCGAGCCGCTCATCCCGCCCGACGACGGCCTCTGACAGGGCGACGTCGCGCCTCGCCACCGCATCGACCGCCGAGGCGACCTGGGCTTCGGCCAGGCCGCCCATGCGGGCGACCTCGGCCGCCAGCTGGGTCAACTCGTCTTCGTAGGATTTGACGATGTGTTCGCTCATCTCGTCTTCCTCAGCCGGACCTGCCGGTAATGTAGTCCTGGGTGCGGGGATCGGTCGGATTGGTGAAGATCGCCTCAGTGGTCCCGGCCTCCACCAGCCGCCCGAGATGGAAGAAGGCGGTCCGCTGCGAGACTCGCGCGGCCTGGGCCATGGAGTGGGTGACGATGACGATGCAGTACTGCTCGCGCAGTTCGTCCATCAACTCCTCGATCTTGGCGGTGGCGATGGGATCGAGCGCCGAGCAGGGCTCGTCCATCAGGATCACCTCGGGATTGACCGCGATGGCGCGGGCGATGACCAGACGCTGCTGCTGGCCGCCGGAAAGACCGGTGCCGGGCTGGTGCAGCCGGTCGGCGACTTCGCCCCAAAGCCCCGCCTTCTTCAGCGAGTGCTCGACGATGCCTTCGAGTTCGGACTTGGACGAAGCGAAGCCGTGAATCTTCGGCCCATAGGCGACGTTGTCAAAGATCGACTTGGGGAAGGGGTTCGGCTTTTGGAAAACCATACCGACGCGGCTGCGCAGCACGACGGGGTCGAGGCTCTTGAGGTTCACATCCTCATTGTCGATCTCGATACGGCCATCGACCCGGCAGCCGACGATGGTGTCGTTCATCCGGTTGATGCAGCGCAGGAAGGTTGACTTGCCGCAGCCCGAGGGCCCGATCAGGGCGGTCACCGCCCGGTCGGGACAGGCGATGGAGACGTCGAACAGCGCCTGCTTCTCGCCATAGAAGACGTTGATCCCCATGGCGTTGATCTTGATCGGCGCGTGGTCCGGAAGAGCCTCGGCGCGGGCAAGGGTGACGTTCTTGGTCATTTGCATGGGTGGTCTCTGGGGCTTTTTCACCAGCGGCGCTCAAACTTACGGCGGACGATCACGGCCAGGAGGTTCATCAGGATCATGAACCCGATCAGCACCATGATGGCGGCGGCGGTCTTTTCATGGAAGGCGCGCTCGGACGCGGTCTCCCAGATGAACACCTGAACGGGAAGGACGGTGGCGGCGCTGGTCACGCTTTCCGGAATGCCGGGGTTGAACGAGACCATGCCGACCATAAGCAGGGGGGCGGTCTCCCCAAGGGCGTGGGCGAGGGAGAGGATCACCCCGGTCATGACGCCGGGCACCGCCAGAGGCAGGACGTGATGGAACACCGTCTGGGTGCGCGAGGCGCCGACGCCGAGCGCGGCTTCGCGGATCGACGGCGGCACGGCCTTGAGGGCCGAGCGGGTGGCGATGATCACTGTGGGCAGCGCCATCAGGGCCAGCACCAGGCCGCCGACCAGGGGCGAGGACCTCGGAACCCCCATCCAGTTGATGAACAGGGCCAGCCCTAAGAGGCCGTAGACGATGGAGGGCACGGCGGCGAGGTTGTTGATGTTGACCTCAATGAGGTCGGTCCAGCGATTCTTCGGCGCGAACTCCTCCAGGTAGACGGCGGCCAGGACGCCGGTGGGCACGGCCAGCAGGGCGGTGACAAACAGCATCAGGGCGGAGCCGACGATGGCGCCAAGAACGCCCGCCTGTTCCGGCTCGGTCGAGTCGGAGGCGGTGAAAAAGCGGGTATTGAAGCCCCCGGTGATGACGCCCGCCTTCTCCAGCTTGTCGATCCAGTCCATCTGCTGGTCGCTGATCTTGCGGTCGCCCTCGGCGGTCTCGCGCTTGATCTCGTGCTTGAGATAGAGCTGGGCGTCGGCCTTGACCGGGCCCTTCAGGGTGAGGGTCTTTCCGACCAGGTTCGGATCCTTGCGGATCTGGTCGAGCAGATTGAAGCCCAGATCGGTGGAGACCAGCTCCTGGGCGGCCAGCAGGTTCTCGCCCAGTTCGTCGTTGGGCGCTCCGATCTTGGCCAGCAGGGCCTCGGCGATCAGGGCGTCGTAATTGGCCCCCATGGGATTGGCGCGGTCAACCCTCAAGGGGTCGATATAAACCGGCAGGGAAACCTCATAGGCCGTGAAGGCGTGATAGCCCTGGGAGACGATGCGGCCGAGCAGGGTCACCAGGAAGGCCAGGGCGACGAAGATCGCCAGCCGGCCGTAGAACCGGAACCGCTTTTCGGCGGCGTTGCGCTTCTTCACCCGCGCTTCGAAATCGGCGGTGCGTCCGCGACGGGGGTCGGGGGCGCCGGCGGCGTCTGCGGTGAGCAGGGCGTCAGTCATACTGTTCCCGGTATTTCTGCACCACGCGCATGGCGATGACGTTGAGGGTCAGGGTGACAAGGAAGAGGGTCAGGCCAAGGCCAAAGGCGGCCAGGGTCTTGGGGCTGTCGAACTCCTGGTCGCCGGTCAGAAGGGTGACGATCTGCACCGTCACCGTGGTCACCGTTTCCAGGGGATTGAGGGTTAGCTTGGCCTGAAGGCCGGCGGCCATGGTGACGATCATGGTCTCGCCTATGGCCCGCGACACCGCCAGCAGCATGGCGGCCATGACGCCCGGCAGGGCGGCGGGCAGGACGACGTTCTTGATCGTCTCGGACTTGGTTGCGCCCATAGCCAGCGAGCCGTCGCGCAGGGACTGGGGTACGGCATTGATGATGTCGTCGGACAGGGACGAGACAAACGGGATCAACATGATGCCCATGACCACGCCCGCGGTGAGCGCCATCTGGTTCTGGACCTGCATCAGATAGTCGCCGAGAGGCCCGCCGGTCTGGGCGCCGACCCAGTTGAAGAAGGCGCGGAAGATCGGGCCGACGGTCAGGGCGGCGAAGAAGCCGTAGACCACGGTCGGAATGCCGGCGAGGACCTCAAGCAGGGGCTTGATAACCCCCCGGCTCGTCTTGTGGGCGTATTCCGACAGGTAGATCGCCGAATAGAGCCCGATGGGCGCGGCGACGATCATGGCGATCAGCATGACCAGGAAGGTGCCGGCGAACAGCGGCACGGCCCCGAACGCCCCATCGGCCGCCACCTGATCGGTGCGCATGGCGATCTGCGGGCTCCACTCGGTTCCAAACAGGAAGGCCAGCGGCGAGACTGACTGGAAGAAGCGGAAGGCCTCGAAGGCCAGAGAGGCGACAATGCCGATCGTGGTCAGGACCGCCAGGGTCGAACAGGCGATGAGCAGGCCGCTGACCCAGCCTTCGACCCGGTTGCGGGCGCGGAAATCAGGTTTGAGGCGCGAGAAGGCCAGGGCGAAACCGCCCAGCGCCAGGGCGATGGCCAGGCCGATTGCGGCGGTCAGGAAAATCTGATGCTGGCGTGCCGACTGCGCCGCCTTGGCGTCGAGGTGCGCCTTCAGCGGGCCGAAATCATAGGTCCCGCTGGTCGCCTTGCCGGCGGCCAGGGCGCGGGCGTCGCCGTAGAAGACTTCCTGCTGTTCGGAGGGCAGTTCCGCCACCGCGGCCGGGGCGTCGGCCGAGAGCATGGCGTGCTCGATGCGGCCGCCGAACACCAGAACGACCGCCAACAGGAGTCCCGCCGGGACCACCGCCCAGAGGGCGACATAGGCGCCTTGATAGTTGGGCCGCGAATGCCCCTTCCCCGCCGCCTTCGCCTTGCGGCGGCCAAGGCCATAGGCCAGGGCCGAGAGTGCGGTGAGCAGGACGAGAACGATCCAGACCATGGCTCAGGTCCATGCAGGGGCGGCGTTTCATGTATGCGACAGTTCAGTGACAGTTTGATGACGGTCGGGGGATAACCGCCGGCGCCGGCGTTTCCCCGGCAAAACTGAGGCCTCATAGAATTTCTCGGCCATTCTCCAGTTAATTCCTATTTCTCCGATCGAGATTAAGAACTAAGCGTCTCCCCGTTCAAGAATGGGGATACTTCTTATGACCACCGTTGAGCGTCTCGCCGCGCCGATCTTTACCGCCACCCTGGCCGCCCTGCTTTGCGGCGCCGCGCCGCAGGCCCTGGCCCAGGAGGCCACGCCACCGGCCCCGCAGATCATCCAGGATGAGGAAACCGACCTGGGTGAAGTCGTCGTCACCGCCCGGCGCCGGGTGGAAACCATCCAGGACGTTCCGATCGCCGTCGCGGTTGTGCAGGGCGACAAGGTCGAGGCGACCGGATCGTTCAACACCCAGCGGCTGACGCAACTGGTGCCGACCCTGCAGGTGCAGTCGTCGAACCCGCGCAACACGGCGATCAACATCCGGGGCCTGGGCGTGCCCTACGGTCTGACCAGCGACGGCTTCGACCAGGGCGTCGGCATCTATATCGATGACGTCTACAACGCCCGCCCCGCCGCCGGGGTCTTCGACTTCGTCGACGTCGACCGGATCGAGGTCCTGCGGGGCCCGCAAGGCACGCTCTACGGCAAGAACACGACGGCAGGCGCCGTCAACATCACCACCAAGGCCCCGACCTTCGATTTCGAGGCGGGCGGCGAACTCACCGCCGGCGACTATGATTTCAAACAAGCCAAGGCGACGATCTCCGGGCCGCTCTCGGACAGCGTGGCCGTGCGCCTGGCGGTCTCCAACACCACCCGCCGGGGGACGATCTACAACGCCGTCCAGCAGCAGTTCGTCAATGAGATCGACAACCTGGGCATCCGTGGGCAGCTGTTGTTCAAGCCCAATGACGACCTCGCCATCACCCTGGCGGCGGACTTCAACTCGCAGGACGCCGAATGCTGCGTGCAGGTTTTTGTCCGCACCGGCCCGACCCAGCGTCCGCTGAACCGGCAGTTTGCGGCCCTTGCCGCTCTTCAGAACTACACCCCGGTCAGTACCAATCCCTTTGACCGGCTGACGGATTCGGACGTCAACGCCAACGCCGGCAACATCATCCGCGGCTTCTCGGGCCGCGCCGTGTGGGCCGTCGGTCCGGGGACCCTGACTGCGGTTTCCGCCACCCGCGAATGGGACTGGAAGCCCAGCAACGACCGCGATTTCACGGGCCTGTCCATCGTTTCCCAGTCACAAAACCCCTCGCAGCAGGAGCAGACCACCCACGAGGTCCGCTACAATTTCGTGGGCGAGAAGTTCGACTTCGTGACCGGCGTTTTCTACTTCCACCAACAGATCGACACCCAGGGCTTGGAGTCACACGGCCCCAATTCCAGCCGCTGGAGCATCAATCCCACCAGCGCCCTTTCCCTCGACCCCTCGGTGCTCAACGGCCTGACCGCCTTCAACACCCAGTTTCTGGAAGCCGAGAGCTTCGCCCTGTTCGGCAAGGCCAACTGGAAGCTGAACGACCAGTGGACGGTCTCGCCGGGCCTGCGGTTCAACACGGATGAAAAGACCGGTTCCTACGAGCGTGTGGTCCGCGACGGGGCCGGCAACATCGTGCCGTTCAGCCTGACGCCGACGACGCGCCAGGCGGCCCAACTGGCCATCTTCGCCCCCCAGGTCAGCGCTCAGCGGTTCGACGACGACAATATCAGCGGCGACTTCACGGTCAGCTACCAGGCCACCGACGACATCCTGACCTATACGACCTACGCCAAGAGCTTCAAGAGCGGCGGCATCAACCAGAATGGCCTGCCGACCAATGCGGCCAACCAGCCGATCCTCGAGGCCGCCGTCATCAAGCCGGAGGACGTCAGCCACTTCGAACTGGGCATCAAAACCCAGTGGGCGGAGCGGGTCTTCACCCTCAACGCCACCGCCTTCCGCACCGACATCGAAGACTACCAGGTGACGGTGAACAACGGCCAGTTCGGCGTCCTGCGCGGTTATCTCGCCAACGCCGGCGGCGTCCGCAGCCAGGGGGTCGAGTTTGAGACCGTCTACCGCCCGAGCCGCCAGTTCCGCGGCTATCTCAACGGCGCCTATACCGACGCGACCTACACCAAGTTCGTCGACGCCCCCTGCCCTCCGGAACTGTCGGGCGGCACGATCGCCACCGGGACTCAGGTTCCGGGCGCTGCCGGCGTTCCCGGCGCGCTCAGCCCGGCCAACTGCGACATCTCCGGTCAGCGTCTGCCGGGCGTCTCCGAATGGGCCTTCTCCTACGGCTTCGAAGCGAGCGCTCCGTTCAACTTCCTGGCCCGGGACGGCGATGTCTACTTCGGCTACGACGGCAGCTACCGCTCGGACTGGTCGTCGAACCCGGCGCCCTCTGCCTACACCTGGGTGGACGCCGCCCATATCGCCAACTTCCGCGCCGGGTTCCGGACACCGGAGGGCCTCAACATCTATGCCTGGGTGCGTAACGCCTTCGACGAGGAGACCTTCGACTTCCTCACGGTTGGGCCCAGCAGCACCGGCCTGATCGCCGGCCAGCCCGCGGATCCGAGGACCTACGGCGTCACGTTGAAGGCCTCGTTCAAGTAAGTCTGTCATAAAAGTGTAGAATTGCGGGGTTGGCGCGGGTAGGTCTGCGCCAACCCTTTTGCATGACCACAAGGCAGGCGACGATCCCATGGCAGCCCGGCGCCTGTCTCTGATCCTTTCGGCCCTTGTCGCCACCTGCGCCTCGCCGGCCTTCGCCCAGGAAAAGCCCTGGACTCTGCATGAGGCGCTGGACGCCCCGGACAATCTGAAACTCTCCGGCAGCATCCGGCTCCGGCAGGAAAACCTCGACGGTCAGTACCGCGCCGGGGCCGACCCGTCGGACAGCCTCACCAGCCTGCGCACCCTGATCTTCGCCGAATACAAGACCGGCCAGGTTCGGTTCGGGGGCGAAATCCAGGACAGCCGCGGCTTTGGCGGCAAGCTTGGCGGGGCCGTCAGCGCCAATGACGTCAACGCCCTGGAGCCGATCCAGGCCTATGTGGCCCGCGACTTCAGGGAGCCCTTCGGACCTGGGACCTCCGCCACCGCCCAGGCGGGGCGCTTCACCCTCAATCTCGGCTCCCGGCGCCTGGTCGCCGCCGACGACTACCGCAACACCACCAACGGCTACACGGGCCTGCGCCTGGACGCCAAGGGCCGCGGCGGTCTGGCCGCCACCTTCATCTACACCCTGCCCCAGGTTCGCCTGCCCGAGGACAAGCCCTCAGTGATCGACAACGAGGTCAAGTTCGACCTGGAAAGCGCCGACCTGGCGCTGTGGGGAGGCCTGGTCTCCAAACCCCTGTTCAAGGGCGGCCCGCTGGTGGAAGCCTCCTTCTTCGCCCTGGACGAGGCGGATGCGCCGGGCCGGCCGACCCGGGACCGCGACCTCGACACCGTTGGCGCCCGGATCATCCAGAACCCCGCGCCGGGGTCCTTCGACTACGAGGCCGAATACATCCATCAGACCGGTTCGATCCGGGCGAGCCTGAGTCCAACAGCCCGGATCCTGGATGTGGAAGCCCACTTCCTGCACGTGGATTTCGGCTACAGTTTCAAAGGGGCGTGGAGTCCCCGCGTCTCCTTCGACTACGACTACGCCAGCGGGGACGATGCGGATCCAAGCTTTGGACGGTTCGACGCCCTGTTCGGCATGCGCCGCGGCGAGCTGGCGCCCTCTGGCATCTATGCCGCCATCGGCCGGACCAACCTGAATGCGCCAGGGATCCGGGTCGAGGTGACGCCCAGCAAGCGCCTGGACGGTTTTTTCACCTACAAGGCCCTGTGGGCAGCGTCGGAGACGGACAGCTTCTCGTCCACCGGCCTTCGCCCGCCCGCCGGGACCACTGATCGCTACGCCGGCCAGCAGATCGACGGCCGCCTGCGCTATTGGGTGATCCCGGACTCGCTTCGGCTCGAGGTCACTGCCGTGATCCTGTTCGACAAGGGCCGGATGTTCGAGAGCGTTAGGACCAAGCCGACCCGCTACGGCTCAATCGCCTTGACGAAATCCTTCTGAGAAATTCTAAGCCGCTGGAAAATAAGCCGTAAAGGCGGCCCCGGCGTCACTGCTTTCCACCATCAGGCCACCCCTGTGGCGGTTGATTATGTGTTTAACGATGGCCAGTCCCAGGCCCGTGCCGGGCGTCTCGCTGCTCTTCTGGCCCGGCGCCCGGTAGAAGCGCTCGGTGAGTCTGGGCAAGTGCTCGCGGCCGATCCCCGGGCCCTGGTCCGTCACCCTGACGGCGACGAAGGTCCCGGCGGCGCCCAGGTCCGGCGACAGCAAGAGGCGCGAGGCCGCCTGCGAGCGGCGTGGAGTCCCGGCCTCGATCACCGACAGGCCGGTGGTCAGTTCGACGTTAACCCGTCCGCCGGCCGGGGTATATTTGATGGCGTTCTCCACCAGGTTCTGCAGGACCTGCAGCAGCTGATGCCGGTCGCCGGTCATGGGCGCGGTCTTGGCGCCAGTGATCTCGATCGTGACCTTGGCGGCGCCGGCGATGGGCGCCATGGCGTCGGCGACGTCGCGGGCGCACGCGGTGAGGTCGACCTCGCCCGAGGGCGGAATGTGTTCGTTGAGCTCGACCCGCGACAGGCTCATCAGGTCCTGCACCAGCCGGCTCATACGCTCGGCCTGGTCGGCCATGACGCCGAGGAAGCGTTCGCGGGCCACGGGATCGTCCTTGGCGTGACCGCGCAGGGTCTCGATGAAGCCGGTAAGCGAGGCGAGCGGGGTCTTGAGCTCGTGGCTGGCGTTGGCCAGGAAGTCGGCCCGCATCCGCTCGTTGCGGCGCGCGTCGGTCTCATCGCGAACGACGAGCAGGACCAGGCGCTCCCCTCGGGCCGGCGGCGGCAGGGGTCGCACGACCGCCTGCAGGCTGCGGTCCTGCTGTCCGGCTTCCCAGACGACCTCGCCGCTGGCGCCGTGGGCCAGGCTCGCTTCGATCAAGTCGAGCACCTCGGGACGGCGGATGACGGAGGCGAGCATGGGCTGACCCTCGGTGAGACGGAAGGTCTCGCGGGCCGCCGCATTGGCCATCACCACCCGGCGAGTGGCGCCGAGAGCATCACCCCGTACGATAAGGGCCGGTTCGGGCAGGACTTCGAACACCGCCGCGAGCGAGGCCACATCGAGAAATTCAGAATTGCCCGCCATCGGGGGCTAGGCCTAGCGGCAAACGCGTCTTGGGCAAAGAGCGATGGTTGGCTAATCAGGGAGCATGGGCCTGCTGACACGCCGCACTCTTCTGGCCGCCTCCGGCGCGGTCCTCGCCGGGTGCGGCGGCGAGAGCGAACGCCCAGTCGCCTTCCTGACCGTCACCCACGACCCCACGCGCGAACTCTTCAAGGCGGTGGACACCGCCTTTGCTGAAGAGCGCAAACAGAGCCTGGCCTTGCGCGAAAGCCACGGCCCCTCGGCCAAGCAGGCCCAGGCCGTGATCGAGGGACGGCTGGCCGACGCCGTGTGCCTGGCCACCGCCCACGAGGTCGATGCGATCGGAAGGGCCGGCCTGATCAAGGGTGATTGGCGGACCCGATTGCCGGGAGGTTCGGTCCCCTTCACCTCGACCGTCGTGTTCCTGGTTCGAAGGGGCAATCCAAAGGCCATTGCCGATTGGGACGATCTGGCCCGCCCGGGCGTTAGTGTAGTGATGAGCGATCCACGGACCTGCGGCGCCGCCCAATGGGCCTATCTCGCCGCCTTCGGCCACGGCGGCGCGGACTTCCTGCGGCCGCTCTACGCCAACGCCGCCGTCCTTCCGCAGGGCGCGCGGGGCGCGACCATGGGCTTTGTGAAGGGTGCACAGGATGTTCTGGTCGGCCTGGAAAGCGAGGCGCTGATGGCTTCGGAGGCCAACCGCGGCCGGTTCGATATCGTCCGGCCGCGCAAATCCATCCTCGCCGAACTGCCGGTCGCGCTGGTCGATAAGGTGGTGGAGCGTAAGCAGTCGCGCGAGATTGCGGAGGCCTTCCTGCGCTTCCTCTATGAGCCCAAGGCAAAGGACCTGATCGCGCGCCACCATTTCCACCCGCAAGGTCAGGCGCCGGAGGGGACGCTGCTCACCGTCGACGGTGATTTCGGCGGCTGGAACAAGGCCCACGCTGACCATTTCGCCCCCCGCGCCAGCTTCGACCAGGTCTATGTCCCGCCGGCGCCCGAGCCCAAGCCGGCATGAGCAGCCTGCTGATCAACGCCGTCGGAACCGCCGCGGGGCTTTGCGGCATCATCGGATTTACGCCGCAGATCGCCAAGATCGTCCGGGAGAAGGACGCCTCCTCCATCTCCATGAAGATGTACGCCGTGACGACGACGGGCTTTGTCCTGTGGGTGGCGTTCGGCGTCCTGCAGAAAAGCTGGCCGATCATCGCCTCGAATGGCGTCATGCTGGGTCTGGCGGCGACGATCCTGCTGCTGAAACTGCGCTATCGCTGACCTTACGTCAGGCTGGACTTGGGCCCGCTTTCGTGGCCTTTGAGCCGCAAAATCAAACAAGCGTATGCTCGAGGGAAACATGGCTGCCGTGAACGAGGTCGTCGACCTTTCCAATGATGGCGATATCGCCGTCGTCTCCGTCAATTCGCCGCCGGTGAACGCCCTGTCCGCCAAGGTCAGGGACGGGCTGGACGCCGCCTTCAAGGCCGCAGGCGCCGACGCCGCCGTAAAGGCCATTGTCCTGATCTGCGAGGGCAAGACCTTCATCGCCGGGGCGGACATCTCCGAGTTCGGCAAGCCGCCGGCGGGCGTGCCGCTGGCCGATGTGCTGTCGACCATCGAAAATTCGCCCAAGCCCGTGGTCGCCGCGATCCATGGCACGGCGCTGGGCGGCGGTCTTGAGACCGCGCTTGTCTGCCACTACCGCGTCGCGGTTGCGTCCGCGAAGGTCGGCCTGCCGGAAGTGGCCATCGGCCTTCTGCCCGGCGCCGGAGGCACCCAGCGCCTGCCGCGCATCGTCGGCGTGCCCCAGGCCCTGGAGATGATCACCTCGGGCGCGCACGTCGGGGCCAAGCAGGCCGCGGCCGCTGGCCTGGTGGACGAAATCATCGACGGCGATCTGAAGGCCGGCGCCATCGCCTTCGCCAAGAAGGTAGTCGCTGAAGGCCGCCCGCTGAAGAAGGTCCGCGACTTGACCGTCACCGCCGAGCCCGGCGTGTTCGACGAGTTCCGCAAGAAGAACGCCAAGAAGTTCCGCGGTCTGACCGCTCCGGAAAACTGCATCAAGGCCATCGAAGCCTCCGTGAACCTGCCCTTCGACGAGGGCATGAAGCGCGAACGGGAACTGTTCACCGAACTGGTCACCGGCCCGCAGTCGGCGGCCCTGCGCTATGCCTTCTTCGCCCAGCGCGAGGCGGCCAAAATCCCCGACGTCCCGGCTGACACCCCGACGCGCCCGATCAAAAAGGTCGGCATGGTCGGCGCCGGCACCATGGGCGGCGGCATCGCCATGAACTTCCTCAACGCCGGCATTCCGGTGACCATCGTCGAGATGAAGCAGGAAGCCCTGGACCGGGGCCTTTCGGTCATCCGCTCCAACTATGAGCGTTCGGCCAAGGGCGGCCGGATGACCATGGAGGACGTCGAAAAGCGCATGGCGCTGCTCACGCCGACCCTGAACCTCGAAGACCTGTCGGACGTCGACCTGGTCATCGAGGCGGTGTTCGAGCTGATGGAGATCAAGAAGGAGCTGTTTTCCAAGCTCGACAAGATCATCAAGCCGGGTGGCATCCTGGCCTCCAACACCAGCTATCTGAACATCGACGAGATGGCGGCCATGACCAGCCGGCCGGAGGATTTCATCGGCCTGCACTTCTTCTCTCCGGCCAACGTTATGAAGTTGCTGGAAATCGTGCGCGGCGAGAAGACCGGCAAGGACATCATCGCCACCTCGATGAACCTGGCCAAGACCATCGGCAAGGTCGCCGTTCTGGTCCGTGTCTGCCACGGCTTTGTCGGCAACCGCATGCTGTTCCAGCGCACCCGCGAAGCCAATGCGCTTGTCCTGGAAGGCGCCCTTCCCTGGGATGTGGACCGGGTGCTGTTCGATTTCGGCCTGCCAATGGGCCCCTTCGCCATGGGCGATCTTGCTGGCCTGGACCTGGGGTGGACGGCGGAGAAGAGCACCTCCTCCACTATCCGCGAGTGCCTCAACGAAGCCGGGCGCCGCGGCCAGAAGGCGGGTGCGGGCTTCTATGACTACGACGAGAACCGCAACGCCACCCCTTCTCCGGTGACCCAGAAGATCATCGAGGATTTCCGCGCCAAGAAAGGCGTCACCCCGCGCACGATCAGCGACGAGGAGATTTTCGAGCGCCTGGTCTATCCGATGATCAATGAGGGGGCGAAGATCCTGGAGGAGGGCGTCGCCAATCGCGCCTCGGACATCGACGTTGTCTGGCTGAACGGCTACGGCTGGCCGGCCTATCGTGGCGGCCCGATGTACTACGCCAACACCGTCGGTCTGGATAAGGTCCTGGCCGCCATGAAGAAATACCAAGCCGCCCACGGCGATGACTTCAAGCCCGCCGCCCTGCTCGAAAAGCTTGCCGCCGAAGGCAAGCCTTTCAGCTGATTTCAAAAAAAGGACCCCACAAGATGCGCGAAGCCGTCATCGTTTCCGTCGCCCGCACGCCAATTGGCAAGGCCTATCGCGGCGCTTTCAACAACACCAACGGCGCGACGCTGGGCGGCCACGCCATCGCCGAGGCCGTCAAGCGCGCCGGGATCGATCCGGGCTCGATCGACGACGTCTCCATGGGCTGCGCCCTGCAGCAAGGCACCACGGGCAGCAACATCGCCCGCCTGGCCGCCATGCGGGCCGGCCTGCCCGTGCAGGTGTCGGGTCAGACCATCGACCGCCAGTGCTCGTCGGGCCTGATGGCCATCGCCACCAGCGCGAAATACATCGTCAACGACGGCGCGCCGGTCGCCATCGGCGCCGGGATCGAGTCGATCAGCCTGGTGCAGAACGAGAAGATCAACCGCTTCCGTGTCGGCGATCCCTGGCTGAAGGAGCACATGCCGGAGCTCAGCATGACCATGCTGGAGACGGCGGAAATTGTCGCCGACCGGTATGGCGTGTCGCGCGAGGCCCAGGATGAATACGCCCTGCAGTCGCAGCAGCGCACCGCGGTGGCTCAGTCCGAAGGCCGGCTGACCGCCGAGATCGCGCCGATCACCACGGTGATGATGGTCCAGAACAAGGAGACCGGCGAGTTTTCCGAAAAGGAAATCACCATCGGCATGGACGAGGGCAACCGTCCGCAGACCACGCTCGCCGATCTGCAGAAGCTTGCGCCCGTGTTCAAGGGCGGGCAGCGGGTCGAGGAAGGCAAGTTCATCACCGCTGGCAATGCTTCGCAGCTGTCGGACGGCGCCGCGGCGCTCGTGCTGATGGAAGCCAAGGAAGCCTCGCGCCTGGGCCTTCAGCCGCTGGGCGCCTATCGCGGCATGGCGGTCGCCGGCTGCGGTCCGGAGGAAATGGGCATTGGGCCGGTGTTCGCGGTGCCGAAGCTTCTGGAACGCAATGGCCTGAAGATCGACGATATCGACCTTTGGGAGCTGAACGAGGCCTTCGCCAGCCAGGTGCTTTACTGCCGCGACAAGCTGGGCATCGACAATGAAAAGCTGAACGTCTCGGGCGGGGCGATCTCTATCGGCCACCCCTACGGCATGTCGGGCGCCCGGATGACCGGCCATCTGCTGATCGAAGGCAAGCGCCGCAAGGCCAAGTACGGCATCGTGACGATGTGCGTCGGCGGCGGCATGGGCGCTGCCGGTCTGTTCGAAATCTTTTAAGGTCTCAGAATGATAGCATGGGGGGGCGGCGGAGCGATCCGCCGCCCTTTTGCTATGCGGTTTCGGTCAGGGCCG
Source organism: Caulobacteraceae bacterium UBA5005 (assembly GCA_002398405.1). Taxonomy (GTDB): domain Bacteria; phylum Pseudomonadota; class Alphaproteobacteria; order Caulobacterales; family Caulobacteraceae; genus UBA5005. Next base: position 40,600 of record DGYN01000062.1, read on the forward strand.
AATAGATCAGGGTGCGCAGCTGCCGCCGGATCGGATAGCTGTTCGAAGGGATGATCTGGGTGAGAAAGACCATGGCCAGGTCTTCCTTCGGATCGACGAAGAAGGCGGTGGACGCCATGCCGCCCCAGAAGAACTCGCCGTCCGTTCCGGGGATCAGGGTCTTGGACGCATGTTCGGTCACCGCGAAACCAAGGCCAAAACCGACCCCGGAATAGGCCGCTTCGGAGAACAAGGACACCGAAGCCTCGGTTAGATCGCGGTCGCCCGGAATGTGATTGACGGTCATCAGGTCCAGGGTCTTAGGGCCAATCAGACGGACCCCGTCGAGCTCTCCGCGGCCCAGAAGCATGCGGGTGAAACGCAGGTAGTCCGCCATGGTGGAAACCAGGCCACCGCCGCCGCTGCAAAGCTTGGGGGCTTTAAGGAAGGGGCTGGTTTCCGGGCCATCCTGCAGGACGCGTTTTCCCGTCGCGGCGTCCAGCCGATAGCAGGCCGCCAAGCGATGGGCCTTTTCAGGCGGCACGAAAAAGCCGGTGTCGACCATGCCCAGAGGCTTGAAAATGCGCTCTTCAAGGAAGGTCTCGAAGGGCATGCCGCTGATCTTACCGACCAGATAGCCGAGGACATCGGTGGAGACCGAGTAGTTCCACGCCTCGCCCGGCGAGAAGATCAGGGGCAGGGTCGCCAGGCTTTCGACAAACTCGTCGAGGGTCTGATCGCGCAGGATCTTGAGCTGGCGATAGGCCTCATCAACCGGGTTTGACACCTGCAGGTCATAGGTCAGGCCCGAGGTATGACGCAGGAGATCGGCCATACGCATCGGCGACTTGGTCTTGGCGGTCTTGAAGCTTCCCAGCTCGCCACCCTCGTAGACTTCCTGGCCCCGCCAGGAAGGGATGAAGCGGTGGACCGGATCGTCGACCCCAACTAGCCCTTCCTCAACCAGCATCATGAAGGCGATCGAGGTGATCGGCTTGGTCATGGAGTAGATGCGGAAGATGGCGTCGTCTTGCAGGGGGCGGCCCCGCGCTTCGTCGGCAAGGCCAAGGGTGGAGGCATGAACCACCTGGCTGCGGCGTAAAACCGCCAACTGGCATCCGGCTAGCAGGCCGGGCTGTACATAGGTGCGATCGAGGAAGTCGCGGACCCTATCCATCCGGGCCAGGTCAACGCCGTGAACCGTGGTTTGTCCGTCAGCCAAGCTTGTCCCCAAAAAAGAACAGGGGCGGCCGAGGCCGCCCCTGGATTAGTCCAAAAGTCTCAACCCTTACTGGGCGAAGAACTTCTTGCGGATGCCGACCTTCAGCGTCCGGCCGGCAGGGCCGATACCGCTGAAGCCGTTGTAGTTGAAGTTCGCTTTGTAGAAGGCGCCCGTGGTGTCGAAGATATTGTCGAGGGTCGCCGTCAACGTCGTGTCTTCCATCCAAGGCAGATCGACGCGGTAGGTCAGGTTCCACTGAATGCTCGAGGCGAGCTTGGAACCGGCCCAAAGCGGAACGTTACAGGCGGGGTTATAGGGCATTTCGCCGGTCAAAACCGGTTCCAGAGTCCGCGGAACCGCCGGGTTCACGGGCACCTTGATCTGCGAGAGATTGAGGGCGGCGCAAGCTGCCGTATCGCGGGGGTTCAGGTTGCCGAGGTGGGAACCGGGGATCGACCCGCCGCTGCCCGGGAAGGTGGCCGCGCCGTTGTCGGCGAAACCGCCCGTATAGAAGGCTTGCAGCGAGAACACGTGGGGACCGCGGGCATAGGTCGCCGCCGCATTGCCGCGCATGATGCTGTACTGCAGACCGGTGTTGGTCCCGAGACTGTCGGTGAAGTCCGCGATCGCCACGCCCAGGAAGGTAACGGGGCTGACCGTGTGACGCAGGTTGACCGTGAGGTCGAGGCTCAGGGCCAAGTCACCACCGTAGATCTGCTTCGGCACCCGCCAGTTGGCCGCCAGTTCGACGCCGGAGACCTTGCGGGAGGCGAGGTTAAGGGCATTCAAGTAGGCGTAGGAGAGACCCAGATCGGCAGCGCCAGTCACGCCACCCCCATCGACATCAAGGCCTTCAATCGTCGTTCCAGCGCGGCAGCCGCCAGGCAGGACTTCGTTGTTACTGTTGATGTACTGAACGATCGGGCGACCGATCGGGGCCCCAACCACGTCAGTGAACAGGGATTGGACCAGTGGGTCAGAGCAGTCGATGGGAAGACCGGGAACCAACGCCTGCGAAGCAGTCGTCGCGCCCTGCAGGGCGCGAGCAAAGTCCGTTAAGGTGACGCCGCTGCCGGCGCCCGCCAGGTAATTATAGAAGTAGTCGATCGACGCGGTGAAGCTGCGGTCCTGAGTGCTGAAGAGGATCCCAGCGCTGCCGTTGAAGCCATGTTCCGGCTGCAGATTGACGTTGTTATGGTTGATGGTTTGGGTCGCCGGGTTGATCGCGGTGGCGGCAATGGCGGTGCCATAGAAGCTGGTGCCCGTGTTGCGCTGCTGGCTTACGGTTGAGTCAACGTCATCGACGTTAGGAATGTCGAACGTTTCCGAACCGCTCAGCCGGAAGGCCAGTTGCGGCGTAGCTTGCCACTTGACGCTGGCGGCGCCGGTGAGTGCGCCGATGAATCGGCCGCCCTGGGTCTTCTGCTCTTCGTAACGAAGCTTGAAATTGGTGCTCACCGTTTCCAGGATCGGAGCCTGGACTTCCGCGAACAGGGCGTGAATCACGTTCTGGCGGAAGCCGGACTGGGCGCGCGACGCGGTAGGCTCTTGAGCGCCGGTGCCGGAGCCTTCGGCGAACGGGCCGCCCTGGGTGCCGCAAGTGCTGGTGGCGTTGACGTTGTTACCAACGCTATCCAAGGCGCCGATGCTCTGGTTCAGGAAGGTGCAGGGCGTGATCCGAGGATCAGCCAAACCTGATTGCGCGGCGACGCGGTGAACGTAACGATATTCGCCGCCGAGACCCCATGCGATTGGGCCGCCCGGCAGTTCGAAGGGCTCGATGACGCCATTCAGCCGGGCGTTTAAGAAGATCGAGTCGTTCTGCTGACGGTTTTCCCGCTCTTCGTACAGCCACCGCGCGATGCCGGGCGCGTTGCCGAGGCCGTAGCCGCGGGCGTAGCCCTGATAGTCCAGAGCGTTCGGGTCGGTCGGCTCAACAAAGCCGGTGTCGGTCGCCGTGGCCCGGGGAGCCTGACCAACAATGCGGCTGGTGGGATATGCGCTGAAGAAGGGGTTGAAGAAGAAGCAACGGTTGCCCACGTGCTGTGCGCCTGGGTCGAACCCGTTCGAGGCACGGCCTGCCCCGCCGCCGGCGCCGGTGGTGTAGGGAACTCCCGTGGCCTCCATGACGGCAGACAAGGTGCCTTGGACGATGTTGAGCCTGCGAGTGCCGGCGGTTTCCGTCGAAGTACAGCCGAGACCGTCCGCCCCGAGGTCATCGAGGTTGGTGGCGAAGCCGTTCAGGGCGCGCTGCAGGCGATCGGCCATGATGCCGAAGTCCTTGTAGCGGTTGGCATTGTACTGATAGGTGGCCGAAAGCGTGTATTCCACATCGCTGCCGAGGATCGATCCAAGATCTCCCTCAACGCGCTGGGTGGTCCGGTATGAAACGTTCTCCTGACGGGCCGGAGCGCGACCGCCCTCGAAGCCCGGGTTAGGGCCGATCATGAAAGGCATCCAGTTACCGCCGCCGGCGGCGCCGATTTGGACGCGGCCAAAGCCGTTCGGAATATAGGCTTGGGTGACGCTGAGGCCGTTGTTCAGACCGCCCGAAGCGATCGATGTGGCGGCGGCGGAGGCGGGGTCCTGCGCGCCGGTGCGGGTCAGACCCGTGACAGCGGCGATCTGCGCATCGCTGAACACCGGAACTCTGGCCCCGGCAATCGGATTCGTGAAGGACCGGCGCATATAATCCCAAACCGCCGGGTTAAAGCCCGGGGCATAGTAACCGACTGGCGAACCGGGGGTGCAGGCGCGCGTTAATGCAGCGTTCCCACTAATAATGGTGGCGCTCACGGGGATGGGATCGCAAGGCGCTCCAACCGCGTAGGCTTCGGTGCCGTCGTAGAGCCGGGTAATCGACTTTGAAGCCAGGAATTCGCCATGGTAGCGGACCGAACCGAAGTCGAGGTTCACATCGCCCAACACGCGATAGAAAGCCTGGCCGTCATAGGCGTTTTGCAAATACCGGATCGGGGCATAGCAGGCCGGGGTCGGCGCGGTCGCACCGGCGAAGCCGTTAAGACCGCCGTATTCCAGGCAGGCGTCTTCACGTAGGCCGTTGATCGTGCCGAACGCGGAAAGACCAATGGCCGGGAAATTGTTTGGGTTGTTGCCCGCCGCGTTGCCCAGGTATTGGTTGACGGTGCCCGCCGCACCGGTCGCCGAGATCGGCGTATTGCCGCGAACGTTGAACACATAGGTGCCAGCCGTCGCATAGGGCGAGGTCGTCGAACCGCTAAGGTTGCCGCCGTTGATGTAGAAGGGCTCAACCCGCGTCTCAAGCGCGGACAGCGCCGAGATCTGCGTCATTTCGAAGCCCAGCAGGACGTTGCCGCCTTCGTTGCGGCGGCCCCAGAGGATCGAGGCGTCCACGTCGCCAAAGTCCGAACCGGGAATGGCCTTATAGGCCACGTTCAGTTCCATCCCGTGGATGTCTTTGCGGGTGATGAAGTTCACCACGCCGCCCACGGCGTCAGAACCGTAGGTCGCGCCGCCGGAATCCTTCAGCAGTTCGACCTGCTGCACCGCGGCCATCGGAATGGAGTTGATGTTCTGGTTGGCGCCGCCGGTCACGAAGCCCGCTGAACCGGTCGCGCCGGAGGAGGTCGGGTCGTCGGCGAGACGCACGCCGTTCAGCATGGAGAGGGTGCGGCCCGAGCCCATGGAGCGGAGGTTGACGGCGGCGATGCCGATGCCGTCCGCGTTGAAGCGGTTGGCGGCCGCGCCCTGCAGGTTGCCGATTTCCGAGAGACCGCGGATCAGGTCTTCACCGGTCGGGCTGCCGCGGGACAGGAGGTCTTCGCGACCCATCACCTCGACGTTGATGGCCGAATCTTCGGCCGCGCCGCGGATGATCGTACCCGTCGAGATGATCTCTTCGACGACTACGTCCTCTTGCGGATCCTCAGCCGGGGGCTGCGCGTAGGCCAAGCTCGGCGAAACGCCCAGCGCCATCGCCAGAGTGACGGCCAGCACGGAGCCGCCGCAGAAATACCTGCCTTTAGACATAAATCCCTCCCTGTGCGTCCGCCGCCGTTCTAACTCGCGGCCAGACCAGAATGCGACCTTAGGACACCCAACCCGCCCATAACAAGCCGATTTTTCGACACGATGCGCTATCGTGGCTTTTTTGAAACACTGCGCCAGGTTCCCAAACGGCCTTGCCCGCCAAGGGTTGGCGCGTCACGGCAACCAGAGCCGTATCAAAAAGCGCTCACCCGCCGCCGCCGCTACGGCGGCGGCTTTGTGGCGGTGATATTTCAGTCGTTGGCGGGGCCGCGGTATTCGGCGCGCATTTCCTTCTTCATCACCTTGCCGATGTGACTCCGGGGAATTGTGTCAAGAATCAATAGGTCAGACAGGCGCTGGGTCTTTCCAAGGCGGTCGTTGGCGAAGGTCCGGATTTCCTCCGCGGAGGCGGTTTTTCCCGCTTTCAGGGTGACATAGCCCACCGGCGTCTCCCCCCATTTCCCCGAAGGAACCCCCACGACGGCCGCTTCCGCCACCGCTTCGTGCTGGGTAAGCACCGCCTCGAGGTCGCTGGGATAGACGTTGAACCCGCCGGTGATGATCATGTCCTTCTTGCGGTCCATGAGCGTCAGGAAGCCATCCGAATCGAATCGGCCGACATCGCCGGTGCGGATGAACCGCCGTCCGTCCGGCGCCCACCATTCGGCCTCCGACGTCTTGCCGGGCTGGTTGTGATAGGCGTTCATGATCGCCTGAGAATGGCCGACGACCTCGCCGATCTCGCCGGCCGCGACCTCGTTCCCGTCCTCGCCGATCAGCTTCATCTCGTGGCCGGGTCCCGGCTGGCCCACCGTGTGCAGCTTGTCCGGATAGGTGTGGCACTCAAGGATGCAAGTCGCGCCGCCCTCGGTCATCCCGAAGTACTCCACCAGGCCGCCCGGCCAGCGGTCGAGGATGTCGCGCTTGAGCGCCGCGCCAAACGGGGCGGAGGTGCAGAACTTCAGGCGGTAGGAGGAAAGATCGTATTTCCCGAAGTCCGGATACTCCATCAGCCGCTTGTACTGGACCGGCACCAGCATCGAATGGGTGGCCTTGTATTTCACGGCCAGCTTCAGAAAGCCCTCGACATCGAACTTGGCCATCAGGACCACCGTCCCGCCGTGGGCGAGGGTCGGGAAAATGCTGACCAGGGTGGTGTTGGAATAGAGCGGCGTCGAGGCGAGCGTCACCGCCTCCGCATCGTAGAAGCCGCGGCGCACATGCATCCAGCGCATCTTGTGCGACTGGACGATGCCCTTGGGAGCGCCGGTAGTGCCGGAGGAATATATGATGTTGAAGGCCTGGGTCTGGTCGATCTCGACCGGCTGCGGCGTGGCGCCGGGCCCGGGCAGCCAGGCGGAATAGGCCTGGCCGGCGCTGGAATCATCCAGGGCGACGCGGGGCGCGGCAATCTTGTCCATGACGCCGGCAATGGCGCCGCCGACGCCCGCATCCAGGAAGAAGAGCTTGGCGCCGCAGTCGGCCACCATGCCCGCCAGGCCGTCGGGCGTCGAAGACGGGGCGAGCGGGCTGACCGCCACCCCGGCCCGAAGCGCGCCAAGATAAACCACCAGATAGTCCACCGAGGCGGTGGCGCAGATGGCGATGACATCGCGGCTTTGCAGGCCGTCCCGTTGCAGTCCCGCCGCCACCCGGCCTGTAAGGTCCCAGAGTTCGCGGTAGGTGACCGACCGCTCGTCCTTGACCAGGGCCGCCCTGTCCGGCCGCTCGTCCAGGTGGATGCGCAGGATTTCCGGAAGGCTGTGGAAATCGTCTTCAAAAAACTCTGGCGCGGGCATGGGAACTCCAACAGGGACGCGGGCTAGATAGCGCCCGCGCCTTACCTCGTAAACCGGCAGGCCGGGCGGCCGCGCTTCCGGCCTAGTGCCTGATGGTGATGCCGATCGAGAGGGTCGACGGGGCGGCGTAGCTGAACACTCCGTCGGCCGTCTGGGCGGTCTGGACGTCCTCATCGAAGACGTTGTCGGCCGCAAGATAGACCTCGGCCACCTCGGTCACCCTATAGGCGGCGCGCAGATCGACCACGCCGGCGGACGCCAGCTCGCGGCTGTTGATGTCGTCGTCGAAGCGCGCGCCCTCGTAACGCAGCCTGGCCGAAAGGCGCAGAGGCTCCATGGGCGTCCATTCGGCGCTGGCCGTGGCGGTCACCCGCGGGGCCTGGGCCGGGCGAAGGCCGGTAAGCTGCGGAGCGCTGGTCCCGCCATCGACTTCGGCGTCGGTGTAGGAAACCGCCGCGCGGGTGGTGAAGGCCGGCGACCACTGCCGCCAGGCGTCGGCCTCGATGCCGGTCGCTGAAATGGTGCCCGCGTTCTGGCGCTGACGCAGCACGCCGTTGGCCGGAACGAAGCCGGCGATAGGGAAGGTCGGGATCACGCCGCCGCCGGGGGGCGGGAAGGCCACAGTGACGTTGGTCACCGCATCCTCGAGTTCGTTGTAGAACAGCGTCAGATTGAATCCGCCGACCTCGAACTTGCGGCCGTAAGCGGCTTCGACGCCAAACAGCTTTTCCGGTTCCAAGCCCGGATTGGCCTCGGTGATGTCGTTGCCGACCCGGAATGGACGATGCAGTTCATTGATGGTCGGAGCGCGGAAACCCATATAGGCCGCCCCGCGCAGATAGTTTGGCCCGAAGTCCTTGCGGACTCCGCCCCGGGCGGTGGGCAGCCAGCCGTCCTGATCGGGAGCGGCGTTGTTCACCAGGATCGCTCCGGTGGCCCTGGTCGTCTCCAGCCGGATGGCGCCGGTGGACTTCCACTGGTCGGCGCGCACCCCTCCGGTGAAGGTCAGGTCGTCGCGCTTGATCGTGCCCTCGGCATAGACGCCGCCCACGAAGGTCTCACCCCCCGCGCGGCGCTCACGGGTGAAGCCGCCCGTCGCGGCGCTGAAGGTGAAATATTCGTGGGTCTCACCCTCGGCGGTGCGCAGGTCGACGCCGAGCTCCCATTCCCGGGTCTGATCGCCGCCGCGCACCGCGGCGTTGAAGCCGTAGCCTGTGGCCGGGGTTTCGAACTGGTTGTTGGCGGGGGTCGTGGTGGCGCGGCTGGCGGCGACGGCGACCGAACTGTTAGCCAGGTCGCTTTCTTTGCCCCAGCCCTGCAGACGATAGCCCAGGACGCCGTCAGACGGCTGGCGGGCCAAGGTGATGCTGCCGCCAAAGCCCTTTGCCCGGGCCGCCGCTCCGACCAGGCCGCTGTCGCGCTCCTCGTCATAGGCCGAGACGCGGGCCGACAGGGTATTGTCGCCGAAATCGTAGTTGCCGCGCAGCACCGCGCTCCAATCCTCGACGGCGAGGGGGGTGTCCGCCGCTCCGGCCCGTTCACGCACCGGGATGAAGCCATCGCTCTTGCCTGTGGAGGCGGCGAACAGCACGCTGCCGGCTCCGACGGGGGTTTGATAGACCAGGGTCCCCCGGGTGGTGGACCGCTCGCCATAACGGGCGTCGGCCAGAAGGCCGTTCTGTGTCCGCTCGTAAAGCTCGACCGTGCCGGTCAGGGCGCCCGCGCCGTAGGGGCCTGCGCCGCCGCCCCGGATCAGGGCGACGTCGGAAATGAGCTCGGTCGGCAGAGCCGCCCAGATCACCCAGCCCCCGAAGGGATCGTTCTGCGGCACCCCGTCCAGGGTGACCAGCGCCCGGCCCGCGCCCGATGGGGCCAGGGAGCGAAGAGTAATGCCCGTGGTGGTCGGATTGGCCGAAAGGCTGTCGGTGCGGCGGAACAGTGAGGTTCCCGGCGCCTGGGAGAGGGCCTGGTCGAGCCTCTGGCGTCCCTCAAGCGCCGTTTCATCAAGGCGGATCACCGAGAAGGCGCCCTCCGAGGCGGCAGGCGGCAGGCGCGCGGGCCTGACTTCGACGGCTTCGACCGAGGCGACGGGCGGAGGCGGGGGAGGATCTTGGAAGAGCATGAGACGGTTCCCTGGGGAGAGTTATTGTCGTTGTGTCGATTTGCCGACGCTTGAACCGTCGCGCCTTATGCTGCAATGGCCGCCGGCGCGCTCACACGCATTTGCTGAACAACTGATGCTTGGGCGCATCAGGGCCGAAGCGCCAAAGAAAACGCCCCGCCGAGCGCAAGCTGGACGGGGCGTCTGTGTTCGACAGAGTGTTGCCTAGGCGATCAGTTCGCTGAAGGCCTTGCCGGTCTTCATGGCGCCGTGGCCGAACTCACCGATCGGCAGGCCGACCAGTTGCTGAGCGGTCAGGGAGACGCGGGTCACGGGCTCGCCGCCAGCGCTGATGTGCTGGCCGGCCTTGTGACGTCCGCCCGCCTTGCCGGCGAAGAACATCGGAATGTTGTCCGTGGCGTGGGTCCGGGCGTTGCCGGTGTCCGAGAAGCCCATGATCAGGCAGTTGTCGAGAAGGGTGCCGTCGCCTTCCTTGATGGCTTCGAAGGCGCGGATGAAGTCCGCATAGCCCTGGAAGTGCAGCGAGGCGAGCTTGGCCGAGTTCGGCTGGTAGCCGAGTTTGGGGTCCACTGCTTCGTCGTGGGTATGCAGGTGATAGATCTTGCTGTCGCCGGGCAGATAGGCGCCGGAACCGGCGTTGGAGTGGCAGACGTTGAAGATCTTGGTCTGGTTGCAGGCCACCGCCATGGCCATCAGGTCGGCCATCAGCTTGGAGTTATGGTTGATGCGGGTGATTTCCGACGAACGCGGATTCTCTTCCGGCGAGGCCGGCACCACGCAGCTTTCGCACTTGGCGGGCTTGGTCAGTTCGGCGGAGAGTTGCTCCTCCATCTGACGGACCGAGGTGTAGTACTGGTCAAGGCGCAGCTTGTCGGCGGCGCCGACCTGGGCGGCCAGGGCCTGGCGCTGATCGGTCACGGCCGAGAGCACGGACTTGCGCAGCATGGCGTCCTTGCTGGGCGTCCAGGTGTCAGCGTTCGGATCCTGGAAGCCTTCGCCGAAGATTCGCGTGTAGAGCGAGATCGGCGAGACTTCCGGGGTGGAGAAGCTCTTCCCGGTCCGCGTCGAGTAGGAGATGTTGCTGCCGTAGGGAGCGCATTCCAGCGAACGGAAGCGGGCGCCGCCGCCGATTTCGTCGGCAAGGGTGGTGTCGAAGCTGGCGTGCTGGAACTGACCGCCCTGGGGAGGCGCTTCACCCGACAGGATCGAGGCGTGGCCGGTGTGATGTTGCACGTTCGGCTTGCCGTCGAGATGGATGCGCAGGCCCGAGAAGACGGTGACCTTCTTCTCAAGGCCCTTCAGCGAGGCGATTTCCGGGGGCAATTCGTAGCCCATGCCAGTCTTGGTCGGGACCCAGCGGTTCGGACCATGGGTCAGGCCCAGGCCCCAGAAGTAGGTGCCGAAACGGATCGGAACCTTGGCCCCGTCGGCGGCGAGCGCCGTGCCGTTTTCATTGAGGAAGCAGTCCAGCAGCGGCACGCCGACGGAGACGCCAACGCCTCCGGCGAGGAAACCACGCATCATGGAGCGGCGGGAAAGGATAGCCATCGTCACAGTCCTCCAATCTTGAACGGGCGGTCGTCACCGGCCCGTGCTTCTTGTTTGCCGGGTCCTTGGACGGACCCTTGTTTGGACGCCACCTTCTGCGGGGTCTTCTCGACCTCGTGTTCAGGGGCTGGGATACTATAGAATTCGGCGCTCATGGCAATTCGGCGCATCAGCGGGGCGTAGCGGTAGCCGCTGTCGGCGAAGGTTTTGGTCTGGCGCTTGAGATAGCCTTCGGTTTCGGCCTCGGTCGGATGACGGCCCGTGCCGTAGGCAAAGATGGTTTTCACGAAGCAGGCGGGGATGCGCTGATTCTCACGCATGACCTTGGCCAGGCCGCCTGCCCCATCGAACTTCACCCCGTCGATTTCCGCGGTGACGTCGATCAGCTCGCCGTTCTCCATCTTCCGCGGCTGACCCAAGCCGTCGAAGTGCTCGAGGCTAAGGCCGATCGGGTCGGTCAGGTTGTGACAGCCGGCGCAGGTCTCATCCGTGGCGTGGGCCAGAAGGCGCTGACGCACGGTCTTGAGCAGCGGGTTGGAGACGTCGTTGAGGATCGAGAAATCGACATCGGCCGGCGGAATAGGCGTTTCCTCGCACAGGAAAATCTCGTTCAGGCCAACGCCGCGCAGGGTCGGCGACGAGCGGCCCGGGTGCGAGAACATCGCAAGGAACAGGATTTGGGTCTGCAACCCGGCCCGGCCCGAGTCCTCGGGGAAGGTGTAGGGCGTCCACTCACCGGCGAAGGTGTAGGGGATCTGATAGACTGCGGCGACCTTGCGATCGATGAAGGTGTCGCGGCTGGTCAGGAGGTCGCGGTAGTCGGCGTTCTTGGTGAGCAGATGGTCGACCATGGTGCGGAGCGTCTGCTCCTTGGCGCTCTCCATCACCGCGACCGAGTACTTCGGATAGATGTCGCCGTTCTTGGAGGGCTTTTCCTCCAGCATGGAGAACTGCATCATGTCGCTGGCCATGGCCCGAAGCCCCTGCTCAATGCGGGGTGAGGAGGCCAGGCGGTCGACCTGCTTTTGCAGGCCGCGCTGGGTCATGATCGAGCCGTCACGGGCCGCGGCGAGGAGTTCTTCGTCGGGAGTGGTGTCCCAGAACAGGTAGGAAAGCCGCGCCGCGCGGGTGTAGGCGTCGAATTCCTTCTTGCCGCCGCGGGTGTTGGCGACTTCGTAGCGGAACAAGAACTCCGGCGCGGTCAGCATGGAGGTCAGGGCCAACCTCAGACCGTTGTAGAAATCACCGCTCTCCGTCGCGCCGGAGTTCGCCAGACGGACGCGCGCGGCGACCTCGGCGTCGGTGATCGGACGGCGGAACATCCGCGTGCCGTACTTGCGAACGAAGGCCTCGGCGCAGACATCGTCCGCCGCCTTGGCGTTGGCGGGCTTGCAGGGGACGGTCTTGTCGATGGCCTTGGGATCCAGGACCTGGGTCGAGATCATCCGCGCCATGGAATAATACTGCTGGAAGCCCAGGGCCGAGATCGAGGTCTCTGCGGCGCCGATGGCCAGAAGGCCGTGGACGCGCTTTTCCGGCTCGAAACGGCCTTTGACCTCAAGGTCGCCGAAGATGTCGGTGATCGCGTGGCGATACTGGCTTTCGTTGACGCGCCGCATGGCGACGACTTCGCCGCCTGACTCGGCCTTCGCGCTCGCTGTCTTGGCAGGCGAAGCGGAATCGCTGGCGCAGCCCATCAGGCCGGCCGTTCCAAGCATAAGCGCCGCGACGAGCGCCGCGCTCGTCCCCTTCGAAGTGAACTTCATCACGCCTCTTCTCCAGACCCTTATCGTGGGTCTTGTCGTTCCCTGCACCGCAGACACGGCTCCAGCCGCCCGCAATCCTATCCCGATAAGCCTTAACCAAGGGTCGACCCCGGGACAATGTCACGGGTGAAACATTAGGCGCGACATACCCGCCCATAGATCACAAGTCAGCGAGGTTTAGGCGCCGCTTTCCGCTTGCCGGGCCTAGGCTGGACAAGGCTGTTGGGCAGTTCGTTCCGGTCGTCGGGACGGGCCGGCAGACGGGCTGACAAAATTTCGCCGGTTCGCCGTACCGCGGCGACGAATCCGTCAGCCGCGGCGCCGCGCTTCAATCCTTCGACGAGGAGAGCTACCACCTCGTCCCAGACTTCAGGCGGGGCCTTCTCATAGATTCCCTTGTCGGCCAGGACCTCGGCATGGTGGTCCGCGGCGCTGACGAACAGCAGAACCCCCGTGCGGTCGCGGGTGTAAGCAAGGCCCAGCGCATCGAACTGGTCCAGCGCCGCCGCGTGGGCGCGGGCCTTTTTCACCGAGGCGGGGGTTAGGGCCGAGCGCAGGGCGGGCCAGGAAAACAGGCCGTAGATGATGGCGAAGATCGCCGTTTGCAGGGCGACATAGACGGTCAGGGTCGAGGCGATACGGGCATCGGCCGCGGCCAGATGGCCGATATTCCAAACGCCGAACCAGCCGGCCAGGATCTCAGGGTCGAGTCCGGCCAGAAGGGAGACGGGTGTCCCGATCAGGGCCGCCGCCGCCGCCCAGAGGGCCGCGCCAGCGCCGGGCTCATCGGTTGTGGGGGCCAGGACGCAGCGGATTTCGCCGCTGGTGTGGCGCTCGGCATCGGTGACCGCGGCGCTGATTCTTGTCGAGTCTTCGTCGGATATGCGCATCACCAGCTCCCCGAAGATCCGCCGCCGCCGAACGAGCCGCCGCCGCCGGAGAAGCCGCCGCCTCCCCCACCCGACCAGCCGCCGCCGCCACCGCCGCCGCTCCACCAGTCACGGTTGCTGGAATTGCTCATGGCCCCGTAGATCAGCCACGGCAGCACGCCCAGCGGCGAACGGCGGCGGCGGCCGATTCCCCGCAGGACCATGAACAGGAAAAAGAAAAACAGGATCGGAAAGATCGGCGCGAATTCCCAGGGGGAGACGCCGCCGCGCTTGGGCTTCTCGGCGGCCTGAAAGGCGCGTTGCTCCGCCTCGGCCTGGGGCAGGGCGAGCTGATCGATGATGGCGTCCGCGCCCGCGACGATGCCGCCGGACATGTCCCCGGCCTTGAACTTCGGGATGACGGCAGTCTGCAGGATGGTGGAGGACAGGGCGTCGGTGAGCACCGGCTCCAATCCGTAGCCGACCTCAATCCGAACCTTGCGATCATTGGGCGCGACGATGAACAGGGCGCCGTCGTCGTCGTCTTTGGAGCCGATGCCCCAGCGACGGCCCAGTTGGTAGCCGAAGTCCTCGATTTCGTAGCCCTGCAGGGTCGGGAAGGTCGCGACCACCAGCTGGCGGCCGGTGTCGGTTTCGAGCTTTTCGAGCCGCTGGGTGAGCGCCTGTTCGATGGGCGCCGGGATGACGTTGGCCTTGTCGACCACCCGCCCGGTGAGCGGGGGAAACTCAGGGCTGGCGAGAACCGGCGCGGCGACCAGCAGAAGGGCCGCCGCGCCGATGAGGAGGCGCTTCATCTACTTCGGCGGCGCGGCGGCGGGGGCGGCCGGCGGCGGACCGGAGGCCGAGGGCGCGGGCTCGAAGCTCACGGTCGGCGCGGTTTGGGCGGTCGGTGTCGCCGAGAACAGGTTCGCCGGCTTTTGCGAGCCATAGAGGGTCTTGGCCCAGATCACCGTCGGGAAGGTGCGCAGCGTCGTGTTGTAGGTCGCCGCGGCCTCGTTGTAGTCGCGCCTTGCGATGGCGATGCGGTTTTCCGTGCCTTCGATCTGGCTCTGCAGGGCCAGGAAGTTGGTGTTCGACTTGAGGTCGGGGTAGCTCTCCTGCAGCACGCGCAGCGGCAGGATCGCGGTCGACAGATTGTTCTGCGCCTGCTGGTAGCGCTGGAACGCCGCCGGATCGTTGATGATCGAGGAATCGGCGGGAACTTGCGTCGCGCTGGCGCGGGCTTGGGTCACCGCGATCAGCACCGAGCTTTCCTGAGCGGCGTAGCCTTTGACGGTGGCGACCAGGTTGGGGATCACGTCGGCGCGGCGCTGGTACTGGTTCTGCACCTCGCCCCACTGTTTCTTGACCTGTTCATCCTGGCTGGGGATGGCGTTGATACCGCAGCCGGCCAGGGCCACGGGAAGCACGAGCACGAGCAGCAGGCGGCGAGATGTCGCGAGAGTTCGGTTCATGGAAGTCCCCTTGGAGGCGCGAAGCTGCGCCAGCGTGGGATAATGTTGTTACCCGCAGGGGCCAACGCAAGTTTCCTTGACCGTATTAGTGAAAATCCCGGCTGCGCATCAGCCGGTGCTCGGGTGTTTCTTCACGCATTTCCGATAGATGGGCGGTGAGATCGGTGAACCGTTCAGCGACGATATGGATGACGCCGCTCTGGCTCTGGAGCCTGCCATGCACCGCGACGAAGGCGGTGGTCATGCAGAGCTTGCGGTTGGTCTCGAAGATGTCGGGCCAGATGACGGCGTTGGCGACGCCGGTCTCGTCCTCCAGGGTCATGAACATCACCCCCTTGGCGGAGCCCGGCCGCTGACGGATCAGGACGAGGCCCGCCACGGTCAGGCGCTTGCCGTCCTTGGTCTCGCGCAGCTTCTCCGCCGGTGTGCAGCCCATCGCATCGAGCCGCTGGCGATAGAAGCTCACCGGATGGGCCTTCAGGGAAAGGCTGGTGGTGCGGAAATCCTCCGCCACATGGGCCGGCAGGGTCATGGCGGGCAGGGAAACGCGGGGCTCGAAGAGATCGAGGCTGTCATGCAGGGGCGCGGGCGCGGCGGCGGTGTCGGCCCCCAGCCCCTTCACCGCCCAGAGCCCCTCGCGCCGGTCGAGCCCTAAAGACCGCAGCGCATCGGCTTCGGCCAGTTTTTCGAGGGAAGCCCGCGACAGGCGGGCCCTGACGGCGAGGTCGGCCAAGGTTCGGGCGCCCTCGGCCCGCACCTCCATCAGCCGCTGCATCTCGTCCTTGCGAAGCCCGCTGATCTGGCGAAGGCCAAGGCGCACCGCCTTCAGCCGCCCCCCGTCCGCGGGCGCCTCCAGGGTGCAGTCCCAATCGCTTTCCAGGATGTCCGGGGGCTTAACCTCCACCCCATGCTCGCGGGCGTCGCGGACCAGTTGCGAGGGCTGATAAAAACCCATGGGCTGGGAGTTCAAAAGCGCCGCGCAGAAGACATCCGGCCACTTCCACTTCATCCAGGCCGAGACATAGACGAGGAGGGCGAAGCTGATCGCGTGGCTTTCCGGAAAGCCGTAGGAGCCGAAGCCCTCGATCTGTTTGAAACAGCGCTCGGCGAAGTCCTGCTCGTAGCCCCGCCGCACCATGCCGCCGATGAACTTTTCGCGGTAGTCGCCCACGGTCCCCAGGTTGCGGAAGGTCGCCATGGCCCGGCGAAGACCGTTGGCCTCCTCCGGCGTGAACTCGGCTGCGACGATGGCCATCTTCATGGCCTGCTCCTGGAAGAGCGGCACGCCGAGGGTCTTTTGCAAGACATCGCGCAGCTCGTTCGGGTCATGTCCGGGACCGGGGCTTGGAAAGACCACCGGGTCCCTGCCTTCCCGGCGGCGCAGATAGGGATGCACCATGTCCCCCTGGATCGGCCCCGGGCGGACGATCGCCACCTCGATGACCAGGTCGTAGAAGATCTCGGGTTTAAGGCGCGGCAGCATCGACATCTGCGCCCGGCTTTCCACCTGGAAGACCCCGACCGAGTCGGCCTTGGACAGCATCTCGTAGACGCCCTTTTCGGGCTTCTGGAGGATCTCCGCGATATCCTCGATGACCTCGCCATGGTCCTGTCGCAGCATGGAAAGCCCCCGCTGAATGGCGGTCAGCATGCCGAGCGCCAGGATGTCGACCTTCATCAGGCCGAGGCTGTCGATGTCGTCCTTGTCCCATTCGATGAAGGTGCGGTCGGGCATGGCGGCGTTGCCGATCGGCACGGTCTCATCCAGCCGCTGCTTGGTCAGGACATAACCCCCGACGTGCTGCGACAGGTGCCGGGGAAAGCCGATCAGCTCGGTGGCCAGCGTCACCGCCTGTTTGATGGCGGGGTTTTCAGGATCCAGGCCCGTCTGGCGGATGTGCTCCTCGGGCATGCCCTGCCCCCAGCTGCCCCAAACCGTATTGGCCATCAGGGCGGTGACATCGTCGGTTAAGCCGAGCGCCTTCCCCACCTGGCGGATCGCCATGCGCGGTCGGTAGTGGATCACCGTGGCGCAAATCGCCGCCTTCTCGCGGCCGTAGCGGCGGTAGACGTACTGCATCACCTCCTCGCGCCGCTCGTGCTCAAAGTCGACGTCGATGTCCGGCGGCTCGGACCGCTCCTTGGAGAGGAACCGCGCGAACAGCAGGTTGTGCTTGAAGGGGTCGGCGGAGGTGACGCCCAGGCAGTAGCAGACCGCCGAATTGGCCGCCGATCCCCGCCCCTGGCAGAGGATCCCCTCCCCTCGCGCCCAGCGGACGATGTCGTGCACGGTGAGGAAATAGTTGGGGTAGTCGAGCTCGGCGATCAGGGCCAGTTCCTGTTCGATCAGGGCCCGCACCTTCGGGGTCTCGCCCTTCGGATAGCGCCACTTGATCCCGGCTTCGGTGAGATCGCGCAGGTGCTGATTGGCGGTTTTGCCCGGCGGTACGGGCTCGTCGGGGTATTCGTATTGCAGCTGTTTGAGGTCGAAACCGATGCGATCCGCCACCTCGATGGTCCGCGCGACGGCGTCGGGCCAGGGCTTGAACAGGCGGGTCATCTCAGCCGGTGATTTCAGCCGCCGCTCGGCGTTGGCCTCCAGCAGAAAACCGGCCTCCTGAACGCTGACCCCCTCGCGGATGGCGGTGAGCACGTCCTGCAGGGGGCGGCGGTCGGCGGCGTGGTAGAGGACATCGCCCGTGGCGACCATCGGGGCGGCGTATCGCCTGGCCAGACCGGCGATCCGGTGAAGCCGCTGCAGGTCGCGCGCCTTGTAGCCCCGCGCCGCCGCCAGCCAAACGCCGCCTGAAAGCTCGCCCGCGATCCGCTTGAGATTTTCCTCGAAGGCCGCATCGAGCCTGGCGGACGGAACCACAAGGCAGAGCTGACCCTCCGCATGATCGAGGAAATCGCCGAAGGAAAGCTCGCAGGCGCCCTTCTTTTCGCGCAGCTGGCCGATGGTTAGAAGGCGCGTCAGACGGCCGTAGGCGGCGCGGTCTTTCGGGTAGACCAGGAGGCTCGGCGTTCCGTCGGCGAAATTCAGCCGGCAGCCGGTGAGGGGCCGAAGCTTTGTCTGGTTGGTCTTGGCCGCGGTCCAGGGCCGCACCACGCCGGCGAGCGTATTGTGGTCACAGATGCCCAGGGCCTTGATCCCGAGCGCCTCGGCCGTCGCCACCAGTTCGCGGGCGTGGCTCGCGCCGCGCAGGAAGGAAAAATTCGAGGTGGCGTGCAGCTCGGCATAGGGGATGGTCACTAGAACACCCCATGCAGCCACCATCGGCCGCCCTCGAGCCCGGAGCGGAACAGCCAGTAGCGGCCACCGGTCTCGTCCTCGACGCGGTAGTAGTCGCGCAGGCGGCCGGTGGAGACGGTCTCGATGGCCCGGCGCCACCATTCATCGCCGATCCGCTCGGGCCCCTCGGAGAGCCGCACCCGGTGCAGCCGGCCCCGCCAACGGAACTGGACCGGCGGATCGTCGGGCAGCAGGGCCATGACCTCGACGGGCTCGGGCCGCCGGAACAGGCGCAACGGCCTGGGCAGGTCGGGGTCCCAGCCGGGACCGGGCGCCTCGCCCGCGGGGGCGCGCAGGACGGCGCGCTCGGGCACATGGCTTTGATGCGCCCTAGCCCGCCAGACGCGATGGGCGCCGAGCCGGTTGGACAGGCTGTCGATCAGGGCCCCGACGGCGGCCCCGTCCTTTTCGGTTTGCGTCTCGGCCAGGGCGGTCTGGGCGGCGCGGCGGATTTCCACCTCCCAGGCGACGATGGTCGCCGCCTCGATGCCGAAGCCCGGATCGACGCCTTCGAGCTTGCGGGCGATGAGGCGGGTGAGGATCTTGGCCTCACGGCCCGGGCGCGACAGGCCAAGGGCGATGCGGGCGACCTGACCGTCGACCCGGTGGAAGGCGATCTCGAAGCGCCGCGCCGCCCGCTCGCTCATGGCCAGGCGCTCGCACATCAGGCCGGCAAGGTCGGCGGCGATGCGGGCGATGTCCTCCGGCGTTGACACAGGTTCAACCAGGCAAAGGCGTTCGAACCAGGGGGTCGGGGGGCGGCGGTAGGCCAAAGCCTCCGGATAGGTTCCCAGCGCCTGATCGAGCCGCATCAGGGCCATCTTGCCAAAGCGCTTGGTGAGGCCGGCGCGGGGCAGGTCCTTCAGCTGAGCGATCTTGGTAATCCCAAGGCGCAGGAGTTGGGCGGCGTCCTGCGGGTCGAGACGCAGGGCGGCGATGGGGAGCGAGGACAGCGGCGCATCCCCAAACCGCGCCATGGCCCAGGCCGCGCCGGCGGTGTCGGCGATGGCGGCCCTGGCCTCGACACCCTGGCTTGCCAGCCGGGCCAGCAGGTCTTCGAGAAGGCCTTCCTCGCCCCCCCACAGGTGCGCGACGCCGTCGATGTCGAGAAACAGGCCGTCGGGGGCGTCCTTGGCGACGGCGGGGGAGAAGCGGCAGCAGGCGTCGACCAGGCGCTCGAGGGCCGCATCGTCCCCGGCGGGATCGGCCTCGTCCAGGACAAGGCCCGGAACCAGGGCGCCGGCGTCGGCCGCCTTCTGGCCAAGGAACAGGCCCGCCGCCCCCGCCGCCGCGTTCACCGCATGGAGCTTGCGCACGCCCCGTTCGGCGATAACAAGCGCCGCCGGGCCCTCAGGCGGAGCGGCGGAGCGGCGGCGCCAGACCGTGATCGGCCACCTCGGCAGCCACACGGAAAGGATGCGGGCCATGACCTGCCTCTTCGAAAATCCAGGAACCGGGCCGCCCGCCCCGGCAACGGTTGAGCTCCACGTTCCAGCGCAGGGGCCCAAACCCCAGGCCGCCCTCGCCGGGAAGGCTGGGCGCCGGCGCGATCTTCCAGCGGCTGGCCGCCGCCGATCCCGACGCGGAACCCCGGCGGCCGGCGAGGCCCCAGGGCCGCCGGTTGATAACAAACCCCGCGCCGCCGCCCCGCTCGCAGGCCAGCTGCAGTCTGCGCCCGGCGGTGAGCGGAACCTCCTCGACCTCGCCGACGGCGGCGGCGATCCCGCGGCAGGCCAAAGCCTCCTCCAGAACGCCGAGCGCTTCCTCGTCGTTTTCGGCCCGAACCTGGATCAGCCGCTCGGCCGGAAAGCCAAGAAAGGCAAGGCCCGGCGGATAGAGGTCGTCCCTGCGCATCACCCAGACCACATCGCCGCGAAACAGCACTTGCGGGAGAGAGGGGAGGAGGCGGGCCACGAAGGCGGCGAGGGCGGCGCCGATCTCGGCCTCCATGCCGTCGGCGGTGATTTCGTGCCAGGCGCCGAGCGGCAGTCCGCCGCCGGGGAAACAGCCGTCCACGGCGGGATCGCCGAAGGGCAGGACCTTCGAGGGACCGCGCGTTCCCGCTTCGACGGCGGCGATCTGGGCGCGGAGGGTGGCGAGATTGGACATGTTCCCATTTTGTTCTCATGAGCTCGGCGCCAGAGTCAAGCCTCACAATAGCGCCACGCCCTATCCCTGGTCGGATGATGGAGGCGAGCCTTGCCTGGATATTGTTTGACCCTCTGGCGTGAGCCATCATCAGGCGAAGGGGGCGTCCCATGATCAAGTCTGCGATACTGCGCGCCTTGGCGCTGACCTGCGCCCTGGCCCCGCTGTCCGGATGCGGATTAATCGAGCGGGAGGAGCGGTACGCGGCCTGCATAAGACGGCCTCAAAATCATATCGAGGTCTGCAGCATGGCGATCGAAGGCGGGCTGACCGGCCACAGGCTCGCCACAGCACACTACGAGCGCGCCGTGGGCTACATCGTAGCGAGCAAAACCGATACCGCCCTGACCGACCTTAACAAGGCGCTGAAGCTCGACCCAGACCATGTAAACGCGCTTAGCGTGAGAGGCGCCCTGCTAGCCGTCAAGAACCGCGGCGAAGAAGCGCTAATCGACCTGGAAAAGGCGGCCCAGCTGCGGCCCGGCGACATCGATATTCTTTCCGGTCGCGCCAACGCCTATCGGATGGTGAACCGCTTCGACGACGCTCTGGCCGACATTGAGGCCGCGCTGGATGTTGCGCCGGACTCCGCCGGGCCCCTCACCACCCGATGCCACGTCAAGACCGAGATGGGGGGCGATCTAGCCTCGGCCCTGGACGACTGCAACGCGGCGCTACACGCCTACCCGGATCTGCCTCCGGCCTTGCTGGCAAGGGCGATGGTCCACCTCAAACTTGGGAAAAACCGCGAGGCCTATGCGGATTTCGATGCGGCCTACCACAGCCGCATCCGGCAGACGGCGGGCCTGTTCGGGCGGGGCCTGGCGAGACAGAAACTCGGCGAAACCCGGGCCGGCAAGGCGGATATGGACGCCGCGCTGACGGAGACCCCCACCGTCACCCTCTATTTCGAACGCGCCGGGCTATGGCCCTGACCTAAGGCTAGCTCCCGGTCTTGGTCTCGGTCTTGGTCTTGGTCTTGCTGGCCGACTTCTCGCGCAACTCCTCGGCGAAGCCGGCGGCGAGGATGCCGGTGGGGGCGGCCACCAGGCCGATGCCGATCACCGCCGTTACCCCGGCGAATATCTTGCCAAGCGGCGTCACCGGATAAACATCGCCATAGCCGATGGTCGTGAGCGTGATCACCCCCCACCACAGCGCGCGGGGAATGCTGCCGAAAGCCTCGGGCTGAATGTGACCCTCGACGAGATAGAGCACGGTGGAGGTGGCGATCAAAAGGACAATGCCGATGCCACCGGTGACCCCCAATTCGTAACGGCGGGAGGCGAACGTCTCCATGACGAGGTCAAAGGCCTTGGACATCCGCCCAAGTTTTGCGAGGCGCAGAACGCGCAGCAACCGCACCAGCCGGATGACCACCGTCGGCGCGGCTTGGGCCACAAACAGCAGGGGCAGGAGGGCCAGAAGGTCGATCAGCGATAGCGGCGAAAGGGCCCACTTGAGCCGGGCCATAACCGGCGAAAGCTCAGGAAAGCGCAGGGGGGCGATCCACAGCCGGGTCAGATATTCGATCAGGAAGGTGACCCCGAAAAAGATCTCGGCGGTGCGGAAATAGACCTCCCGGCCCGAGGAGAGCGAAATCTCGGTCTCGAGGATGGCGGTCGCCACCGAGGCGACGATGGCGAAGCTGAGGAAGACGTTGACCGGCGACAGGCCATCGGCGCGGGCGTCCGCGTCCAGTTCCAGATAGACCTTCCGCTGCAAGGTCTCGGGCTTCTCCACCGCCTTGGTCGCCATCGAAAGCCCCCGCTTCAACCCAGCCAAATCCTAGCAGCGCCCGGGCGCGCCACGCCAGAGCCTAAGGTAAGGGGGATCCGCAGGGGATACCGGTTGCTCAGGCCCCGATGCGGTCAAGGGCGGCCCTGAGCTTGTCGCCCACGGCCACCGCCTTTTCCTTCAAGGCGTCGTTCGCGATCGCGGCCATGGAAGCCACGGGATCGACCGCGGCGACTTCGGTGCAACCGCCGCCAGCGTCCTGAACGATGACGTTGCAGGGCAGCATGATGCCGACCTTGTCTTCGAGCTGGAGCGCTTCATAGGCCAGGCGAGGGTTGCAGGCCCCCAGGATCGTGTAGGGCCGAAAGTCTTCGCCGATCTTGGCCTTCATCGTCTGCCGCACGTCAATCTCGGTGATCACGCCAAAGCCCTCCTGGCTGAGCGCGTCCCGCGTCGCGGCCACGACCTCGTCGAACGGGCGGGCGATGGTTTTCGCATAATAGTAGGTCATTGGGCCTTCCTCTCTTCGGACGCCGGCGCTTCGCCGCGGGTGACCGGGATCTTCAAGAACACCCGCCCGGACGGCGAGGCCTTCGGTAACGCGCCTCCGCGAATGTTCACCTGCAGGGACGGCAGGATCAGCGCCGGCGCCGCAAGGGTCGCGTCGCGCGCCTCACGCAGGGCCGCGAAGTCGTCCTCGCTGACGCCTTCGCGCACATGGATGTTGTGCTCGCGCTGTTCAGCCACCGTGCTCTCCGAGCGAAACGTGTCCCGCCCCGCCGGAAGATAATCGTGGCCCACAAAGAGCCGCGTTCGCGGCGGCAGATCCAGCACCTTGCGGATCGAACGATAGAGCACGCGGGCGTCGCCGCCAGGGAAATCGGCCCGCGCCGTGCCGTAGTCGGGCATGAACAGGGTGTCGCCGACAAACGCCGCATCGCCGATCAGATAGGTGACATCGGCCGGAGTATGGCCGGGCGTATGGAGCACCCCGATCGTGATCTCGCCCAGCGGCAGCTGGTCGCCCTCGTTGAGCAGGTGATCAAACACCTCGCCGTCATCGGAGACATCGTCCGCGTCAAAGACCGGGATGAAGGTCTTTTGCACCTCAACGATATGGGCGCCGATGGCGATCCGCGCCCCCGTCCGCCCACGGATGTAGTCAGCGGCCGACAGGTGGTCGGCGTGGGCGTGAGTCTCCAAGACGTATTCTAGCTTCAGGCCGCGCGCCTCCACCACCGCCAGGATGCGATCGGCCGAGCTTGTGGAGAGGCGAGCCGCCTTCGGCTCGAAATCCAGCACGGGATCGATGATCGCGGCGGCCTTGGTCGCCGGATCGCTGACCAGATAGCTGGCGGTCGAGGTGGCCTGGTCGAAGAAGACTTGGACATCGGGCTGCATGGGAGCGCTCCACTAGGGTGGCCTCATATATAAGCACTTGCTAAATTAGCACAAGCGCATATATTGCGGTCATGTTTGATCTCGCAAAACTCGACATCACCCAGTTGGAAACCAACGCCGGCGCGGCAGCGAAACTGCTGCGCGCCCTGGCGAACGAGCGCCGGCTGATGATTCTCTGCCAGCTCACCGAGGGCGAGCGGACGGTCGGCCAGTTGCTGCCGCTGGTCGGCCTCTCGCAGTCGGCGCTATCGCAGCACCTTGCGGTGCTGCGAGAGGAAGAGATCGTGGCCACCCGCCGCGAGTCCCAATCGGTTTGGTACCGGATCGCCGATCCGGCCGCCTTGAGAGTGGTGTCAACGCTTGCCGAGATTTTCTGCCCTCCGGAGGCCATGAACCATGACCGCTAAACTGACACTTCTGCCCGCACATCAAGTCGCTGAACGGATGAAAGCCGGCCGCGCGCTGCTCATCGATATCCGTGAAGCGGACGAGTTCGCTCGCCGGCATGCGGCCGGTGCGCAATCCCGCCCCTTGTCGACCTTCGAAGCCGCCCATCTGAAGATTGAACCCGCCAAGGACGTGGTCTTCACCTGCCGGTCGGGCATGAGAACCGAGGCCAACTGCGATCGTCTAGCCGACGCCATAGAGGGCGAGGCCTTCATCCTGGAGGGCGGGCTCGACGCCTGGGCGGCGGCCGGCCTGCCCGTGCAGGAGGATCGAAAGGCGCCGCTGGAGATTTTGCGTCAAGTGCAGATCGCCGCGGGCCTGCTCGTGGTCACTGGCGTACTGCTGGGGCTCACCCTGCATCCTGGCTTCTTCGGTCTCTCCGCATTTGTGGGCGCCGGGCTGACCGTCGCCGGAGCCACCGGCTTCTGCGGCATGGCTCGCCTCCTGCGAGCCGCGCCCTGGAACCGGCCAGCCGGGGCGTAGGGCCTAGATGGACCTTCCTCTCGCGAGTTACGGCGTTGCGGTCGCCGGCGGGGCGCTGATCGGCCTGTTGCTCGCGGTGTTCGGCGGGGGCGGGTCGGTGCTCGCCACGCCGCTCCTGATCTATCTGGTCGGTCTGCGAGATCCGCATGTCGCCATCGGGACAGCGGCCGCCGCTGTGTCGGTGAACGCGCTCTTCGGGCTCGCGACCCAGGCCAGGGCCGGGACAGTGAAATGGCCCTGCGCCCTGGTGTTTGGAGGCGCGGGCCTGGCGGGATCGTTGATCGGGGCCGAACTCGCAAAGCGGATGGACGGGCAGATCTTGCTCATCTGGTTCGGCGTCGCCATGGCGGCGGTCGCCGTATCGATGCTTTTTCCCCAGAAGGGCCAGGGCGACCCGGGCGTGCGGCTTAGCCGCGCCCTGACGCTAAAGCTCGCTCCGGTCGGACTGGTGGTAGGCCTTGCCGCCGGCTTCTTCGGGATCGGGGGCGGCTTTTTGATCGTGCCCGGCTTGATGGCCGCCACCGGCATGACCTTGGGCCACGCGGCGGCCTCATCGCTGGTTTCGGTCGCCCTTTTCGGCGCCGCGACAAGCACAAGCTACGCCGCCTCAGGCCTGATCGATTGGCGCGTGTTCGCCGCCCTTGTCGCGGGCGGCGCCCTGGGCGCTCTGGCGGCGCCGCCCGTGGTTCGGGCTCTCTCCCAAAAGGCCGCGCTTGGCCGCCGGCTTTTCGCGACCATGGTGCTGGCGACGGCGGCCTATGTTGTTTGGCGGTCGCTCTCCTGAGAGGCGGATATCGGCGATTGGGCGTGAAGCGGGACTGTTGTACTTACGGTCGATGATGGGCTCGTTTGACAGGGCGTCCGGTTTTCCCGGAAGGCTGAAGCCGGGGCCGTATCTCGGGTCGCTTGGTCTGGTCGCGGCGGCGGTGCTCATTGCCCAGGCCGCGCAGAACCAGTTCTCCAACGCCACCATAGCCATGCTGCTCCTGCTCGCGGTCCTGCTGAGCGCCTCGGTTTTTGGCGCCCTCCCCGGCATGCTCGGGGCCGGCGTGGCGGGGCTGGCCTATAACTTTTTCTTTCTCGCCCCCACGGGGACCTTTGCGATCCGGCACGGCGAAGATGTTTTGGCGTTCGCCGTCTTTTTCGCCGTTGCCCTGATCACCGGCTGGCTTGTCGGGCGGGTCCGGCAGACGGCGCGGCAGACGCTGGAGCGCTCGCAAGCGATCACCAAACTGCTGAGCGCCAGCCGCGACCTTGGGGCGGCGGCCACGGTTGAAGACGCCGCGTCGACCACCGCCCTGCATCTGTCCGCGGCGACAGACGGGCCAACGATTGTGTTGCTTCCTGGCGATGGCGGCCTGACGCTCGCCGCCGGCCCAGCCGACCTGACGAGCCTATCGCCGTCCGCCGCCGCCGCGGCCGAGCGCGCCTGGACCAAGGGTGAGCTGGTCACCGGCGAGGATTGGCAGTTTTCGCCGCTCGAAGGCCTCGGCGGCCGGGTCGGGGTGGTGGGTCAACGAAGCGGCGCGCGTTTGAACCTGGAGCCCATCGGCCAGGCTTTGATCCAGCAGGGCGCCCTGGCCATCGAACGGGCCACGCTTTCCATGGCGGCATCGGAAAACCTGGCCTTGCGCCGCGCGCGCGACCTGCAGGTCGCCCTGCTCAACTCCGTCAGCCACGACTTTCGAACGCCGCTGGCGACCGTGCTTGGATCATCGACGACTCTGCTGAAGTATGACGCCAGCCTGAAGCCCTCGGTGCGGCGCGACCTCCTGGAAAGCATCGCCGAGGAAGCCAAGCGCTTGAACCGTTACGTTGGGGACCTGCTGGACATGGGCCGGGTCGAGGGCCGGGCGCTAACCCCCAAGCGGGAGGCCACGGATGCGCGGGTGGTGTGTGAGGCCGCCCTGTCCCGGCTGGACACGCGGGGCCGACAGATCGTGCGGCGGTACGCCGACCGGCTTTCGCTGGTTCAGGTCGATCCCATCCTGGTGGAACAGGCCGTGCTCAACGTTCTTGAGAACGCCCTGGCGCACAGTCCAGATGGGGCGCCGCTGAGCATCGCTGTCGAGGAGGACGCCAACGGCGTCCTGATCGCCGTGGATGACCAGGGCTGCGGCATTCCGCCGGGAGATCTTGGCCGGGTCTTCGAGCCCTTTCATCGCGTAGAGGGAACCGGGCGCAACAGCTCTGGTCTGGGCCTCTCCATCGCAAGGGGGTTCATCGAGGCTGTCGGGGGACGCATCGCGGCGGTGAGCCCCCTTACCGCCGTTGGCGGCTCCCGCTTCCTGATGTCCTTCCCGAAACAGCGTTCAACCCCGGCGGAGTTCCTATGAGCCTTCGCCGCCGTATCCTGGTCGTGGACGACGAGCCGCAGATCCACCGGTTCCTGACCGCCGCCCTGGATGCGGCGGGCTATGACCCGATCCGGGCCGACACGGGGGCCGCGGCCCTGCGGGAAATCGCCGCCCGGGCGCCGGACGCGGTGATCCTCGACCTGGGTCTGCCGGACCTTGACGGCAGGGAGGTCCTGACCAAGGCGCGCGCCTTCTACGCGGGACCGGTCATCGTCCTTTCGGCGCGCCACCAGGAGAGCGAGAAGATCGACGTTCTGGACCTGGGCGCCGACGACTATCTGGAGAAGCCGTTCGGCGTGGGCGAGTTCCTCGCCAGGCTGAGGGTGGCGCTCAGGCGCGGCGGAAACGCCGAACTGCCGGATGGGCTTGTTATCGCGGGCGAGCTGGAGATCGATCTGCCGCTTCGGACCGTCCGCCGCGGCGGTGTGATCGTCCGGTTATCGCCCAAGGAGTTCGAACTGCTCGCACGACTGGTCGCCGGCCGCGGAAAGGTGATCACTCAGCCCCAGCTGCTGACAGCGGTGTGGGGTCCGGCGCACAAGAACGACACCCAGTACCTGCGGGTCTTTGTCGGTCAGCTTCGCCGCAAGCTAGAGGCCGTGCCCGCCCAGCCGCGTCATCTGGTGACAGAGCCGGGGGTCGGGTACCGGTTCATCGCCGAGCCTTAGAGCAGTCTCCGGTCTGATCGGATCGGAGACTGCTCCAGATCCTTGCGTGGTCGCGTTTCCTGGCGGCGAACCGGCATCCACTTCGCCGGAAAACGCTCTAGACGCTTACCTGCGCTCCCATCTCAACCACCCGGCCGGGCGGGATCTGGAAGAAGTCTGTCGGGTTGGCGGCGTTCTTCATCAGATAGATGAAGAGCTTGTCCTGCCAGGGGGGCATGCCGTCCTTTTCCCGCGGCGTAACGGTGCGGCGGCCGAGGAAGAACGAGGTCGACATGACGTCAAACCTGAGGCCCTGTTTGCGTCCGTGGCCAAGCGCCTTCGGGACGTCCGGCGTCTCCATGAAGCCGTAGCACAGGGTGATCCGCGAGAACTCCGGAGAGATCGCCTCGATCCGCAGACGCTCGTCCTCCGCCACGCGAGGCCGGTCGGCCGTCTCCACGGTGAGGATGATGTTCCGCTCGTGAAGCACCCGGTTGTGCTTGAGGTTGTGCATCAGGGCGACCGGGGCGACATCGCCTTGCGAGGAAAGGAACACCGCCGTGCCCGGAACGCGGTGAACGGGCCGGTTCCGCAGGCTGGCCACCAGGTCCGCGAGCGGTATCGAGTCACGGTGCGATTTTGTGGCCAGGATCTGTGACCCCCGCACCCAGGTGAACATGCCCAGCATGATGACCCCGCCGACCACGATCGGGAACCAGCCGCCGTCGAGAACCCGCATCAGGTTCGAACCCAGGAAGACAAGGTCGATGAACAGCAACGGCGCGGTCACCGCCAGGCTGGCGACCAGCGGCCACT
Organism: Caulobacteraceae bacterium UBA5005; assembly: GCA_002398405.1. Taxonomy (GTDB): domain Bacteria; phylum Pseudomonadota; class Alphaproteobacteria; order Caulobacterales; family Caulobacteraceae; genus UBA5005. The sequence continues at coordinate 68,719 of DGYN01000062.1, forward strand.
TCCAGAGCCGGCGTTCGATGACGATCATCAGCAGCACTGTCACCACCATGGTCGCCGTGACGGCGATGCCGTAGGCGGACGCCAGGTTCGAGGACGTGCGGAAGGTGAACAGCAGAAGAAGGACGCCGATCATCAAGGCGTAATTGATGCTGGGAACGTAGATCTGGCCGGCGACCGTTTCGCTGGTTCGCTTGATTTCGACCCTCGGCAGGAGGCCCAGCTGGACCGCCTGTTGGGTCACCGAGAAGGCGCCGGTGATGACCGCCTGGCTGGCGATCACGGTCGCCGCCGTGGCGAGCAGCATGACCGGCCAATAGACCGCTTGCGGGATCATCTTGAAGAAGGGGCTCGCGGCCGCGGCGGGGGCCATCAGGACCAGGGCCCCCTGGCCGAGGTAGTTGAGCATCAGACAAGGGAAGGCGACGGCGAGCCAGCCCGCCCGGATCGGGGCCTTGCCGAAGTGGCCCATGTCGGCGAACAGGGCCTCGGCGCCGGTGACGACCAGGAAGACACTGCCAAGGATGGCGAACCCCAGCAGGCCGTTGGCAGTCAGGAGCCGCACCGCGTAGGTGGGGCTGAGCGACTTGAGGATCGCGGGCTCCTGGACGATGTAAATCAGGCCCAAGACCGCAAGGGTGATGAACCAGGCAAGGGTGATGGGCCCAAAGTAGCGGCCCATGGCCGCCGTGCCGCGCGACTGCACCAGAAACAGTCCGATCAATATGACGGCGGCGGCGGGCAGTACGTAGGGTTCGAGAAGGTGGCCCACCCCCGGCGCCAGGGCGAGACCTTCCGCCGCTGACAGCACCGATACGGCCGGCGTGAGCAGACCATCCCCATAGAAAAGCGCCGCCCCGCAGATTCCGAGAAACAGCAGGACCGGGGAGGCCCGTCCAACCGCCCGCTGAGCCAGGGCCATGAGCGCCAGGGTTCCCCCCTCGCCCTTGTTGTCGGCGCGCATGACGACGACCAGGTATTTCAGGGTGACGATCAGAAGCAGGGCCCAGAACACCAGGGACACCACGCCCATGACCGCCAGATCTCGCGCGCCGCGGCTGGCGTGGGCGAGGGCTTCCTTCAGGGCGTAAAGCGGGCTGGTGCCGATATCGCCAAAGACCACGCCGATGGACCCGAGCGTCAGCGCCCAGAAGCCATAGCCTTTGCGGACCTGTCCGTCTTGCTGGCTGACCGCCATATCCAAACCCCATTGCACCGGATTCCTGCATCGGGGGTAGGACGGATGAGCGTAAGGGATCGAGGCGAGGTTGGGGGGTGGCGTGTAAGGGCCGTATAAAGATCGCGTCGCTTCGCCCAACCCCAAACGCGAAAAGTATTCATCTGTCCGCGTTCTCTGACATGATGGCCAAAAGGGGGAGCGCTTAGGTCACATGCGCAGGGGATTCCTATCGCTGATCGCCACCTGGATGATTCCCATCCTGGCGTTCGCGACCATTGGGCTGGGCTACACCGGCTGGTCCGACGCGGGCTATCCAGGTCACGAGGCCGCCTATCGCGCTGTCCTGTTATTCGACTTTGGCGCCGCCCCTTACGAGACCGCGCCCGGCAACACCGACTGGCGCTTCCTGGTGGGACGCTGGACGGGCCTGACCGCCATCTTCGGCGCCGCTCTGCTGGCCCTGGGCGTGCTTCTGCAGGAGCGCCTGGCCCTTGCGCTGGCCCGCCGCACCCGCCAGCAGGTGGTGGTGGTCGGATCCGAAGCCATCGCCACCAAGGCCTATGAGGCGGCGCGCGCGGCCCACAAGAGCGTCCTGTGGCTCGGGGCCTCTAGCCTGGGGGCCGAGAGCTTCCGCTCCATCGCCATTTCCTGGCCGCCGGAAGACCAGGCCCGCACCGTCCAGGACCACTGCAAGGGGGCCGAGCACATCCTGATCGCCGAGGCCGACGACGCCAACGCCCTGGTCCTGGCCCGCGCCGCGCGCACCACCGCGCCCGACGCCCTGATCACCGTGCTGATGCACGACATCCACCTGGCCGAGGCCGCCGCCGCGGCCCTGAACGAGCCCAAGACCCGCGTCCTGTCGGTGGCCGCCGTCTCGGCCCGGGCGCTGGACACCGAACACCCGCCCTTCCTGCTGGCCAAGGAAAAGGGGCACGAACAGATCCACGCCCTGATCGTCGGCTTTGGCGAGACCGGCCAGGCGGTGGCCCGCGACCTGATCGTCAACTGCCGCACCACCTATCTGGAAATGCCGCGCATCACGGTGATCGACCCCAACGCCAAGTCCCTGGAAGGGGTGATGCGGGTGCGGGCGCCGGAGCTGGACGAATGCGCCAGGTTCAACTTCATCGAGGGCGAGGTGGGGCCAAAAGCCATCCATCCGGACACATCCGTGCTGGGCCGCGCCATCGAGCGGTCGGGGCCGGTGACCTGCGCCTATATCTGCCTGCACCTGGACGCCGAGGCGGTGAGCGCCGCGGCCATGCTGCAGTCCCTGCTGCGCGCCTCGGACATCGAGCAGCCGCCGGTTCTGGTGCACCTGCGGGATAACACCGCCGTGCTTAGCGCCTCCTCCGACGGGCGTGGCCTCAACGCCCTGATGCCGTTCGGCGACCTGGACCATGTGCTGGCCTCGTCCGAGTTCCTGTCGGACGCGCCGGACAGCGCCGCGCGGGCCTTCTGCGAGGCCTATCGCGCCTCGCTCTCGCCGCAGATGCGGGATGATCCCACCAACCGCTCGGCAAGACCCTGGGAGGAACTGGACGAGACCTTCCGCCAGGCCAACCGCGACGCGGTGGCCCACATACCGGCCAAGCTCGCCAGCGCGGGGATCGATCCGGCCATCTGGCGAGGGGTCAAGGGCCTGCCGCGCCTGACCGGCGACGACCGCCTGTTCCATGACGATGAGGAGCTGGAGCGTTTGTCGGAACTGGAGCACCACCGCTGGAACGCCCAGCGGCGGATGGACGGCTGGCGGCATACCAACAAGCCGTCGAAGGATGAGGCCCGGCGCCAGCATCCCTCCCTGGTCGACTACGACAAACTCAGTGATCCTGTGAAAGAGTATGACCGGGTCTATATCCGCCAGACGCAGGTTCAGCTTCTGAGGCCGGATAGCAAATAGGCCGGGCAGAGCCTATTTTCGCTTCAGAGCAACGGAGGTCAGCCATGAGCGACGCTGTCGGGCCCGGCGATCTTGTTCTGTGCGTCAATGCGGCCCCCAACCATGTCACGGGCATGCCGGTCCCCCTGCAGGCCGGAGAGACCTACCGGGTCCTCGAGGTCCTGGAGTTCGCCTGTCCCTGCGGGCGGGGCGACGCCCTGCTGGACGTCGGCGTTGATTTCGCCTGGTGCCAGACGCGGTTTAGGCTGCTGCCAAAGCCCAAGGCCGAGGCGAGGCCGCGCCGGGTTTCAGCGCCCAGGGAAAAGGAAAAGGTGCGGTAGAGCTGCGTCTCCCTAGCGTCCCGCGGTCTGGGTGTCTTCGGCGCGGGCCCCGGCGAGGATGTTCTCCAGGCCGTAGTT